>JAPTWT010000187.1 GCA_028064935.1 Gammaproteobacteria bacterium | reverse complement strand
TTTCATCCGAAACGGAGGCGATGATCCTGCGCTATTTCCATGCCGAGCACTGGAAAGTGGGGACCATCGCCCGCCAATTGCATATTCATCACTCGGTCGTAAGGCGCGTGCTGGGCCTGCGAGACGACCTCCTGTGTCACAGTAGTTGCCGCCTCCATTAATCGATAATCTGGGGGCGAGGTGAAAGAACGATGGCACGATACGCACAACGATTGAAGGACTAGGCGGTGGCCCGACTGTTGCCGCCAGAGAGCGCGCACATCGAGACCGTGGCCCAAGAGCTCGGGTGGGGATGGCCACACTGGAACGCTGGCGGGCTGAGGCCTTGGGAGCGCCAAGAACGGAACGGACTTGGACTGCTGCGGCGCGCTGGGAGGCGGTGATCGCCACGGCCGCACTGGACGAGGTTGCTAAGAGCGCCTGGTGTCGCGAACAGGGTCTCTATCCCTCGGATCTGGAGGCCTGGCGGGATCAGGCGATCGCGGCTGGGCCACCTCGGCTGAGGTTCGAGCTCGGCCCGAGGAGACCCGCAAGGATCGGCGGCGCATCCAAGAGCTCGAACGCGAGATGCGGCGCAAGGACAAGGCGTTAGCCGAGACTGCCGCCTTGTTGGTACTCTCAAAAAAACTCTCGGCGATACGCGCGAGGGCGCGGACGAATGATTCCGCTGAACGATCGCCACATTCTCGCCCAGAATATCCGGCAAGCGCAGGCTGCGGGGGCTTGCCTGCACGCCGCTTGTGCGCTTGCCGGCATTGATAGTCGCACGCTCCAACGCTGGGAGCGGGGCTTAGGCCTCACGCACGGTGACAGACGTCCGGAGGCTGTGCGCAAGACCCCCGCCCATGCCCTGTCTGCGGCCGAACGTGCGCGACTTCTGGATGTGGCCAACGAACCGCGCTTTGCGGACATGCCGCCGGCACGCATCGTGCCGAAATTGGCCGATGAAGGCGTATATATCGCCAGTGAATCGACCTTCAGCCGGGTCCTGCGAGCCGCGGGGCAAACTCGCCATCGCGGCCGAGCGAAGACCCCGCGGCCTGTCCGTCCCCCCACGACCCACATCGCCACCGCCCCTCGCCAGGTGTGGTGCTGGGATATGACGTATTTACCGGCCGAGGTCACAGGGCGCTGGTTCTACCTGTATCTCATTCTCGATCTCTACAGCCGCAAGGTCGTGGGCTACACCGTCGCCGACACCGATGATTCTGACCACGCAGCGCATCTTGCGCGGCGTACGGCCTTGGTGGAAGGTATCCACGGTCTGAGAGACAAGCCCGTGCTCCACGGCGACAATGGCGCCACCTTGAAGGCCACCACCGTGCTTTCCATGTTGCATTGGCTCGGGGTAAAGCCCTCCTACTCACGACCGCGCGTCTCCGACGACAATGCCTTCGTGGAATCGCTTTTTCGCACTACTAAGTATCGCCCGGAGTTCCCGAAACGAGGCTTTGCCGATCTGGAGTCGGCGCGCACCTGGGCGGCCACCTTCGTGCATTGGTACAACCATGACCATGCCCACAGTGGCATCCGTTATGTGAGCCCAGCACAACGTCATGCCGGAGAAGACATCGCCATCCTGGCCGCCCGTCATGCCCTCTATCAGGAGGCCAAAGCACGCCATCCACGGCGCTGGTCAAGAGCGACTCGCAACTGGTCGCCGATAACGGTGGTCACTTTAAATCCGGAGCGAGAGGCAGCGATCAATCCGGCCCTTGATCCATTAACCGAAAAACGCAAGAGTACATCCCTTAGGGTCGAGTGGCCCAAGGGAGCTTCCCCCTCAGGCTCTCACGGAACCGTACGTGACACTCTCGCGTCATACGGCTCTTCCTGTTCGTGGTTCTTTGAGATACAGAAATTCCCAATGTACAAAGAGCCGCGGAGAACCCGCGCGCACGTGCTTGAGCCACGCCCAAGATCGCCGCTTGTGTCCCCGCAACCGTTTATACTTTCGACAGGCCCAACGTCCCAACCGCAGATCAAGGCGCACCAAGAATCGCTCCAATGGCACAGGATGGAAGCGACCATAATAGGTCGCCCACCCCCGTACGATTGGATTGAGACAAGCGGCCACCTCGGGAAGGGTCCACTGGGTCTGGCGATGGAGACGCAATGTGCGCAGGACGAGATTCATACGCTTCAACGCCTTCGGACTCACCGCCGGGTTGAAGCCCACAAACAAGTGTCGCTTGCGATCTTGCACGCTTCGTCTTCGAAAGCAAAAGCCCAAGAAGTCGAACTGCGTAAACGCATGATCGCCCCGCCTACGGCCGTCCTGGCAGTACACCACCCGTGTTTTCTCGGGATGCAATGTCAACTGACATTGCGCGAATCGTTCACGGATGGCTTCCAGGAGCCGTTGCGCCTCTTCTTTCGTGCGACAATGACAGATCACATCATCGGCGTACCGTTCAAACGGTACGTGGGGATAATGCGTCTGCATCCACGCATCCAAAGTGTAGTGTAAATAGAGGTTAGCCAAGAGGGGGCTAATCACACCACCCTGAGAGGTCCCCTGCGAGCGCGAGATGCGCTTACCCTCCGGCGTCTCCATATCACACTGCAACCATCGCTCGATATAGAGCCGAATCCATGTCTCTGGGACGTGCTTGCGCACGGCCTTCATAAGGAGATCATGGTCTATGGTGTCAAAGAAGGCCTTGATATCGAGATCCACCACCCAGTCGTAACGCCAGCAGTGCGAGCGCGCTTGCGCGATCGCCTGATGGGCGCTTTTACCGGGTCGATATCCGAACGAGGAGGAATGAAAGATAGCTTCCAGTCGCGGCTCGATCCATGCCTTTGCCACCATCTGCGCTACCCGATCCGTCACCGTGGGAATACCGAGCGTACGCATACGTCCGTCCGCTTTGGGGATGTCCACTTGACGGACAGGTTTGGGGAAATAACTCCCCGCGCTCATCCGGTTTCATAACGTGTAGAGGTTTCTGCCCAATTGACTCTCGAAGGCTTGAAGACTGTCCTTGTCCACGCCAGGCGCGTTTTGATTGGCACGTACGCGTTTCCAAGCGCTCCAGAGGGCCTGTTTGGGTATCTCAAAGGACTTAGGCAGAGCGCGGGAATCTTCCCGCTTACGCGGTTGTTCTGGTCGCTCTAGCCGAACAGGGCCATGCCTTTGCTCGGACCCGATTACCGGGTCGTCAACGCTCATACGCATGACTCCGTCACTGTGCGCGGCATCGGTACTCTGGCACTTGAGGGGTATCCCTCTTGCGCGTCTCCCTTAGGGCACATCTGATCTAACCCCCCATTTCGACAAGTGCAGGATGCCGAAACGAGGTTTTGCCAGGGCGGACCGTCCAAATGCACCGTTCTGCGCCCCGATGGGGCTTTATTTCTTTGTTCGGGGGGCTTTTGTGGCCCGGAACCCGAATTCCGGACGAACTACGCCCGCGAAGGTCGCAACAGGCGTCGACGGACAAGGTACAGATTGGCCAGCGCACAGGTGACAAAGAGCCGGTGGGCGTTCTTTTCGAGACCCCGGTAGCGGACCTTGGTGAAATGAAAGACGCCTTTGATGACGCCAAAGACGTGCTCGACGCGGCTGCGGATCTGGGACTTGATACGGTTACGAGTGCGCTCGACCTCGTTTACGACGCCCTTGTACCGATAGCGGCGGCGGGTGAGGTCCTGCGCCTTCGGGGCGTGTTGCCGGAGGACATCGGTCTGACCCTGGTAGGCCGAGTCGCCCCAGACTTTGGTTTCCTCGCCATGAAGGAGATCCGGCAGGACCGTGGCGTCGTGGACATTGGCGGCGGTGGCCACGACCGCATGGATGACCTTGGTCTTGCTATCGACCCCGATATGGGCCTTTACCCCCTTCAGGGGGTTCATCCCAAAAAACCACTGGTTGCCCTTCCTGGTCTGGTGCATATCGGGATCACGTTTCTCCTCCTTGTTCTTGGTCGATGAGGGCGCATGGATGATCGTGGCATCGACGATCGTGCCGTTCGTGATCTTGATGCCCTGCGAATCGAGATGGCGATGGACCTCCCGGAAGAGCTTTTTGCCCAGATGGTGTCTCTCGAGGAGATGGCGGAACTTCAGGATGGTGGTCTCATCGGGCACCGGCTCCCGGCCGAGGTCAATGCCCACGAATTGACACATAGACACCGATTCATACAAGGCTTCTTCCGCCCCCGGATCGGAGAGGTTGAACCACTGTTGGAGGAAATAAATGCGCAGCATGCGTTCAAGCCCCACCGGGGGCCGGCCGTTCTCGCCCTTGGGGTAATAGGGCGCGATCATTGCACAGAGGTCGTGCCAGGGCACCACTTTCTCCATGTCCGAGAGGAATTTCTCCCGACGGGTGGGTTTGCGATAGGTCTCGAAGGTGCCGGAGGCTAAGGTCAGCTGGCGCATGCGGTTTATCCCTTTAAACTTGCGCTATTCTACCATAACGGCTTGTGTATGGGGACTAAATCAGAGTTGCTTTAGCATCCGCACGACAGCTTCCCAAGTTCCGTATCCGAGCCTGATGACATGTCACGCCCTCTCTATGCCGGATGCCGCCCGCCCCACAAGAGGTTGCCTGCGGACTGATCCCAGGATGTTGTCGAAACCCTGGTTTTGACATCGCGTACAATTCTTGACACTTCATCGAGGGTTCACTTGCGTTCGTCTCATGTCTTCTCACCTGACAGAGGTTCCTCTGCCTTTTCCCTAGACGTATATGGACCCCTTCTCGTTTGCAAGCACTCCGTTCTCTGGCAGGTAGGATCGACTGCTCACGTATATCCGGCCTCTTCCTGCAGCATCGAGCTATCGATGTCGGGCCATGATGGGCTATTC
>JAPTWT010000018.1 GCA_028064935.1 Gammaproteobacteria bacterium | reverse complement strand
CAAAAGGCTACGGTGCGATCCGTGCTCCCCGAGTCCAATACAATGATCTCGTCTGCCCAGGCCACGGAGGCGAGGCAACGCTCGATCATGTCTTCCTCGTTGTGCGTAATGACGATGACGCTTACTGACATAGTGAAGCCTTTTAGTAAGCCGTAGAAGCACCGGGCTCCAAGAAGCCATCTTCCCAATATCCGGTCATGCTGCCCCAAACGCGCATCCGTCGGCTCATCGGGCGCGCTGACGACCACCGCCCCAGGCTTGGCCGAGCTTTATACCATAAAGGCCGACCCATCTCCGCGCTTTCCTGTCCCGAGGCCAAGGCCCCGTAGTTTGCGCGTGGGTGACGCGGGACGCTACACTTGCGTCGCATCTCACGGGTATTTTCGTTCGGCGGACATGAGGAGTGGTGGTGGAAAATCGCAGCAACTGGACCGTGCTCGCCTTGTTCACGGTTCTTTTCTTCATCTGGCCCATTGCCCATACCATAGCCCTCAGAAATGTTCTCCTCTTCGTCCTTGCCCTCTGGCTCGGGTTTCGGTGGGACCGCGCGCGGGGCCGCCAGGTCTTCGCGGATTGGCGTCTTGCCGCCTGGGGCCTCGCCCTCTTTACGGCGTGGCTGTTCATCGAACTTTTCTTTACGCCGTTCTGGCGCGAGGCCTTAAGCGCCATCCAGGGCCAATGGTTGAGCGCCCTCTTGGCGGGCTTTCTTGGGGTCGCGGTGGTCGCGTCGCGGAGCGACTTATCGGTGCGGGCAGTATTTTGGGCATTTCTTGCGACCCTTGTCATCCAGGCCCTGGCCGTCGACGCCCAAGGCTTCTTGTGGATTATCCACCACGGGCAGCTGCCGAGCGGCCTTGTGGGGCGCCGATGGAAGGGTCTCACCGCGGGCCCCGACAAGAGTAATTATCTGACCAATCTCACCCTCGACCTTCTGGTCGCCGAATGGAGTCTGCGCCTCGAGGGTGAGCGCTTTCTTCCGGTTGGCCGCGCAACCCTTGCCGCCGCGCTCGTTCTCCTTGGCTTAAGTTGGTATTTCGAGGCCATGCGCAACGGTCTCATAGATATCGTCCTATTGGCCGGCTTCCTAGTCGTGCGCCTTGCCTATCGCCACCGCGCGCAGTTTACCTTGCGCCGCCGCCTTGTCGTGGCCGGCATCGTGCTTGCGGCCATGGCCTTGGTCGGTCTGGATCTCGCCTTTGATCACCGCTGGGATTCACTTTACGCAACGATTCCTGTCGCGTGGAACACCGCCGCGCATCGACAAGCATGGCTAAACCCCGGCCAATCGCCGCTCCCGCTCCTGCCGAACGGTCAACCGGTTACCCAGTCGAACTACCTACGAATTGCCTGGATCAAGGAGGGCTTCAAATCGCTCTTCGACTTCCCAATGGGGCTCGGATACAGCCGAAGCGCCTTTGGAAAGGCTATTTTATTACGATTCGGCCCGGGCGCGGGAACGGCTACATCAACAAATAACGGGTTTCTAAACCTTGCTGTCGCTGTTGGCTTTCCGGGCCTTGTCTTGTGGTACCTGTGGTACGGCCTGCTGCTTCGCGGCACCTTCGCGCGTCTCAATGGACGAAGCGCCTTCTGGGCCCGGGCCTTGCTGCTGGTCTTGCTGGACGCGGGCTCGCGCATGCTTGTCGACGCAAACATGCAGGACTACATGCTGGAGCAATTCATCTTCCTTTGCGCATTTCTCGCCGCCGCCACGGCGATTCCCGAAGCTTCGGACGCCGCGCGGTCGTGACGACAGGCCCCCGCTATCAATGAGGTTATCCGGAAATCTACGGGTCCTGGTCTATGTGCCTTACGGGGGCATTCCCGACCGCCGCGGGTTTTCGCCCTCGATCGTCGCCGGCGAATTCGCTAAGAGGATGCACCGATGCGCGCCTTACTTCGTCGCAGCCGCCGAGGACGATCCCGTAGGCCTCGCCGAGTGGGACGGGTTTCCGGTTGAGCGGTTGCCGCAGCGACGGTTCTATGCCCGGCTTTGCAGGCTTGGCCTGTGGCCGCAGCGCAATGTTTGCCGCGAATCGAGCAATCAACGGCGGAACCACGTTCGTAATAAGCGCGATCCTGAGCGTGGATGTCGTGTATGCGTGCACCCGCCAGTTCTTGGTGAGCGGCATGTGTAGAACCGCACATACCAATTCCACAGAATGGGTATGGTACGATAATCTACCGATATATTGAAGAGTGGGAGATTGTGGCTACCATCATTCCAGACGTCACCTCAGAGACCGATGAGACCAAAGCGAAGGCGTCGCCCCCACAACAGACGATCTGTGCATATGTACCACACGGGACTGTTCCAGACATTCGCGGGTTTTCGCCCGCGCTTGTGGCCTGGAATCAGTCTTTGCGACTTCAGCGATTTTCCGCCTTTATTGCATGTCCTGCCGAGACCCATCCAGCTGGGATGCACCACATTCGCGGGGTTCCGGTCTTCCGTTATGCGCGCCGTAGACTCGAGGAACGATGGCATAAAATCGCCGGAGGAAGTTGGACGCCACTGTTGTCGGATTTGGTAACCCTCTGCAGGAATAAGACGCCCGATATTTTGCATGCGCATCAACTGGAGTTTCCCGTATCGCTCTTCCGGAGGCGGCACAAGCGCTATCTGCCAATTATCGCTCACGCTCATGTGCCCAACCAGCGCTTCAACGAACGCCGGGGCATTGCCGATCATTACATAGCGGTTTCAGAGCACGTTCGGTCTATTATGATTTCGCAGGGGTACCCGGGTGAACGAGTCAGTGTCGTCCGGAACGGCGTTCATACGGGACTATTTCAGCCCTTGGGAGAGGCACGGAAGAGCGAGGTACGTACGAGGTTGGGGCTCCCGCAGCAGGGATCAATCCTGGCTTTTTTCGGCAGGAAGCAGACGGAAAAGGGCTTCGATGTTTTCCTGGGAGTCGCCCGAACACTGCTCTTAGAAGATCCTCGCCTCGTTGTGTTGTCTATAGGGCCAGAAACTGCCGCCATGACCGACCCCGACTACCAGGCACATCTCGCACTGCGTAAAGACCTCACACTTACAGGCCGCTTTTATGACTGGCCGCCACTCCCTCAGGCTGCTCTCGGACAGGTTTTGGGAATTGTCGATGTGACGCTCTTGCCATCCAAGGAGGAGCCTCAGGGCATGGCAATGATTGAATCACTAGCGGCAGGGTGTGTCACGATAAGCACAAGCGTCGGCGGAATCCGCGAGTCTATTAGCGACGGCGTAACCGGCTTTCTTCTGGACAACCCCAGCGATATGGGTGAGGCCTTGGCCCGAACACGGGACTCGCTGGCCAATTTAGACCACCTGGTGTCGTTAAGGGAGGAGGCCCGTAAATCTGCGTGCGCCCTGTTTGATTGGACATATTCAGCGCGCCATCTTGAGGCCATCTACGCGCGGGTTCTGGGCAGCAGCCTAGGTTCGCGCGGGCGCCAGTGAGCCATTGCCAGTGCTATTGGCGCGCTGAAAGAGAGCTTCTGTAGCTACCATAAACCGAGATCTGGCCGTTGAAGTGATTGCTATCCGAACGGCGGCTGGATATAAGGTTTTGCGCCAAAACGTCCGCCAGCTGCGGGGTGAACGACGGGGCCATTGAATCCCCTGGGAAACCCCGTAAATAAGGCCCGTTATGTCCCGCGCCGACTGCCGGATCTAGGGTGGAATCTCCTCGTGCGGCTCGCCAATCCCCACAAACCTCGCGAGGCGATTACCATTCGACCGCTCTTGTTGCATGGGGTCGCTACCAAGACCCAACACGGCGGTCAGGCCACGCTTACCATCACAAGCCAGCATGCGACAGGCGACGGTGCAAATGCTGCTGACGCGCTTAGTGGCTTTCCTCGGCTCACTCAAATCGACCGCGGGGCAGTTGACCGACACCGAGCGCCTCACGCTCATTCTGTGACGTGCGTTCGCGAAATTCCTCCGAGGACGAACATATCTGGCCGCCTTGTTGGGGCCAGATAGGGAGGGCGGGGAGTGGCCAGCCGCCGTTTTAGGTTTACGAATCCCTGCTCTTGTAGCGCCCTAGGGGGTCGAGGTCTCTAGGTTTCGCGGAAACAGCGCCTCCGTGGCCTCGAGGACTCGTTCGACAGCAAGGTCGCCGACATTGCGGCTTTCGGGCTGCAGGATGACATGGGGACACTGCCACGGATGCCAGCGCCTGGCGTCGCTATTTCCGAAGAAGCAGACCAGGGGCTTTCGCAGGGCGGCGGCAATGTGCATGGCCCCGCCGTCGCTCAAGATGGCCCCCTGGCAGGACTCGAGGGCCGCGATCAAGGTCCCCAGGTCGTGCGTGGGGAGCGCCAACAGGGCGTCGCTCCCCGCGGCCTGCATGATCCGGCGCGCCAGCATATCGTCGCCGGGATGCGCCGGGTCATTTGCTTCGCCCGGGGACCAGAGGAGAACGATTTTGTGTCCCTGGGCGGCGAGCGCGCGAATGAATGGCTCGTAGCCATCGGCGTGCCAGCGATTGGTCGGATGCCGGGCGCTTATGTGTACGGCCAGGGGCACGACCGACCCAAAGGCGGCCTCGATCAGGGATCGAACCCGGGCGCGACGAGCGGGTTCCGCGACGACGCGGGCGGCAGGAGGATCGCCGGTCACCCCCAAGGGCTCGAGGAGCTGAAACAGATCCTCGACCTCATGACGGGGCTGCGTATCGCGCGGCAAGGCGATATCAAGACCGCGGCGATTGCCGGACTCGGACGCAAATCCGATGATGCGCGCGGTCGGCAGCCAGCGCGCAAACTCGAGCCCTCGCGTGTAGTAGCTAGCGGCTGCGAGCACTACGTAATCGAAGCGCGCCGCGCGCAATTCCCTCACCAGCTGTATCCGTGCCCAGTATGCGCCGGGCCTTCGCATTGGCGGCAGA
>JAPTWT010000090.1 GCA_028064935.1 Gammaproteobacteria bacterium | reverse complement strand
GTTTTGTGGATCGGCTTGAAAATGGTGGGGATGTTCAAGGGGGTGGCGACCGCGGGCGCCAGCGCGGTCACGGGCGGCGTGGGTGGCGCATTTTTTGGCACCCTGCTCCAGTATCTCGCGAAGATCGCAAGCCTCGCCCTGTCCCTGGTGCTCGTCTTTCTAATCGCAGGCTTCGTGCTCGGGATCCTGCTCCCCGCCCTGCCCATGATCGCCTTCCTGTCCGGGGTCCTGGGATGGCTCCTGGCCGTCGCCGAAACCCTGGTCGCCGCGCCCTTGTGGGCGGCCGCGCACGTCTCTTTCGAGGGGAACGGGTGGGCCCCCCAGCGCGCGCAGATGGGCTACCAGATGATCGGCGGGCTCGTCCTGCGCCCCATCCTGCTGGTGCTGGGGCTTTTTCTTGCCATCGCCCTCATGGAAGGCGCCGCCTGGCTGGTTGGGGCCTTTTTCCTGGGATACGCGGGCAACTATCTGTCCGGCACGCAGTCGATCACCCAGGCGCTCGAGGCCGACGGCCTCCTTATCGTCCTCATCGGGCTATTGATCTACCTGTCGCACATGGCGGTGCGCATCATCAGCTCCCTGCCCGATCAGGTGCTGAAATGGATCGGGGGAGGCAATGACGCCTTGGGCGGCGCCGGCGACATGGAAGGCAAGGTCCGGGAGGTCTTTGGCGGTGTGGTGACCTATGGCCGCGCCGGCCACGCCAACGCGTCGAAGATCCTGGGGGCGGATACCAAACCGGAGAACCGGGAAGCGGGCGGCGACGCAAAGGCCGCCGCGGCGGAGAACCGGGAGAAAGACACAGGGAGCATCAACAACGACAGCTTGCCGAGAGTTTAGATTCGGTCTCCGCCGTTTAATTGAGCTCCTTGTAGAAGTCCTTGGCGATCCAGGTCCCACTCGCCCGCTTGGTGCGCGCGCCGTCGGGTGGGATCTGGGGGTTTTGTTCCACCCGCTCCTGCGCGATTTTGGTATCGAGCCAGTCGAGGAACCGGGGCTTGCGCGCGGCGCTGCCGACATAATCGAATTCCGCCTGCTGATCGATCGACAACGCGCTATAGGCCGCGGCCTCTTCCGGCGTGGAAAGCGCGCGGCGGTGATGACCGGATTTATAATTCGCGAGCCGCTCGCGATACTCCAACACCTTCTGCTCGACCCTCTCCCGCGGGATTTTGTAATGCTTGGCCAGATCGTCGAGCGCCCAAGCGTAGGCCTGGGCGATGACCTCGAGATTCGCAGCATCTGCCGCAAACTGGTTGCGCTCAAACCGGAGCTGCGCCCGGAGCTGATCGGATTCGGCATTGAGGCGTGCCGCCTCGGCCAAGTTGCGCTTGCGCAATTCCGCTGCTTCCCGTTGGGCCTGTTTCGCTTTCTCCCGCTCCCATTGGTCCCGGCCCCAGCCGATCGCCTGACCTATGAGGTTGCCAAAATTGCCGGGGTTATTCGGATCGGTTGCCATCGCTGGATGCCCTCCACCAAGGAAAGGAGACTCTTGTATACTATACTAGACTGGGTGGGGCGGAAAGGCAAAAGGCGTCGTCTTCGGCGCATCAAAAGGTAGCCAATCCAAATCCTGCCCCTCATTGCGCTATAGTGCGGCTATGGGCCATCCCCTTCGTACCCAACTCGTGGAAGCCGCGCTTGCCTGGCAGGAACGCTACGGTATCGCGCCCGCCATTACCGCGGCACTCTCGGAATATGATGCCGCTCATCTCCTGGGCATAACGGATGACGATTATAGCCATTGCATGACGGACCGTACGGCTGTTACGAGAGGCGCTGACTTCGTCTGGCGCAGTCGCCGCTACCAGATTAAGGCCAACCGGCCGAGCGGAGCACCCAGGAGTCGAGTCACGCTGGTACCAAAGGCCCGCAATTATGACTGGGACTTTTTGATCTGGATCCTGTATGACCGCGTGTATGCGGTGCAGGAGGCATGGGTATGGGAGGTTACCCCGTACCGCGCAGCCTTTCATGACATGCGACGATTATCCCCTGACGATTATCGTCGTGGGACCCGACTGGCATAAGAATCTATTCCGTGTCATCCTTCCACCATCTTCCGTGATGCGCCCCATTGATTAATAACGCCACCCAACATTCACTGCCACATTCATTTTTTGGTACGCCGCCTGTATGTTCCCGGCGACCTGATTTTCGCCACATCCTGCACCAAGGTATCGCAACTACCGTCTGAATCTTGGCCAACACCCCTTAGCGCTGATACTTTATGTCTCGGCCAACAATTTGGTGAGTTGGTCTTTGATTTCCAGCAGCGCTCCCGAGGCATTTTGAGCGAGGGCGCGCGTTAAGGCAACACCATGCTTGACCTTGTCGTATTGTATATTAGCCAAGCGACGGAAGATTTCCGTAAGCAGCTTCGCTCCATCTACTGTGCGTAATTCCGACTCCGATAAAACTGGCTCGCGGCTCGCCCCTTCACGAATTGGCCTTTGTGCCCATCCCGCAATCACGTTTTCCACCTCTTGTTCTCGAATAGACTTGCTCGTAATCTTGGTCAGTATGTCTGCAATTATTTCTGCGTTTAATAGATAATTTTCATACATTCTGCGTTTTAGGAAATGTACCTTTCCGGCGGTTTGCTTTTGCAAATCCACACACCGTTGTTCGCTTAATTCCTCCCGATCAAAAAGGAATGCGATAGTGGGTGGCAGGAGGGAATACGTTCCACTTAATTTCGTGTAAATATTGATAATTCGCTGCTTGTCCTTCCTACTAAAATCGCCTGTATTCGCCACAGTTAGGATGGCAGTGCTGACCGACTGCCTGGCCACAATATCTCCCAAAATTATAGGGAAACAAGATTCCTCCGTCTTACCCTCAACCCAAAGGATACGATCCATACCGAAGACATCAGAAAGGCGTACGCCCAAATCAGCAAGAATCATGCGTAGCTCATCTATCTGAGGCTCTCGAATCGACTCAATGAAAGTCTCGTGATCCCGCTTCTCTAACTTCAGGATCAAATCCGGCTGGGCCGCAGATAGAACTGACGGAAGATGTGTTGCAATAATGAATTGGTGCTGCCTATATTCGCGTAGAATCTCCAGCAGCTTCCGGGACGCGCCTGGGTGGAGAAAACTTTGCGGCTCGTCAACTAGAATCGTTCGTGCATTATCAGAATTTATTGCCACGTAAAGAATCGCCAGAACCTGTCCGAGCCCAGTACCGCATTCCGAAAGGGGCCTTGCCAGATCAGAGCGCTCCGTAACTGGGTCTATATCCCATACAGTAATAATCACCTGGTTTGCCTGCCCGGGAACAACGGCTATGCGCTGAACGTCTGGGAATATTGCTCGCACTTGGCTAATAAGACGCTCAAATCTGCTTGGATTGCTTCCTTGTAGCGTATTCAGGACTTCAGGAAGGTTTCCCGCATCGGTTCGCAACTCGGTACTTTGCCCAAAGCCGCTTACCGCGACATTCAATCGCTCCGCCCTGAACAAATATATGGTCTGACAAAGCGCCTTCCCCAACCACGGTATAAACGGTACCGTAGGGCCGCTAGCTACGGATACAGGTGACACGGTCATGGTTTCCTTATCGATTCGTGCTAGAAAATTACTACCTCCCGCGGCGAAGTCATCAATCTCTGTCCTCGTTGATGGCTTATTTCCAATCATATGAGTCGTTACCCGAATGCAGCAGCCTTCCTGAACGTACCGTGTCAGTGTACTAGCAGTCTCCTCAGGAGACCTATTATCAATATTCTGTAAGGTGAATATTTCAGGTGCCTGCTTTAAAAGGTCATGGATCCTATTTTTCGACAGCTTAAAACATAGGACAGTGGTGAGTTCTTCCGGATGGTGTACATCTGCAGTCGTATGCGTATTGATAGTGCGGTGGACGGCGCCAGGGGCGGCGCGTACCGCTATACTCTCAAGTAACGCTGTTTTTCCGACGTTATTCCGTCCGACCACAATGGTCATCGCAGGCGAAATAGACACGTCACCGGTGTCGCGGACACTCTTATAACCGCGCACACAAATCGAAGCAATTGTCATTTTCCCTACGCCCTCCGTAAAGCCTGAATGTGTGAAATGGTCATAAAGTCGCTACCTGATATGGGAAGGTACAACTGAACCTACCTCAGATCATGCAGCTTCGTTGAGTACCGTTTTCTTAGACCGGATTAGTCATCTTGTGATACCTTGGTCGCCGCCTTTTTTGTTTTCTGCATGACAACAGCCCCGCGCTGACCGAACTCGTCACTCTATAACCGTAGGTTGGTCTCGACAAAAAAAGGTGGGGCGGGCGTTTTGGGGGGCTCGCCCCCTATCTCCTATTTGTCGCACGCCCCCACTCGACAATGCGGCCTGGCAAGGCACGAGTTTTTCATCTCGAAGACTTAGCTTCCCTCGCCTTCATCCTCAGGCCCCGGCAACGCCGCCAGACTCAAACCCTCTATTTCCTGCAGGGTCTTGCCGGCTATGCCCTGCAGGTCCCCATACATGCCCACCGTGGCACCCATCACACGCTCAATTTGCACTTCACGTTTGGCCCACTGCTTCATGATGGCTTTGCGTTCCTTATCCAGGTCTTCCTTCATGGACGAGAAAGCCTCCACGATGGCTTCTACACGATGCCGAAATCGCGGGCCGGTCAGATATTCGTACACCATTTCGGTCTTTGTCTGCTGGCCCTCGTTGACCTGTCGGGCCATGCTGACCTGCATCAATGAATGACGCATCACCGTGGCCACCGCCAGCGCTGCCCGCGGGCTCGTGACCCAGACGCCATCGATCGTGTCGAAGGTTTCGACGCCCTTTGGAAGAACCTGGCTCACGAGGACCGATATTTCCGCCTTGGCGGCCCGTTGATCGTCGCGGAGCTTAGCGAGCCACCCATCGCTCCAGTTTTTTGTGCGCTTCGAC
>JAPTWT010000120.1:1580-4909 GCA_028064935.1 Gammaproteobacteria bacterium | reverse complement strand
GCCCATACATCAGCCCGTCCCCCACCTCACAACCGCCCTGACCGGCCCCTTATTGGCCCTTGAGGAGCGGTTTTTGGAACGTGAAACGCGGATCGAGCAGTGGTTTCATGAGAGATGGCTGACAACGCCAGTCCCCTTCTACACATCGGTCGACTTGCGCAATGCCGGCTTCAAGCTCGCCCCGGTGGATACTAACCTGTTCCCGGCCGGATTCAACAACCTCAATCCGGCCTTCCACCCGCTGTGCGTGCAGGCCTTGCAGGCGGCCGTCGAACGCCTGTGTCCGCGCGCGGCGCGCGTCTTGCTGATACCGGAGAACCATACCCGCAATACCTTCTATTGGGAAAACATCGGCGCGCTCGTCATGCTCCTGGAGCGCGCCGGCTACGAGGTTCGCGTCGGATCGCTGCTGGCGGACAACACGGTGCCACCGCGCGTGACCCTGGCGAACGGGCGCGCGATCCACGTGGCGCCGGTCACGCGTCATGGGGACCGCGTCGGTGTCCCGGACTTCAACCCCTGTCTTGTACTTTTAAACAACGACCTGTCCTCGGGCCCGCCGGCGATCCTGCAAGGCCTCGCCCAGCCGGTCATGCCGCCGCTGTCGCTTGGCTGGTGGAATCGCCTCAAATCCGACCATTTTACTCAATACCGGGAGCTCGCCATCGAGTTTGGGGCCCTAAACGACATAGACCCCTGGCTCATAGACCCGATCTTCCGCCGTTGCGGGCGCATCGATTTTCAAAAACGCGAGGGCGAAGACTGTCTCGCTCACAACGTCGAGGAGGTGTTGCGCCTGGTCGGTGAGAAGTACCAGGACTACGGCATCACCCAGGAACCCTTCGTAATCGTCAAGGCCGATGCCGGGACCTACGGCATGGGCATCATGACCGTGCGTCACGCCGACGAGGTGCGCCAGCTCAATCGCCGGCAACGCAATAAAATGGCGGTGATCAAGGAGGGCCAGACAGTCCAGGAGGTGATGGTACAAGAAGGCGTCTACACGTTCGAGACCATCGGGCCCGAGCAAGCCGTGGCCGAACCGGTGGTCTATATGGTGGACCGTTTCGTAGTGGGCGGCTTTTATCGCCTCCACGAGGCGCGCGGCATCGATGAAAACCTGAACGCGCCCGGCATGCAGTTCCAGTCGCTGGCCTTTGCCGAATGCTGCACGAACCCCGACGGGACATTGGCCCCGGACTCGGGGCCCAACCGCTTTTACGCCTATGGCGTGGTCGCGCGCCTCGCGCTGCTGGCCGCCGCGCGCGAACTCCAGGAGGCGCCGGGGGACACAAAATGACGCGACACCTAGTGGTGGTGATGGATCCGGTCGATCACATCAAGGCCTACAAGGATACGACCGTGGGACTGCTGCGCGAGGCCAGCCGGCGCGGCTACCGCATGGACTTCCTCGAGGCGCGCGACCTCGCGCTGGCCGCCAATCGTCCGGTGGCGCGGGTGCGCAGCCTGGTGGTGCGCGATTCGGACAAGGACTGGTGTGAACTCGGCGAGACGCGCGAACTCGCGCTGGCGGACGCCGACGTCATATTGATGCGCAAGGACCCGCCTTTTAACATGGACTACATCTATGCGACCTATCTGCTCGAGCACGCGCAGGCCGCCGGGGCGCTGGTGGTCAATGATCCGGCGAGCCTACGTGATGCCAACGAGAAATTGTTCGCCACCTGGTTTCCCGAGTGCATGCCCCCCACGCTCGTGACCAGTCGCAAGGATGCCTTGCACGCCTTCCTGCAAGAACACGGGGACATCGTTGTCAAACCGCTGGACGGCATGGGCGGCAGCTCGGTGTTCCGCGTGGCGACAGGCGACGCGAATGTCAACGTCATCTTCGAGACCATGACCGGCAACGAGCAGCGCCTTACCATGGCGCAACGCTTCCTGCCGGCCATTGCCGACGGCGATAAGCGCATCCTCATGATCGACGGGGAACCGGTTCCGTTTGCCCTGGCGCGCGTGCCCGCGCCTGGCGAGACGCGCGGTAATCTCGCCGCCGGAGGCACCGGGGTCGGCCAGCCGCTTAGCCCCTCGGACCGGCGCATCTGTGAGCGCGTGGGCCCAGCGTTGCGCGCGCGAGGCCTCCTGTTCGTAGGGCTCGACGTTATAGGGGAATCCCTGACCGAAATCAACGTCACAAGCCCCACCGGCCTGCGCGAACTCGACCGGCTCTTTCACCTGAACATCGCCAGCGACCTTTTTGATGTCCTGGAGCGCAAAATGACCAAGACCGCCGGCAGGCCATGACACCGGTCCGCATGAAACCCGCCGACCGCCTCGGCATCGCGCTCTTTCTTGCCGGGCTTTTGCACCTCGTGTTGATCCTGGGCGTGCGCTTCGACATGCCTCACGGATCACGGGGGCATGCCCTCGATGTGACGCTCGTCCAGGCGGCAAGTGCTAGCAAGCCGCGCCATGCGCGACGGCTCGCGCAGGTCGACATGCGCGGCGGAGGCGGCGTACACAAGAAGCGCGCGGCCCACACGCCGTTCATCGCCGCCGCCCGCGATGGCGGCACGCCGCAACCGCAGCGGCGACAGCGCGCGCGCCAGTCGCCGGTCGATCACCTCCGGCTGCTGCATACCCGCCAGGGTCCATTGCGCCTCACCTTTGCCAAGCCCGTCTGGCAATTGCACGCCGCGATCGCCGAGCAACTCGGCATCGCCCGCCAATTGGCCGGCGAGGAGGCGCGCCTCAAGGCCGAAATCCGCCGTGACTGGCGTGTCGCGCGGGCTACGGGCCGTGGCCGTGGCGGCGTCTCCACGCGCCGCTTTGCCTATGCGGCCTATATCATGCGATGGGTTCGGCGCATGGAGCGTATCGGGAGCCGGCAGTATCGGCGCATGTTCGCCGGGCATGACCTGACCGGGGCGCTCGTGCTTGAGGTCAAGATTCTCAAAAATGGCGGCCTGCAAAGCGTGAAGATCCTGCGCCGCTCATCCCATCCGGCGCTCGACCACGCGGCCATCGCCATGGTGCGGAACGCCGCCCCGTTCGCGCCCCTTCCGGCCGTGCGCGGGCCCGGGCTTCGAATCCTGCCGATCATTGAGACATGGCGATTTCAGGGGGGGCATATGACTGGGACCGCACCCTCGACAAACGCCACCCCGTAAACCCGGACTTCCCTTGAAAGACCCGCAGGCATGCCGGATACTAGGGTGACCTTTAAAACTGCGCGTCCCGGCGAGAGGACATCGGCGAAAGGGCAGGCCGCCAACCATCCTGTTCGGGTAAGCGGCGCTCAAGGGGCGTCGGCGGCGCGAGGCCACACATCCACCACTTCGCTGTGAGGGCCCCATGAATATGACCAACCG
>JAPTWT010000120.1:0-1570 GCA_028064935.1 Gammaproteobacteria bacterium | reverse complement strand
CTCGCCAATCAATTTCTCATCGCCATGCCGGGGCTTGGCGATCCCAACTTCTTTCGCACCGTGACCCTGGTCTGCGAACATAGCGCGGAAGGGGCCATGGGCATCATCATCAACCGCCCCGTCGACTTGACCCTGGGCGATGTCTTTCAGCAGCTCGACATCGCCAACCCCGATCCGCGCGTGGCCGGACAGCCGGTATATCTGGGCGGCCCCATCCAGAACAACCGCGGCTTCGTCCTCCATGAACCTCTGGGGGCCTACGAATCGACCTTGGCGGTGAGCGATACGCTGGGCGTATCGACCTCGCGCGATGTCCTGACAGCGATCGCCCATCACGAGGGTCCGGCGCACTTTCTGCTGGCATTGGGCTATGCCGGATGGGGCCCCGGGCAACTGGAGCAAGAGATCGCCGATAACGCGTGGCTGAGCGTACCGGCAAGCTCCGAGATCCTCTTTCAGACACCCTCCGAGACGCGTTGGTCGGCCGCCGCCCACCTGCTCGGCGTCGACATGGCGCAACTGTGCGGGGACGCAGGCCACGCGTGAACACGCAGACCTATCTGGGGTTTGATTACGGGACAAAGAGCATAGGGGTTGCCGTCGGACGCCTGGCGAGCGCTCGTGCCGAGGGCGCCGGATGCGTCGCCGGATTAAAGAGCGGACCGGACTGGGATGCCATCTCCCGGCTCGTGCAACTTTGGCAACCGCAGGGATTGGTCGTCGGCCTGCCACGCAATATGGATGGCACCGATAACGCCATGACAGCCTTGAGTCTGCGTTTCGGGAGGCGCTTGGACGGCCGCTATCATCTCCCGGTATACTGGGTCGACGAACGGCTGACCACGGTTGCGGTGCGCGAGCATGTCAGAGATACCGGGGCACGCAAGACCCGGCGCAAGGCCATGCTCGATACCCTGGCGGCGGTGGCGATCCTTCAGGCGTTCTTTGACGAGCCGCAGCAGCGCACGCGCTGGCAGGAACAAGGCAAAGCAGGATAAAGGGGATGGGGCATCCGTGATCGACGTGGAACTGGCGCTCTCACGCGTAATCGACGGCGCACGGGCCTTCAGCGAACGCAAACCGCTCCTGATCGGCATCCACACCGGCGGGGTATGGGTCGCCGAGCGCGTCCATGAGGGCCTGGGCCTCGATGAGCCGCTCGGGACCCTCGATATCTCGTTTTATCGTGACGACTTCAGCCGGGTCGGCATACACCCCCAGGTCAAGACCTCGCACCTCCCGGTCCCGCTTGATGGACGCCACATCATCCTGATCGATGACGTGCTGCATACCGGGCGCACCATAAGGGCGGCCATGAACGAGATATTCGACTTCGCGCGTCCGGCGTCCATTGCGCTCGCGGTCCTGATCGTGCGCGATGGGCGCGAGCTCCCGGTGCAGCCCGACATCGCCGGGGCGACGATATCCCTGAGACCGTGGCAACACATCAAACTGACAGGACCCGATCCCCTGGGGATCCGCATCATGGAGAAGCGCGAATGATGTCGGCACAGCCTGGCAGTGCCCACCGCGCCCGACACTTCCTCACGACCGAGGACCTGAAGATCGG
>JAPTWT010000158.1 GCA_028064935.1 Gammaproteobacteria bacterium | reverse complement strand
ACTAGACAATCGGCCTCAGGAATGTGGGGGCAGTCGCCCACGCCAGTACCGCACGCGTGGATATCGAATGCGCCTTCGCTCGCCTGCATGACAAGGTCCGGGATGTTCTCAATGTCCCCGCCAGACCGCTTTAAGATCTCGGACTGGATATCTTGCGTAAACCCCCCAATCTGATTCCAGGCTTCTCGCATGTCATCCGGGTCATCGAAGTTTTTGGCGATATTCGCCATGGCACCGACGCCCGCGGACCCGTGGCCAGTGCCAAGCTCTTCTTGCAAATCTGGTGGCAGGCTGAGAAGGTCCAAATATCTACGGATTGTAGCCTTCGTTACTCCAGTCTCGTCGACCACGCGCTGCATATCGCCATGATAGTGATCGCGGATTGAAGCAAATGCGTGCGCTTTATCTATCGGGTGCATGTCTGCGCGTTGGACGTTCTCGATGAGAGACAGCGCCACCGCCTTAGAGTCCGATACCTTACGCACCATTGCGGGCACTTCTGACATCCCCAGTTTTAAACACGCGAGATATCGCCGTTGACCGGCTAGGATCTCATAGCCCCCGGACGGTAGCGCCCGAACGGTTAAGGGGTTAAGAAGCCCATGCTCCCTAATGGACTGCGCCAAGCCGGCTATGTCGGCGTCCTCCTGCCCAGATTCGCTGTCCTTTCGCGCGTTAGTTTCGGAAACGCAGAGTTGGGAAACAGGTACCTGAACGATGTTGTCGGTCATAAGAAGCCCCCCGAATTGTCGGCCGTATCGAGCGTTCGCAGCATCCCCGATTATCAAGCGCAATTGTAGATTGCTGAGGCCGATTGTCTAGTGAACCAAGTGATTATAGGCCGGAATTTCCCCCGCGCCCATACTTACCTGCGCCCCAAACCGTCTGAGGGACGATTGATGGCGCCCGGCGCATGCCGGGTGCGGTGACCACGACGCGCGGCACGTCGATCGGCGGCAGGCGACGGCCAACGCCTTTGCGCCGCTGCTTGAGGAGGCTGAACGGGAAGCGAAGGAGCGCAGCGAATGAAGGCCGTGGTGGCCGGTTACTTCGGCACCTCAAGAGTGTTTATATCTGGCCACCACCGACGCGCATCCTTTCTGCCCGACCCCTCAATTGTATAGACGGGCGTTTTGGTTCCCTGTAGGTTTAGCAGTTCATACCCTTTAATTATGGCCGCGCTAATCAGCGCGCGCTCAGCGATCCTAATCGCACTCTCCGTGGGCATTCCCTGATGGTCCTCAAGAACGCCGACATGAAGAACGCGTGAACCATTTAATGGAATATTCTTTATGCGCGTCATAAGTTTTACGTTCTTTGTTAGATGCTGCGGTATACGGTCGCGAACGTTTTTTGCTTTTCCGATATAGAGAGGCTCTACCACATTGTCCCCGTACAGCCTAGAAAAAACATAAACGCCAGGCCCTTCCGGAATTGTTCCTTTATTTGGGATCGTATATATAAGATGTTCTTTTGCGCCATCGACAAGATTAAAAGGTCCGACCCAGCGTAGCTTAATAGGCATAATATGTACGTCCTTTGTCGTTATCAATTGTTTTTCGTTAAGTCCGCGTCAAAATATGAATTAGCGACATTGCAGCCCACGTTATCGACTGATATCCGCATCTAAATGACCAACATCCATCGCTTTTAGGAACCGGGCAATAGCGTCGGTGCTTTCGGCCGAAATGGGAAAGCCATCATGCGATAAAAGTGTCGCATCTGTGACTCGTTGGAGCCCGCTATTGAGGCTAAAAGTCTTTGTGGGAATCTTATTGTCAACGGCATCTACGAGACGGTCTATCGTGGTCTGCCGCGTAAAGGAGAGCCATGCGCTTGCGCCGCCTCCCAGAACCACAACGGCCCGGCGAGCTTGGCCGTGGATATATTGAAACTGGTCAATCCACGCATTTACGTGAGGATCAGCGCCGCCATAGCCTATGATTAAAAGTCTGGAGTTGGATGAAATCGCGTTACCCAAGGCTTGATAGTAATAGCCATAAGGGACCATGGTTGCCGTGATCTTGGCGATCTTGTTTACGCCAGAGATTATGGGACCTGCGCTTAAAATCTCGCCATTCTGTGTGGTCTCGCTGCGAATGCTGCCTGTTAGGGATCTTAGAGCTGCGTGAATGTTGTGGTGTTTGACGATTTCGTCAAACCGAATCGTGTTTGTTCGGTCTGCGATGTAGCCGAAAAGGCTACAGCCATGCAAGTGAATGAGCGTGCAGGGTTCCCTTTGTCCCCTTGCGATAAAATCGGACCGGTCGAAGGTGTGTGCCACAGGCCCGTTAGATCCCACATCTCGGGTAAACCCATCAAAAGGTTGTTGGCCGTTCGATGTTAGAGCCGCGTCAAGCAAAAGATCGTAATTGAGTGTGAAAACGTCCAAGTCGAAGGATTTCTTGAGTACATCAAAGCTCGCCCGATACTGAATCGCAGCATAGTGTTCCTTGTCTGGGACATGCTCCATAAGGGTGGCCACGATTTGTCTGCGCGCCTCTTGAAGTAGGAGTCTATCCAGTAGGAACGCGTGCCGTGGGAGAGGGTCCAAGAATGCATTGAGAGGAAAGCGGTACTCGTCTCGTGCGGTGAGGTTGTGCTGGCTGCCCGCAAACATCTCCAAGTCTTCAATAACACCCAGCAAGGTTTCAAAGTTGGGCGCGCGATAATAGGCCCCCAGGGCCTGCATAAGCCACGGTATGACGGAAACCTGCGTGTCGTAACGCCGGGGTGGTGTGCCCGGGACATCGCGGGCACCACGTCCGTAGGGCGTACCGGCTATCACGGCTTGCGGAGCACCTAAGCGGCCAATTTTCTCTGTCAGATGTTGTGTCGAGTAGTTGTCCTGTCTTTTTATAACATCTTCGGAAAGCGGCTTGCCAAGTCCATCTTTCTGCCAACGAAGGCTTGCAATGACAGCGCCGGTAGTTGCGCCTGCCCCAACAATAACGGTTAGGCGGGGTTTTCTTCTACGGTGCTTCACTGTCCGGGCCCAAGAAATGGAATAAGACTGTTCTACCACGCGGTTCTTGATGACGCAATGCACACCAATTTCCCCCAAGCCCCATGTACCAGAAGCTCCCAATCCGTGGTGGCATAGGAGGTACCGACATGAAGGCCAACAAGCCATATCGCTTTTTTATGATCGCATGGGGGGCCATGATCTTTTTGACGATCGCGGCCGCCCATGCCACACAGATCGGGGTCGTGAATTTTGCCAACGGCTCCACTACCCCAACCAGCATCTCCAAAAGCCTGCTCACCCAAGCCAAGGCGGCGACGAAGAGCCCGGGTCAGGTTGTTTTGCTACGGGCTGGAGCCTCGCCGATTGGCGGGCGGGCGTTCAATTTTGTTCTGTCCGGAGAAAGGGCCGCGGCGGTGCGCAATGCGTTGGTGGCGGCCGGCATCCCGCGTCGCAAGATCGTGAGCCAATTTGTGGGGATCGTGAGCCGTGGGACGGCCGCGCAGGACCGCCAGGTGATCGTGGACGCCACGACCCGCCAGGCGTTGGCACATGGCGGTCATGAGGCGGCAACCCCGACCGGCCAGGGACAGAGGGCAGCACTGAATCGTCTGGAGGCGCAGGTGGCAAGCCTAGAGGCGGCGGCCCACAAGTCCATGCCCAAGGCGGTGCCGGTGAAGGCCAAGGCTCGCCCGTTTTATACCGGATCGGCCTGGTACACAACTCGGACAATGGCGGAAAATTCTTTTGCCCCCGGGTACAACGGCGCTTCCACCGCCGGCGATAACTACCAGTCAAGCGGGTATGGTTTTGCCCTCCACACCCGCCGTCCGGTGGCGTTCAATTTTTGGACGCCGTACTCAATTCCACTGCAATTCTCTCTGGCCGGCATGTCCCAAAAATGGCAGGTGAGCAATCCGGTTTTGCAGGGGACCGAAAATGTGATCCTAGGGTTTAACACGATCTTGTTTGCCCCGCTCAATACGCGCGACGCGGTGAGCACCGAGTTTTTGCATGGGTCCATCAAGTCCCCGTGGAATCTTTGGGGGGTGACGTTCACGCCCGGGATCAAGATCGGCTGGCTGGGCGAGCAATCGTTGTCAGGCGGGGAGACGAGCCAGTGGATGTCTCCGACCTGCACCACCCAAGGGTGCCCGACGATCACCACAGCCTCGACCAGCGCGGCCGGCGGCTCGGCGATCTCGGTTACCCCAAGTCTGGCGATCTCCGGCCAGGGATGGAAAATCGGGTACTCCCAAAGTCCGTGGGGCGGATATGGCTACAATGCTCCGCGGGTTCTGATGGGGACGGTGCATGGGCGTGGTGTGAGCCTGTCTTTGGGCGCAGCCTTCCCGGACTGCCAAATCTGTGCGGCCAACGACGCATCGATCACAATGGGGAAGATCGTGAAACTGGGCGTCCGCGGCGACGGATGGGGCGGCGGGCTCATCTATGTGGGCGGTGAAAAGTTCGAGTCTTTTGGGGCAGTGCTGCCCGGAACTTTGATGCAGGCGCTCGCGCCATACAACCCAGCCCGGCCATGGAACAGCTACAATCCAGGGCTGACAATCAGCCTGGAAAAACGCCTCACGCCAGGGCTGTGGGCGCAAGCATCGTACAACTATGAAAGCGAGACCGGCGGCGGCTACATGTTTTCCATGGAAACAGCCGTTACCAAGAGCGCGGAACTAAGCCTGCGCGGACGGTTCTAAATCGGTTCACGATGCAAAACCTCCCTGCCGTCCATGACGGCAATTGGCCCCCAAGGATGGGGGCCTTTTTTATGTCCGGGCTGGCTCAAAAAGTGGTACGAAAAACGATCAAATTTTTGGCCACTCATCCCTGGAAATGACCGCTCGTCGGCTCGATGAAAAAAGGGCTTGCATCAACATGTTGATAGCGCTATGCTGTAGTCATAGCCCCCGTGCGGGGCGACAAACAAAGAGAGGTGAAGTTTATGAATCGGAACGAACTGGCGAAAATGTTGAAGGATGCTGGCATTGAGAGGTGTGTGAGCTCTATGGACATCAACCCCACCGAGTGGGTCTACACCCGCCTTTCATACTCCCCGGATGGGGAGGTGAAGGAATTCTCCATGGAGAAATCCTACAGCGACGGCATAGCGGCCTGCATCAACTACCCCGCCATCCTCTGCACCGGCCCCGAGGGAAAGGTAAATGGAGAGTGGTATGGGGATGCCATCGCGAATGGAATGCAGTCGTGCCATTGCGACGAATACAACTCGACATTTGACAATCTTGCGGATGCGATAGCAGCGGCGGAGGAGGCGGCCGAGTTGGAGTTGGAGGCGGAGATCGCCGCCGAGGTTGAAATGGAACTCGCCGAGATGGAAGCCGAGTCCATGGAAGACTCGGATTGATGTAAGTGAAGGGCCACGGACGGCCCATTTTTTGAGGATAACGCGGTGGACGCGATAGAGAAAAAACGCAGGCACCTGGAAAGTGTGCAGAAGTATTTCGCCGCACACAAAAACGATCTGCGGCGCGTAAGCATGGCGTGGCCGACCCCCCTTCTCAAAAGAATTGATGAGGTAGTTAAAGCTGCGAAGGTAAGTCGGCAGGCGTGGGTGTTTCGGGCGTGCGAAAAGGCCTTGGCGAAACTGGAAAAGAAAACACCAATTTCCCCAGCCGCGCATAGGGTGAAGGCGCGCACGTCGCGCAAAAAACGGAGGTCACCGTCATGAGCTATCAACCACAAAGCTATCAACCACAATTTTACAGCGAGGCACACCCCGCGCACCATTGGCTGGACCTGTTGGTAAAGGCGGGCGGATTGCTGGGTGGCGTGACGGTTGCGGCGGTCATGGGTGCGCACCTGCTCCATAAGTTTTCGCCACCGACGCGCAGCGCCCCGATAGCGCAGATCGTGCGCTACTACAGTCAGGGCACTGGCTCGGTGGGTGGGTCTGGGCACTGGACCTCGGAAGCATCAGAAGGGACGGCGGAGTGGCGGCGCGCCGTCCGGTATTGCCAGGCCCGCACGGGTGCCCAGGACACCGGCTGGAGCGGCAGCGCCCCGAAGGCCCCGGCGGGGTGCGCGACCATCGACACTTTGGCCGAGTCAGGCTACTAACCCCCCCCAACCCCCGCAGCATCCCCACCACCACACCCCGGCCGGAAGGCCGGGGCTCGCCTTGGCGATCCCGACTTTATACGGACAAAATACGGACAAGCCCCCTGGTAAGGCCGAGGCGGGGTCAGGCGATCCCGACTTTATACGGACAAAATACGGACAAGCCCCCCTGGTGAGGCCGAGGCGGGGTCAGGCGATCCCGACTTTATACGGACAAAATACGGACAAGCCCCCCTGGTGAGGCCGAGGCGTGGCAGCCGATCCCGACTTTATACGGACAAGATACGGACAAGACCTTGGCAAGGGCCGCGAGGTCCGAGCGGGCCGGACCTCGTGTGGACCAACGGCGCGGGCGGCGTCGGTCCTTTTTGGTTTGCTGTGGGTAGGTCCAGGGCGGCGGGCAGGGCGTAGCGCAGCGCAGGGCGCAGGGCAGCGTAGGGCAGTGGCCCTCCCGATAATCCCAACTCCCTACGATCGATCCGGAGTCCCTATACTTCCTCCCTATACCCCCACTTTATCTCTGATGTTTCTCCCTTCTATGGTTTCGTGTTAGCCCTCCCTTCGGTCGGTCAAACCCGAAAACCTATCCCCCCCCTCCCTTCGGTCGGGCGGGTCCCCAAAACTTTCACACCATCGCACCTTCGGTGCTGGTGCCTAACTCCTACGGCGGTGGAAATTGTTGCAGTAAATCAAAAGATTAAAGGCGAAAAGCCAGAGCGAAAAGGCGAAAATCTGTAATACAGCCAATGTCGAAGAAACCTAGGCAGGGCCTCAAAAAAGTGTATGACGAGGCCCCGCTTTTTTTGCGGGTTTTTTGGCGGCGGGTTTCGGCGTGAATTGTATTAAAAAGGTGTGTTTTATACAGGAAGCGGCAATAACGGCGGAAAGCGGCGAGATGCGGTTAAAAGCGGACACCGAAAGGCACAGCAATCCGCCGCAATCCGCCGAAACACGCCGACTTCGATCATTCCCGACCGTAATCCGCCGAATTTCCCCCAACACGCATGGGGTGAATAGGCGGTTGAAAACGGCGCGATTCGGCGCGTTGTGGTTTTCCACAGTCGATACGATAGATGCAGGACCTTAGTGAAGGAGACAGGCATATGACGTTGCGAGATTTAAAGCCCGCTACGCGCGTGGCGCGGGTGCTACCCATGGTAGAGGCAATCAAGGACGCCAGGTTGCGCGGCATCACCTGGGTCCAGATTACAGCGGAGATCGGGGCCCAGGTTGGCATTGACCCATCAGCCGCTGGCGCGGCCAATGCGATGCGAGCCACATACCGCGCCGCATGTTGGCAGATGGAAAAAGGCCGATTGGCGGCTCCACCAGCCGCGGCTCCAGTCAGGCCGGTAATTTCCCCCGCCGCGCATAGGGGTGAAGCCACTACTGGAGCAGGGCAGGCGCAATCCAATAAAGACTTTCTGGCATCACTACCGCAAATCGGAGGTAACAAGTGAAAAACGAGGGGTTGTTAACCATCGTCGTGATCCATGAGTTTTTTATGGAGCACGAAAAAGAGAAGGTCGAGGAACTATTGCACTTGCTGGCGAAGGCCTTGGGAACGGGGCTGACAAGCAAGATGGTTTCCGAATCCGGCTGGTTCGAGTACGCCATCGAGCCGATGGAGTACCAGGTGCAGTCTGTCAAGGCCCTGCAAGACGCAGCGTTCACCAATAACCCCAACGAGGGGAAGGAGTTATCCAAATGAAGAAGCAAATCATCTTTTCCCACGGCGGTAAGGGCGGGGTTGGCAAATCCTGGACCGCGACGGTTCTGACCGAAGGCCTGCTGGCCGTAGGCGAGCGGGTGTCGGTCGTGGAGGCGGACCCGACGCAGCCGGACGTTGCCAAGCGGTATGTCGGTGACCCGGATGTGAATGTGGGCGTCCTGACACTCAACCGCGCGGGCGACGCTGAGAACGCGGTCGCGCAATTCGGCGAGTGGTTGGAAAAATCCGGCGCGGCGCACGCGGCGCAGGTAGTCATCAACCTGCCTGCCGGGGCCGGTGAAACCCTCGACGCCCACGGCGACCTACTGGCCGATCTGGCCGCCGCCCTCGATTACCGGCTCGTATGTACTTACGCGCTGGAAAAGAACCGCGTTGCCGCCGATGAACTGGTGAGCTCTTTGCGGGAGGGGTTAATGGCGCATGTCGCGGACGAGAACCGCTTCATCATTATCCCCGCCTACAAAGGCGACCCTGCGTCCTTTGAATGGATGACCCATCCCGAGCGGGAGCGGTTTGGCATACAAGAGATCGTCATGCCAGCGCTCGGCAACCGCGGTGCGCTACGCCGCCTTGAAGCCACACCCGGACGGGTAGCGGCGATAACTGACAAGGCCGCGCGGCCGGAGGGCTGGATGATCGTGGACCAGTCCAGCGTACACCGCTGGTACCACTCCGCCCTGGAGGCCATCAAGCCGATCCTGGACGGTGCGGTATAAACCATAACGCCCGGCGCAGGCCGGGCTCTTTTAAGAGAGGTCATTATGGATACGAAAGAGAAAGATCACGTACTCGATGCCGTCCCCGCAGATCGTGCCCCGGCGCTCGCAAAAGCGCTTATGAAGTATGGCGTCACGGATGGTGACCCTATCGCTGAAATCGTCAAGATCGCGGTCGATTCGGACGCGTCCCGCGCAGCAGCAACAGCAGCAGCCAGCGCCGCCGGCGAGGCGGCCGCCCAGGTCAAGAGCGCCGTCCAAAGCATCCAGTCTGAAATATCCACCGGCGCATCAAAAGCCGGCGCAGACGTGCGCGCCGTCATCGAAACAGCAATCGCCGGGACAGTTAAGACCTCCCTCGACCAGGCCGTTCAGGCCGGCGCTGCCGCTCTGCGCCAGGCCGCGGCCGACCTGCCGAAAATCGGACGCGAAAGCCAAAACCAGATCGTGGGCGAGTGGCGCTCGGCCCTTGCGTCTGCCGCGCGCGAGCATGCTCTGGCCGGGTTTTTCCAACGCCTATCGGTGAATGTGGCGGTTCTCGCCCTCCTGGTCGGCGGCATTTTCGTGGGCGGCGGCATTGCCGGCATGGCCGGCATGGAATACATCGCGACGGCTCAACACCGGCTTGTGCCGAAAGGCTTTCGGCTGGAAGTAGGCCAAAACGGCACGCCGCTATGCGGCCCTTTTGCCGGCCGCCTGGTGTGTCTGGCCCGGCACGCCCGCCATCCGAATGAGTAATTTCCCTACTCGCGTATGGGGTAGGAGGAACAGGAACAGATGAAAACACTCATCAGTGTGCGACTCGATGAAACGGACCTGGACGCCATGGACAGCGCCGCGCGGGCCGCGGGCATGTCGCAGTCGCAGTTCATCCGGGCCGCTATCAGGGCCGCGCTGGGCCGCCGGCCGCAGAGACGAAAGCCCCAGCCGCCTCCCGCGCCCGCGCCGCCATCAGCGCTTACCAATGAGCAAGCGGAGGATCTGCGAAAGCTCGCGGCCGCCATAAATCGTGTTGAAACTCTGGCGCTCGCAGCCGCCGCCAGCGCCTACGAATCCCAAATCGTGGCGCGCGCAGGGCTTACTGATGAGCAAGCAAAGAAATTAAAGGATCACCGAATCGCCACGATCGCCGCGTGGAGATCTTGGGGCGTCAAAGCGGCGTATCTCGGGCTCGATATGCGGCCCAAAGGAGCGAAACATGAATAAGGCGATGAAAATTGCGCTGGCCGTGCCAGCTGCCGGCGCGGTCGGCTTTGCAGTCAGTGGCGGTTCGCCGTTGGTGGCGGCCGTGAGCGCGGCCATGGCCGCCCTCGTCATGATAACCGGCCAGAGCAAGCGGAGCGCGGATTTTGGAACCGTGGCGCGAGGGACCGAGGTCTCGATAAAGCGCTCCCGCGGCTCTTGGCCTGCCGATCAAATCGCGATCGGCGGTATCCCTGTTGCTCCCGAGTTTGAGCCGCAACATTTTTTGGGTGTCGGAGCTCCAGGCACCGGCAAGACGGTCGTCATAGAAGGGGGGTTGGACGTGGTTCGCGCCCGCGGGCAACGGGCGATCATTTATGACAGCACCGGCGAGTTTGTTTCCCACTTCTATCGCCCAGACCGCGATATCATTTTGTCACCCATCGACACCCGCTCTGCGCAGTGGTCACCTTGGGCTGAAGGAACGAGCCCTTTTGCGCTACAAAATCTGGCAACGGCCTTCATTCCAGAGAGCAATCCGGACCGCTTTTGGGGCGAGGCCGGGCGCGCCATCCTGCAAAGTGTCCTCGTGCAAACAAAGGACATGGACGCCTTTTCGGACACGCTTTTTAAAATGGAGTTAGGCGATCTCTATGACGCGATCGTGGCGACCGGCTATGGTGGCTATATCGGGCCCCCGAATCAGTTTGCTTCGGCGCGCAGTGTGGCTTGTGTTTATTGCCGCCCGTTGACGTATCTTCCCCCGCTGACAGAAAAGCCGTTTTCGATCCGTGACTGGGTCCGCGACGAGCACAACGATTCATGGTTGTTTGTGAGCAGCCGCGCCGATGTGCATGAGTCGGTGCGGCCGCTGATTTCCATGTGGCTTGGTATCGCCGTGCAGTCCTGTATGAGCCTCCCACCAGACCGGAACCGCCGCTTATGGTTCTGCCTCGATGAATTGCCCACTCTACAAAAACTTCCAAGCCTGGACCTACTGCTGGCCGGTGCTCGAAAGTACGGTGCCGCCGCCATCTTGGGCGTGCAGTCGATTGCACAAATCCGAGATGTGTATGGCCGCGAGGCGGCGGCGGCGATCCTGTCTCACCCGAGCACGCGCCTCACACTTCGCGTCGGCGACAGCGAAACCGCAGAGTATCTGTCTAAAAATTTGGGCGACCGCCATACGATCCGCAAGGTCGCGTCCGAGTCAAACAGCGGCGGCGGGAGTAAATCCGAGTCCGAGCAGCACTCGATTGAAGCGGCGGTGCTGCCGTCCGAAATTCTGGCGCTGCCAAACCTGGTCGGGTACCTGCGCGTCCCCAACGACCCGGTCATCAAGAAGGTCCGGCTGACCCCGCGGGATCGCCCGCAGATCGCGGAGGCCTACCAGGACCGCGATCTCAACATACCGCCGCCCATACCGGGCGCGCCGGTCGGCCCGTCGGTCCTGGACAAGGGTTTCCTGGCGTCCATAACGCCGTCAAGCCCGGACCCGGACTTGCCGGACCTGTAATTTCCCCCAACGCGCATGGGGTGAATATCACACAACGCGCGAGGGGTAGGAGGTCTTTTATGAGCGAAGGCAAAGAGTGGGACAACACGTGGATGGTGCACTTGATCAAAGATGTGATTGAGCCTGTGGGGTTAATGGCTCTGCTGTCGATCTTTTTGGGTGGCACAAACACAGCATCGGACGCTGCGCTCGTCATCGTCATCGGCATCAAAATTATCCGGCGGCGGCGAAAAAAAGCTGGCAAATTCGGCGACGTCGCGCGCGGGTCCGAGGTCGCTGACCACACGGACAAGTAACTATAACGCCCCGCGAGGGCAGGAGGTCTTATGAAAAAGATTGTAGTGGCGGCATTTAAGACCGCAGCGCCCTGGTTTTTTGGCATCGGGCTCGGGCTTTTTCTCTTTTCCACGTTGACGGTTCTTGTAGGCGTCGGCGACGCCGCGCTGGCGGCGCTTGTGATTGTTGTCGGTGGCGCGATCATTCTGGGTAGGCGCAAGAAGAAAAATGTGGCCGACAAATTCGGCGACGTCGCGCGGGGGTCGGTGGTCCAGGACCACACCGACAAGTAAACCAGGAAAACCAGGAGGGCGGCCAATGATGACGGTCAAGGCGGTCAAAAGCGCCGGCCAGGCCAAAAACTATTTTGGTCGGGAGGCCAAGCTTGAAAAAGAGATCGGGGGCTATTATTCCCACGACACCGCGTTCGGTGGTGGTCGATGGATGGGCCGTGGCGCGGAGGAACTGGGGCTTAAAGGGGCGGTCGGTGTCCATCAATTTGAGAAGGCCTTGGAAGGTCACCTGCCGGGCGGGATCACTATTGCCCCAAGGCCGGACGGCACGCACCGACCGGGAAATGACTGCACATTCCAGGCCCCGAAAAGCTTTTCAATCATGGCGCTGGCCGCGGGCGACACGCGCTTGATCGACGTTCATAACCGGGCGGTGGAAAAAGCTATCAAGTGGATCGAAGAAAATCATCAATTTGCTCGCCTCGGCAAAGGCGGCAAGATCCGCGAGCTCACAGGAAAATCTGTGGTCGCAGCCTTTCTTCATTCGACCGCCCGGCCGGTCAACGGTGAGGTCGTTCCCCATTTGCACACACACGCGGTTCACGTTAATGCCACACAGCGCTCTGATGGTAAGTGGGTAGCCAGCAACTTGGGTATGGACCCAGGCTGGGAAAAAGCCGTCGGCACTGCGATCTATCGCATGGAAGCCGCGCTGGGTACCAAGCAGTGCGGCTATGAGATCGAGGTCGGCCGGGACGGCATGTTTGAGCTGGCAGGCGTGACGCGCGAACAAATCGAGCGATGGAGTCCCAGGTCCCAGCAAATCGAAGCCGAGCTTGCCAAGATCGGCAAGACACGCGAGACCGCCACGGCCGCCGAGAAAAATGCGGCCAACCTGCGTACCCGGGAAAGTAAGAAAAGTGCAAAGCTCGACGGCCCGGAGCTCATAAAGCAGTGGCGGGAGAACGCGGAACGCGAAGGGCTCATTCGAATCAAAGACGAAGCCATGGCCCGCGCGGCCGCTCGGGAGGCCGGCGGACCCGTCCCAACGGACCGCAGCGCCGGCCAAATTGCGGCGACCGCCGCCGTCAAAAGCGCCGTGCGCCATCTATCTGAACGCGAAAACGCCTTTACCGAGTCGGCGCTGTTGACCCACGCGGCCGCCCTTGGCGCACTGGGCGAGTGCAGTGCAGATGATCTGAAAACCGCGATGTTCAAAGAGATTGCCGATAATCGCTTGCTTCATGCCATCCTCCACCCTAACCCCAAGCCAGGGCAGGAAGGTCCGCGGTTCACAACCCAACAGGCTATCAACCGCGAAGAAACGCTAATGAAAAGGATCGAGCGCGGTAAAAATATCGTGGCCCCTATCAAAGAATCCGTGGCCGACCACCTGGTTACCGGCAAAGGCCAAGAGCTCAACGCGCAACAGGTGGCGGTCGCCCGCCACATCCTCACCAGCACTGACCGCTTTACCCAGGTCCAGGGCGGCGCGGGCGTCGGGAAGACAACGAGCATGGACGTGGTGCGCGCGGAGGCCCAGGCCGCGGGCTTTAAAGTTGTCGGCCTTGCGCAGACTCACAAAGCCAAAAATGGCATGGCAGACGCGGGCATCGAGGAAGTCAAAACAATCGCGCTGGCGATCCGCGAATTCCGCGGCGGCGCGGTCCCTGAAAAAACGCTCTTCATTATCGACGAGGCCTCCATGGCGTCCATGAAAGACGTAGCCGAATTGGTCCGCGTGATCGAGCGCTCTAACAACCGCGCCGCGGTGATTGGAGACCTTTACCAGCACCAGTCGGTCGAGGCTGGAAGTGGTTTCCGCATCATGCAGGAAGTGGGCGGCAAGGTGGAGCTCAACGAAATCGTCCGCCAAAAGAACCCCGAACTGCGCGAGTGCGTCCATGCGTTCATGATCGGAGACGCCAAGCAGGGCGCTGCGCTGGCGCAAAAGTATATGAAGGCCGTGGCCTTACCGCCTGAAATCATCCGAGAGATCGGCGATGACCCGGCCGCCCTGCGCGAGGCAACGCGCGCGGCGATCGCCGCCCAGGCGGCAAGCCGCTATACCGCGCTCCCGTCGGAAAAGCGGCGGGAGGCCTTGATCATTACGGGCACGAACGCGATGCGTAAGGCCGCCAACGAGGCTGTGCGTGAAAATCTGAAAGCAGTCGGGGAGATAGGTCAGGCAGATCGGGCGCTCGCGCATCTGGAAAAGAAGGACTTCTCGCGCGAGCAAATCCGCCACGTCCACAATTACAAAAAGGAATTTGTTGTCCAGTTTCAGCGCGACTACACACGCGGTGTGAGCGAGCTCGTCGAGCGCGATCGCCAATACACAATCAAGGACATCGACCAAAAGAACAAGACGATCAAGCTGGTGGATAAAGAGACCGGCCAGGAAATCGACTGGCGGCCGCGCACCGCCGGCAAGGTCACGGTCAGTGCGCCCCAAGACGAGCTGACCGTCAGCACCGGAGATAAAGTTATTTTCCGGGCGAACGACAAAGAGATGGGGGTCACTAACGGCGATCACGGCACGGTCAAAACCATAGACGGCGAGAAGGTTGAAATCGAGCTGGCAAAAGGCGGGTCGGTCGCTATCGACCCGAAAGTGGCCGTCCACATAGAGCACGCCTATTCCGGAACATCCAACAGCCTCCAGTCCGCCACGGCCGACTTGTCGATCGGCGCGTTCGAGTCCTGGTTGCCGCCGGCGAGCGGCGAGCAAGGCTATGTCACGCTTTCGCGCGCGCGCCTCGACGCCGAGATCTTCACAGATAGCCCCGGCGATCTGGCGCAAAAATGGGGAGAGTGGAAAGGCAAAGAGAACGCCAAGGACATTGTGGATGGGCAACAAAAAGAAGTCGCCGGACAAGAGCGCGAGCCGGGAGCGGCCTACGAAAAAGCGCGGAGTTCGGAGGGGGTGTTTGAGACCGAGAACCCCGCGCCGCGCCCGGATCTCTCGCCGGAGGATTTGCCAGATATCGGCCGGGGAGACCCGACTTCCCGGGATATTGGCCGGGAGGCCGAGTAATTTCCCTAATCGCGCATGGGGTGAAGGCCCCCGTCCTTGGGGGCCAAAAGAGGGTAACCAGATATGAACATGAAGCTACCACTGGCGGCAATTCTGGCCGCCGCTCTACCGGGCGTCGCTTTGGCGTCCGTCCATATGTGGGGGCTGGGTAACCAGACCTCCACGACCGTCGGCGTCTACCAGCCGCAGGCCACAACCCTTGTGGGCCAACCGCCGGCCGCCGGCGCGCTCATCAGCCAGCAGTCCACAAGCGCAAGCGGGTATGGGGCGGGGTTTTTGTTCCGCAGCGCCGAGCGCCTCCCCACTGTGTTGACCGTTTCTGGGGGTCTAATCGTGGACGGCGACAAAGGCGCAATTGCGATGGGCGGCGGGCTGACCCCAGTCCTAGCCGGACCGGGCGTGGCGTTTGCCCATGCCCGCACCTGGATGGGGATGAACGGGCTTTTTGGCCTTCTTGCAAGCCCTGTGTCGGTGGACGTGGGCGCGGCCGTTGGGTATGCGAAGGGCCGTACGAACGACATGGCCGACATTGCGCGTTTCCGCGTGACCCCGGCGCTATCCATTGGGTACAAGACCGTGCGCTTGACCTACCGTCAGTCGCCGTGGTCCGAGCCTGGAATGAGTGCCCCGCGTGACGTTCTCGTGCGTTATTCCTTCCATGGGCACGGATCGCTGACCATGGGCACGCTGGTACCGGACGTGCGCGCGAACGCCACGGACGGCTATGTCGTGGCCGTCCAGACCCCGCGTTTCTACGGGGTGGGTGCCCGCCTGGCGTACGTCTCGGGCTTCCAGGGTGTTATCAATACGGGGCCTTTCAACCCGTCGCGCCCATGGGACAGCTACTCGGCCGGCGAGTTTGCGGACGTGTCCTACCAAGCGCCGGCCGGCGTGTCTATTGGGCTCTACGTCGGCGTTACCCACAACACGTCCAGCTCGGCCACGACGACCACGATCACCGCCACGTCTGTGCGCTCGCGTCTGGCCGGCCTCACTTTGTCCGACCACTTCTAATCCCTCCCCGCTACGCGCGGGTTTGACCCCGGCTCATCCCCGGGGTCTTTTTTTTGCCCGGCGCACACCAATTTCCCCCAATGCGCATGGGGTGACAGGTCCACCAACGGGCCATCAATCGAGGGACAAAAATGGAACAGTCGATTCAGATTCAGGTTGAACAGGCGGCCCGGATGTTTCTGGCCCGCCAGGCGCGCGACGAGCGTTGCCGCTTTTGCGCCGGCAACCGCGGGGCGTTTTGCTCCCATCCCTATGCAGCGGGCACGCATTGCCGGACCGCTGACCACGTTGCGGCCCGCATGGCCGTAACCCCGGCCGACGTCCGGCGGCGCGCGCGCCAGATCGTAAAGGGTCAGTAGCAGAACACAACCAAAGCCCCCGCAAGGGGGTAAAGGAGGATTCATGAAAAACAAAACTGCCGACATGGACGCCTGGATGCCTTTCATCCGCCGCTCCCTGTTCGCCTATTACCAGCTGCCGGCGGCGACTCGCGCGGAGATCTTCGCCATGGCCCGGCGCGGGGGCTACTCGCGCCGTCCGCCGTCCAAGGAGGCCATGGCCTGGTGGGGCCGACTCCCAGGCCTCCCCCGACACAATCGCTGGGTTTTTGAGGTCATCAAGAATGCCGGCCGCCCGTAATTTCCCCCAACGCCAATACCTATAGAGGCCGCCCGTGGTGGGCGGCCAAAGGAGGCTTCACCATGAACCGCAAACTCATCCCCGTGGCCGTGCTGGCCGCCAGCTTGTCGGCCTGCGCCCCGCCGCCGCTGGCCCCGAACTTGTATTCGGGCTCTGGCTCCATGCAAACCCAAAAGGTCTTTTTCGGCACGGTGGCGTCCGTGCACCGCATCACCATCCGTTCGACCACGCGCGGTGCGACTGTCGGTGCGGCGGCGGGTGGGGCCGGTGGCGCTGGTATCGGCGCCATTTTTGGCGGCGGCAAGGGGGCGCTGATCGGCGGCGCGCTCGGCCTTTTGGGCGGCACTCTGGCAGGCTCACAGCATACCGTACCCGGCGTGCTGATTACGGTCATGTTCCCGAACGGGCATGCGATCGCCGTCCCGCAACCAGTAGTAAAGGGCACGGTGTTTCACGTCGGAGAGCGGGTCGAGATCGTGGGTGACGCGAAGCGCGTGCGCGTGCTGCCGTACTGAATTTCCCCTATCGAGCATGGGGTAGGCAAACCAAACCAAAAAAAGGAGCACCACCATGAAAAAGCATGCACTTCTAACACTGGCCCTACTGGCCGCCCCGGCGCTGGCCGCAGCTTCGCCGGAGGTCGCCGCCCGCCAGGCGCCGGCACCGCAAACCATTGTCATCCATGCGCATGCGCGCTCGCTGTTGCAGACGCGGATCGTATTGAATGAGTTCGAGGTTGTGCGCGTGCTGCCGTTGCGAGTCACGCTCGAAAGTATCGCCGGGACGCGCGTCCGGTTCACGGTTCACGTGGGGTTCAACACGGCGGTTTCCCTCCGCCCGGGCGAGCTTGTGTACCTCAAGATCGTGCCGGTGCGGCCATGAAGGAATGGATGGAAACCCCGCTGCTCATGGCGATCGCGCTTTTGACCTCTCTGTTCCTGGTGTCAGCCGGCGCGCCTTTCTGGACGACCGTGCTAGTCACCGTCGCGATTTTCTTAGCTGCTGATTACTACCATTACCACCAGTCCAAGTCCAAAGGAGGACGTGATGAGTGACTGTAACGAAACGCTGGAAAAGATAGTGGAATACCTGGAGGCCCCGAACCCGGGGTTTGGCGTCCACCACACTTTGTACTTTGACCCGGACGAGGGGACTTTCGTTCTGGAAAGTCTGGGCGTCGAGATCAACGAGGGTGACGTGGAGATGACCGATCTCGATTCGCAGGCGGCTTTCGAGTGGGCGACAACCGTTGCCGGCATGAAGCCCGCTGATGCCGCGCGCGCCATCATCGGCGCGGACCAGGACACGCCGCGGTGAGCGAGGAAGTCCTGTTGGCCGTGGTCTCGGAGGACACGGCCACGGCCCTACTCTATAGGACCGCTCAAGGCTTCGCTTTGGAGACCGTCGTTTGGCCGGCGGTGTGGGACACGCGCGGCCGCTTTTGCCGCGACCTGACCCCGGACGAGGCCCGCGCGTGGGCCGCCGGGCATGGGGTCGAGATCGAATCGGAGGGTCCTGATGAAAACGATCTGTAAATATAAAACAGAGCACACCGTGAAGTTGTGCGCGAAGGGCGGAAAGTTCTTTCTCGTCGATGCGCAGATCGATAGCGATGTCATAGGGGTGCCGGTCAGGTAAAGGAGGAACCATGCGTCTATTCATTGCTGAAAAACCGAGCCTCGGCAAGGCGATCGCCGCGCAACTCCCAGGCCCGCGCAAGCCCGCGCGGACGCACATCGAGTGCGGCGGTGGCGTTGTTGTCTCTTGGGCTTTCGGGCACCTGTACGAATTGGCGGAGCCCGACGCCTACCTGCCAGACACCGTGCCCACGAACGGTAAGGGCAAGAAGCGCTGGCGCTTGGAAGACCTGCCGATCATCCCTTCGGAGTGGCAGAAGGTTCCGAAGCCCGAGGCGCGCGAACAGCTGACGGCGATTCGCGCTCTTCTCAAAACCGCCGACGAGGTCGTAAATGCCGGCGACCCGGACCGCGAGGGCCAACTGCTGATCGATGAAATCCTGGAGGCCATGCACTGGAAAGGCCGGACCTTACGCATATGGCTCGCGGCGCTCGATCCCGCCTCGGTCCAGAAGGCCTTGGGCGACCTCAAAGACAACGCCCACTACAAGCCCTTGCGCGACGCCGCCGAAGCGCGCGGCCGTGCCGATTGGCTTGTGGGGATGAATCTAACCAGGGCCTACACTCTGAAATCCAACGGCCAGGGGGTCGTATCGGTCGGGCGCGTGCAGACGCCGACCTTGGGTCTGGTTGTGCGCCGCGATTCTGAAATCGAGCAATTCACGCCCGTAACCTTTTACGTCCCGCAGGTCATGTTCCGTCACAGTAACGGAACCTATAAGGCGTCCTGGAAGGCGCCGGCCGACACGCCAGGCTTGGACACCGAAGGCCGTCTCGTCAATCTCCCAACGGCTCAAGCGATCATCAGCGCCGCCGGTCATCAAGCCGGGACGATCAAGGTCTTTGACACGGAGGACGCGAGCGAAGCACCGCCACTGCCTTTCACGCTTTCCAAGCTCCAGGCGGCGGCGTCCGCCAAGCACGGCTTGAGCGCCAAGGCTACGCTCGATGCCGCGCAAGCGCTCTACGAAACGCACAAGCTGACCTCATACCCACGAACCGATTGCCCGTATTTGCCGGAGTCGCAACTGTCGGATGCGCGCCTCGTACTCGCGGCCGTGGCTTGCGTAAACCCCGCCATGGCCGGCCTAGTGAAGGGCGCGGACATGAGCCTGAAATCCGCCGCGTGGAACGACAGTAAGATCGGCGCGCACCATGGGATCATCCCAACCAGCCATGACCAGGTGAGTATTGATTCGCTGTCAGAGGCAGAGCGCCAGGTCTATGACCTGATCGTCCGCGTGTATCTGTGCCAGTTTTACCCGCTGCACCGCTACACGAAAACCGTTACGGTAACGGTATCCGGCGGCCATGAATGGGAAGCCAAGGGCCGAACACAACTGGCCGCAGGTTGGCGGGCCGTCATGGGCGGCCAGGACAAACCCGCCGAAGATGTGCAGACCTTGCCGTTGATGAAGGCCGGCGATGCGGTGGACTGGCAGGACGGCCAGGTGGACCACCGGCAGACAAAAGCGCCGGCCCGGTTCACAGACGGAACGCTGATTGCCGCCATGTCGAGCGTCCACAAACTTGTCACGGACCCCAAGATCAAGACGCGACTGAAAGAGACCAGTGGCCTTGGCACCGAGGCAACCCGCGCGGCCATCATCGAGGTCCTGGTTAAGCGCGGGTTCATTGAGCGCAAAGGCAAAACCGTTGTATCGACAGAGGCCGGCCGCATCCTTGTGGCTGCGCTTCCGCCGGCATTAACAGATCCCGGGGTGACGGGGCTCTGGGAAGATTTTCTGGCCGAGGTCGCGGCCGGCAACCGCACGTTGGCAGAATTCGAGACACAGCAACGCGCGTTCGTGGTAAAGCGCGTCGAGGCCGCCAAGGCCGGCGTGTCGCTGGCGATGCCCACTCAACCGGCCGCAGCCGCGAAACCCAAGCGGGCGGTCAGGAAGAAGGCGAAAAAATGAGAAAACGACCCTCATTTAAAATGAGGGTCTTATAGAACAATGACTTAGCGGCAATTTCCCCCACCGCGCGTGGGGTGACAACAGGAGGTCTCAAGATGATTCGACATAACATTATCGCAGCCGTCATGCTTTTTACTCCCATGGCCGCCGCAGCCGCTTCAACGTGCCCCGCGAGCTTGCATATCGAGCCCCCGACGCTCGCTCAGATCGAGTATTCCGGCGTGCACGTCATTACCGGATGGTGCTCGGGGCGCGTGTCGAAAGTGGCTGTATCAAACAGCCGCTTGCTGGTAAGTATCGAGGAACACTACACGCACCGCGTGGCGACTTTCGCTCTGCCATTGAGCAGCCGCCCATTTTTCGGCGTCGGCAGGGTTGTCCGGCTGAAATCGGCCCCGTACGGCGGTATCGCCCTTGTCCCCATGTGGGGCGGCCGGCACCGCCCGATCATCCACCCGCCTGCGCATGACACGGTCGGAGCGCTCGAAAAATGATCGACAAACCGACCGGCCCCGCTTCGCGCACCGTGCGTTTTCTTGCGATCACGCCGACCGTGGCTGGCGTGATCTTGTGGGCCATGCGCGAGCTCGAGGCGCGCCCGTGGATCGTTCTGCACTTTTTGCTGCTTGATGCGCGCGGGCTGTTCACCGGGCACGAGTTTTGGTTTAACGGCCGCTGGATCGTGCCCGGCTGGCGGTGGCTCGCGCCGTCTTATGAGTACATAGCGGGGTCGTGGGAGGCCTCGTTCGCGGTCGGCCTCGCGCTGTTCGTGGGCGGCGTCGTCGCGCTCGGGATCAACAAGCTGGTCATCAGGCTACACCGGAACCCATCACAATGACACGGGCAAACTCGGCCTGATCTTCGGTCTCATTCGCCGCCATGGCCGAGTGAAAGTGGTGGACAATTGGTTGCACATGCACGACTGGTCGTGCATGGAGACAAAGGCAAGCCGCCGCCGTGGCGGTCACAGGAGGTACATATGGGTAAGCGAAGAATTCAGCCACTCAAGCTGGAAAACTTTTCGGATGACGTGCCGTCACCGGAATTTATGATAAGCACCGGGCGCGATATCACAATCCGCATGGACGGCGGCGGTCATATCAACATGCTTGTCGAAATGAAAACGGCATACGATGTTTGCTGCTTGGACGCGGCCGAAGTAGAGAGCAGGCTGATGAACATGGATGGGCGGGGCTTTCAAGTCGCCCTCAATGAGGCGGAGCGCGCGCGGCTCACTGAATGGCTGGCGCAGATCGAGAAGGCCAAGTCCGCTGCGTAAATCAACCACAGGCCGGGGACAACCCCCGGCCTTTTTTATCGTCTATACTGGCCTAAAAAATGAGACAAAAATGTACCACTTTTTGAGCCAACTACCTGCCCTGGACCTACCCCGGCAGACCATTCACAGGATGCGAAAAGGGCAAGGGCGTTTGGCCGTCCTGACGGCCGCCCTGCGCGAGGTCGGCCACGAACTCCGCCCGACGCCCGAGGTACTAGCTCGCGCCACCGATAAGATCGGACAGCGCGAGATCGCGCGACGTGCGGGAATCGCTCGGGCGACCGTGGCGGCGTTGGCGCGGGGAGAAGGGACGATACAGAGCTACGCGCGGGTGGCGGCCGCCCTCAAGGTCTCGCCAAAAATTGTAAAACGGAAATCCTACGCGGCTTGTATGTCCAGCCGCGACCAAACATGGCAGACGCCACGCATATTGCTGGACGCCATTCTGGCGGCCGCCGGACGCGAGGCCTTCGATCTGGACCCATGCTCCCCGCGGGGCGACGGCCCGACGCCGGCCGCGCTTCACTGGACGGAGCGCGATGACGGCCTTTCGCATCCCTGGTGCGGAATGATCTTTGTAAATCCGCCATACTCGCGCGCGTTGCCAAAGTGGGTCGCCAAGTGCGCCGCCGAGGCCGATGCCGGCGCTACGGTCGTCGGCCTGGTACCGAGCCGCACGGACACCCGCTGGTGGCACGATCACATTGCAGGTCGCGCGGACGTCGTGATGATTAAAGGCCGCTTGCGGTTCAGCGGCCGCAAAATGGCCGCACCGTTTCCTTCGGCGCTGGTTGTCTGGAACGACCAGGCGCTCGCGCAAAAGATCGCCGCGCAGCTCGGCGCGTGGCTCATCCCGGCAAAAACAGCCGCGGATGAACCAAATGGGCGAAAAACGTCTTTTTGAGTAAAATCCACAAGATAGGAGCCTTTAAGCCCGGCCGCCTGTGGTCGCGCTTATTTCGTCCCCTGGTCCTGCATGCCTCACCCGTCGCCCGTGGCCGCTTGCGCGCGCGGCTCCCTCACAAGCTCCGCGCCACCCCGCAAAAAACGCGGGGTGTCACTACGCTTGCCGGTCGCAAAACCGCGCGCGCAAGCGGCCATCAGTGAGGGCGACGGGTGACGCAAGACGCAGGACCAACCAGGAGACGAAACATGAAAACGCGCGACCACAAGCAGGCGGCAGAACACAAAGTCAAAACCGAGGGTTCGGGGCTCAACAATCCGCAGGGGGGCCAGACAACAGACATCCACCAGGCCATCACTGACCAGATTTTGGCGGCCATGGAGCAGGCCCGCAGCACAGGGCGCAGGCTCTGGGACAGTCAGCCCAGCTTGCCAATGAACCTTG
>JAPTWT010000159.1 GCA_028064935.1 Gammaproteobacteria bacterium | reverse complement strand
GCCAACGCAGGCCCCGCCTTCGACGGCCCCGTGGCGCAAGGATCGGCCACCGTACTGCGGCAACTCATAGGGCAACACAACCTGTCGGCAATCGCCCGGGCGGTCCAGGCCAATGGCTGGCTCACCCTGGGCTCCCTCTGGCTCACCATCGCGCGCATCGACCAGAGCGACCACAATCTGGCGACCCCGCATCTGTCGACCACGCTGCCCTCCGCGACCACGATGATCGCCGAAGAGTCGCGGGGCCATACGGTGATCCATCAGGCGATCGCCGTCGGCGCGTCGCCGACTTTGAATCTCGGGAACCCCATCTCAAGCTCCGCACAGAGTCGCCGCAGCGAGCCGTTCTATGATCGGTGGACGCACGATGCCATCTCCGGGGTGTCGGACTTCATTTCGCGGGCGCTGATGTTGCCCGTTGAAGGGATACTGTGGGGTCTCACGGGAAGCCAGGGCGGCGGATGGGGCTCGGCCGAAGGGACCCTCCGGGGGACGGTCGCCGCGCTCACGCACGGCAATCCACTCATCGCGTTCATGAACGCCGGCCAACTGCTCCTGACCATGGCGGGCGCCCTCCTCGTTTTGTGGATCGGCTTGAAAATGGTGGGGATGTTCAAGGGGGTGGCGACCGCGGGCGCCAGCGCGGTCACAGGCGGCGTGGGCGGCGCGTTTTTTGGCACCCTGCTCCAGTATCTCGCGAAGATCGCAAGCCTCGCCCTGTCCCTGGTGCTCGTCTTTCTAATCGCGGGCTTCGTGCTCGGCATCCTGCTCCCTGCCCTGCCCATGATCGCCTTCCTGTCCGGGGTCCTGGGATGGCTCCTGGCCGTCGCCGAAACCCTGGTCGCCGCTCCGTTGTGGGCGGCCGCGCACGTCTCTTTCGAGGGGAACGGATGGGCCCCCCAGCGCGCGCAGATGGGCTACCAGATGATCGGCGGGCTCGTCCTGCGCCCGATCCTGCTGGTGCTGGGGCTTTTTCTTGCCATCGCCCTCATGGAAGGCGCCGCTTGGCTGGTTGGGGCCTTTTTCCTGGGATACGCGAGCAACTATCTGTCGGGCACACAGTCGATCACCCAGGCGCTCGAGGCCGACGGCCTCCTTATCGTCCTCATCGGGCTATTGATCTACCTGTCGCACATGGCGGTGCGCATCATCAGCTCCCTGCCCGACCAGGTGCTGAAATGGGTCGGCGGAGGCAATGACGCCCTGGGCGGCGCCGGCGACATGGAAGGCAAGGTCCGGGAGGTCTTTGGCGGTGTGGTGACCTATGGCCGCGCCGGCCACGCCAACGCCTCGAAGATCCTGGGGGCGGATACCAAACCGGAGAACCGGGAAGCGGGCGGCGACGCCAAGGCCGCCGCGGCGGAGAACCGGGAGAAGAAGGCGGGACACATCAACAACGACGATAAAAAGGGGAACAAGTAATCCCGTCGCTCAATTGAGCTCCTTGTAGAAGTCCTTCGCGATCCAGGTCCCGCTCGCCCGCTTGGTGCGCGGCCCATCGGGTGGAATCTGGGGGTTTTGTTCCACCCGCTCCTGCGCGATTTTGGTATCGAGCCAGTCGAGGAACCGGGGCTTGCGCTCGGCGCTGCCCACATAGTCAAATTCCGCTTGCTGCTCTATGGATAAAGCCTCATAGGCCGCCACCTCTTCCGGGGAGCTGAGCGCTACGCGCCTATGAATCGGTTTGTAGTGCGCGAGCCGCTCGCGATACTCCACCAGCTTCTGCTCGACCCTCTCGCGCGGGATTTTGTAATGTTTGGCCAGATCATCAAGCGCCCAAGCGTAGGCCTGGGCGATGACTTCGAGATTCAACCCGTCTGCCGCAAACTGGTTGCGTTCAAACCTGAGCTGCGCGTCGAGCCTATCGGATTCGGCATTGAGGCGTGCCGCCTCGGCCAGATTGCGCTTGCGCAACTCCGCTGCTTCCCGTTGGGCCTGTTTCGCTTTCTCCCGCTCCCATTGGTCCCGACCCCAGCCTATCGCCTGACCTATGAGATTGCCGAAATTGCCGGGGTTATTCGGATCGGTTGCCATCGCTGGATGCCCTCCACGAAGGGAAGAAGACTCTTGTATACTATACTAGACCGGGTGGGGCGGAAAGGCAAAAGTACTCCACGCGGGCCGCGAGCCCATCGATCCCCAGCCGGAAGTCGATGGGCTCGCGATGCAGGTACATTTTCGTCGCCGATGTCCGGGTTACCCGGGCCCTCCCCCCACAGCTTGACCAATCGTGATTCTGCGGTACATTGCATCAATCCAAGCGTAAATTGGGCCGTGGCTATGCTATACGCACTAAACTCTGGGTGGAAGGCTTATATCGGCTCCTTGATTCGCAAAGATTCCCGGACCATCTACGACCGTGACGAATCAGGCGGGACGATGTTGCATAAGTTTGCCAGCCTCGGCGAACACGAGTGCCTACAACTTATCCTCGAAACGCACATGAAGAATAATCTTCCCGACTCGTATTACGTCGACTGTACAGACGGTGCCGGGAGAACAGCGCTACACCATGCCGCTATGAGCGGTGTGCCGGCCTGTATTAAACGATTGCTCGATAACAATGCGGTCCCGGAGGCGGCGGACTCCGACGGCAAGCGGCCCCGGGACGTTATTGGAATCGGCCGTGATATTGGCCCATACGGCTTCCAGGTTGATATAGAGGCCTGTCATCGCCTACTCTTGCCGCATGAACAAACCTGAACTCCACACGCACCATAACGTCTATGTCCTGGGGGCCGGATTCTCTGCGGATGCCGGGCTTCCCACCATCGCGACATTCATGCAGACCCTGCGCAAAGCAGGCGAACACTATAAACATTCGGGAGACGACGGAAGTGCCAGGCGAAATGCCAAGGCGATAGCGCAAGTTCTTGATTATCGCTTGCGCGCAGCTGGCGCTGCCTATCGTTGCACAATCGACCCCGACAACATTGAGGATTTGTTCAGCCTTATTGACACGGAGGAAGGAAGCGGGAAATCGAATTACAACAACGATTACATACGCCAAGCGATAGCTGCGACCATAGATTTTGCCCATCGTACGTATGCGCGGGACCCACGTAACGTCAAGCTGATGTCGCAAAATGCGCCTGGCATCAAAGAACCCTATCCCGGCACACCAGCAGAAGAACACAACAACGTGCGCTTACTGCCTCGTTATGACGCCTACCTGGCCGCCATGACAGGTATGCTTTATGAGCCTGTGGCAGGGCGTCGCGATACGATTATTACCTTCAACTACGACACGCTGGTCGAGGAGGCGCTGACCAACCTCCGGAAATCCTACAGTTACGGATTCGAGCCGGAAGAGTACGGTGACGGCGCCGGCGGAGGGTTCGTCGTAGTTGACAGCGGCTGCCCCAATTACCTGACCAAGGAACCGCCAGACGATGACGTCATTCGCGTCCTGAAGTTGCACGGGTCGGTGAACTGGGGTCTTCGCCGCGCCCAGTCCTCCACGACGCATGGTACGTCGGTCGACGAGCTTCTCGTGTGCCGCACATTTAACGAGCTCGAAGATAAGGGTATTGACCGGCTCTTTATCGAACCGCCGACCTGGCGCAAGGGATATGGCACACCTGGGCGCGGGATTGCAACCGTCTGGAATACCGCACTTCGGGCCCTCAGAACCGCTTCGCGCATCACCATAATTGGCTACTCCCTGCCATTGACCGACGTCCACTTTCGTTACCTTATAGCGGCGGGTCTTCGGGAAAACATCTCGCTACAGGAGCTTCTTTTCGTAAACCCAACACTGTCCGAAAGTGCGGAAGGGTACAAAGAGATAACCTCTCGCATCTTTCAGATACTTCGGCCGGAACTGCGTGACCGAGGCATTATACAGTTTATAGGGAATGAACTAGAGCCTGAATTGATTGTGGGCAACGGGCTCCCGGTCAGCATGAACAAAGAATGCCTTTTCGCAAAACTTAACCCGAACGCGGGAAACCGTGCGGCGCCGCTCCAGTGGTGACGTTGCCGCCGAGGTAATGCCGATAATCGGCGCAGCCTGCGTATATGTCGCCGCCGGGGCCCAAGCTCCCTCCATGCAATGGGAACCCAAGCCCCCCCCAAAGACTTTCGCCAGATACCGTCCGTTCCTAACCTCACTCCCACCCCGGCCGCCCGAAATGATAGCCCTGCCCCCAGGAGATGCCGAGGGCAGCCACTGAAGCGGCGGTTGCGGCGGTCTCTATGCCCTCGGCAATGGTGATGATATCGAGATCGGCGGCCATGCGGGCCAAAGCACCCACCATGGTATTGATGCGCCTATCCTGGCCAACACGCGCAATGAGCGCCTGCTCAATCTTCAAAAACGTGATCGGGAGATCGGCGAGATATAGAAAGGACGAAAATCCGCTGCCGAAGTCGTCGAGCGCCAGCCGCACGCCGGCTTCCAGCAGAGGCGCGAGCGCGCGGATGACGCCGGAGTGATCGGTAATCAGCTCTCGTTCGGTGATCTCGATCACCAAAGACCGCCAGCGCGGGTCATCTTGGGGCCACGGTGTCCCGCAGCCCTCGGCCGCGGCCGCCAAATGGGTCAGACGCTCAGGAGCGGCGAGTAGCGCCGTGGAGACATTCACAAAGTGCAGACGCCCCGGCAATCCTAGTGTGCGCCGGGCACTACAACGGGCCAGGGTCTGGTTTAACACCGTCTCATCGATGGCGGTGATCAGATCACAGGCGGCCGCGGCCTCCATGAACGCTCCGGCCGGGGTCACCGCCCCATCGGTCGCAACAAAGCGCGCCAAGGCCTCTTCGGCGACAATGGCCCCGTCGGCCAATGCGATTATCGGCTGATAGGCCGCGCGGATGCGGTGCTCCGCCAGGGCCGCCTGCAGACGGTCAGGCCAACCACTTGACCTCTCCTCAGGCGATGCGCGGTCGACACAAGAAGCGTCCCGGGTCTTGCG
>JAPTWT010000275.1 GCA_028064935.1 Gammaproteobacteria bacterium | reverse complement strand
TCAAAGCCGCCACCCGAGACCGGCATGATGCGGGATTCCTCATCGGTGAGGTTGATCTGATCCTGCGCTTTCGGGGCGGGATCGGGTGCTTTGGGTTCTTTGCCCAGACGTTTCTGGCCGGTTGCTTCACGTTCAGCGCGGCGGGCCATTTTCTCGTCGTAAAGGATTTTTTCCTTTTCATAACGGGATTGAACCCGTTCGGCAATCTTGGCCTTGGCGGCGGCCATCACCACCAGCCGGTCTTCGCGGCGACGTATTTCCTCCGGCAGATTCACGCCACCAGGAATGACTGCCTGATCTGCTTGCTCTGCCAGCGCGAACAATTCCTGCACTTCGGCCTTCAGTTGCCGCTCCATCTGTTCGATATGTCCGTGGGACAGGGCTTGATGTTTGGAGGCGTTGGCGTGGATCTTGGTGCCATCCAGGCAAACCCGGCCAACCTTCAGCAGCTTCATTTCTTGTGCCAGTTCCAGCACCTGCACGAACAGGTTTTGCAGCTCACCCAGGAAACGGCGGCGGAAGTTCGCCAGCGTGTCGTGATCGGGATGGCCGCCTGCAGCGAGATAACGGAAGGCTACAGAATCATAGGTGGCCTGTTCCAGCTTGCGGCTGGAGAACACCCCGTTGGCATAACCGTAGACTAAAATCGCCAGCAGTGTTGCTGGGTGATAGGCCTTGCAGCCTCGACCGGCATATTGCTTAACCAATCGGGAGAGGTCCAGCTGCTCAATCACCTCGACGATAAAGCGGGCAAGATGCCCTTCGGGTAACCAGTCCTCCATGGACGGAGGCAGGAGATAACTGGTCTTGCGGTCGGGGTCGATAAAGTGGGCCATCGTTCACTCATCATATTGAATTATAAATAATTATACATAAATAGGCTGGCCCGTTAAAGTCCGACAGGCTGCTAGTCGATGCGTTCCTGCTATGCCGGACGCGCTCATTTGCTCAGCCACTTGCGCAGCATCCGTATTTTCAGGGAGGCGCGCTCCTAAATTCATACCTGTTCAGGTAAGGCGGAAAGTGCAACACCTGAAAGGATGATGTCGCAAAACACTTGTTTAGCGACACATCTGCAACCGTCGCATGCACCAACCTCTGGGTAGCCTCAAAATTGTGCGGAAAACTCTGTCGCTATGCGTTATCATACGGAAACCTTGTTCTGATGGTTATCCGTTTATGTTGGTAGGCTACATGCGCGTGTCGTCGGATTCCGACCGGCAGAGCACGGACTTGCAGCGCGATGCGCTGCTCGCCGCCGGCGTTGATCCGCGTCACCTGTTCGAGGATCACGCTTCCGGCGTGAAGGATGACCGCGCCGGTTTGGCGCGGGCACTCGAATTCGTCTGCGCTGGCGACGTGCTGGTCGTGTGGAAGCTCGACCGGCTCGGTCGTTCGCTGTCGCACCTGCTTGCCATCGTGACCTCGCTCAAGGACAAGCAGGTGGCGTTTCGCTCGCTGACCGAGAGCCTGGACACCACGACACCCTCGGGCGAGTTCCTGTTCCAGGTGTTCGGCGCGCTCGCACAGTACGAGCGCGCCTTGATCCAGGAGCGTGTCGTTGCGGGCCTGGCCGCAGCCCGCAAACGCGGCCGGATCGGCGGCCGACCGCAAGCGATCACCGGCGAGAAGCTGGACGCCATCACTGCCGCGCTCGATGGCGGCATGTCCAAGGCGGCGGTGTGCCGCAACTTTGGCGTCAAGCGCACCACCTTGATCGAAACCCTGGCGCGGGCCGGCTGGCCCGAGCCATCGCAACCAGGAGTGTAGCGGCATGGCGGACGGCAACGCGGACGATCAGTGGCTGTTGGCACCGACCGAACGCGAGCTGGTGATGACCAAGAACAGGGCGACCCGGCTGGGCTTTGCCCTCCTGCTGACCTTCTTCCGCGAGCGCGGCCGTTTCCCGCGCGACGAAACCGAAGTCGAGGCACAGGGCATAGCCGCGCTCGTCAAACAACTAGACGCACCCGCGCCCATTGACGGCGAAGCCTTCCTTACGGGCCGCACTGCCGAGCGGTTGCGCGGCGAAATCCGTGTGCGTTTTGGTTTTCACGAAGCGACGATGGCCGATGCCGAGATGCTGACGGAGTGGTTGCGCGATCATGTTGCCGGAGAAGTCGGCGGTGACATTGAGCCGATGATCGAACGGCTGGAAGGACGTTGCCGCGAACTCGCCATTGAACCTCCGACACCAGACCGGATGGAGCGCATCGCGCGCAGCGCGTTGCGTGCTCACGAAGACCGCTTTCATAACGAAGTCCATAAGCGGCTGCCGCCGGCGACCCGCGAACGCTTGGATGCCTTGCTGCGCCCCGAAAAACCGGGCGACGGGGAAAGCGCCGTTGAAGATGCTCAAGGCGAAGCCGCAGGCAGCGCGCCGGCCGTTCTGCTGAAACTACGCGGCAGTCCCGGCCGCCCCAGCCTTGCCAGCATGCAGGACGAGTTGGCGAAGCTGGAACTGATCCAGGGGATCGATCTGCCTGTCGATCTGTTCGACCGGACTTCGCCGCGTGACTTGGAGCGCTGTCGCCAGCGTGTGTCGGTCGAGGTTCCCCGCGATCTTCGTCGGCATCCTGATGCAGCGCGCCTCACTTGGCTGGCCGCTTTCGTTTACCTGCGCGCCCGCAGCCTGACCGACGACCTGGTGGACTTGTTGATCGAAACCATTCACCAAATCGGCGCGCGTGCTGAGCGCAAGGTCGAGCGCAAACTGCTGGAAGACCTCAAGCGCGTGTCCGGCAAGCAGAACCTGCTGTTCAACCTGGCCGACGCTACGCTGGCCCAGCCGGATGGTGTGGTGCGCGATGTAGTGTTTCCGGTGGTCGGCGAGCAGACGCTGCGCGATCTGGTCAAGGAGTGGAAGGCCACTGGCCCGACCTACCGCATCACGCTGCGCACGGTGATCCGCAATTCGTACCAGGGGCACTACCGCCGCATGGTGCCGACCTTACTGGCCGCGCTGGAATTCCGCTCCAACAACGACCACCATCGTCCGGTGATGGATGCACTCGACTTGGTGAAGCGCTTTGCCGACACCAAGGTGCACACCTTCCCGGCCGACGTGGAGGTGCCGCTCGATGGCGTGGTACGCGGCCTATGGCGCGAAGCCGTGATGGAGAAGGATGCCGCCGGTCGGGATCGCATCAACCGCGTCACGTATGAGATCGCGGTGCTGGAAGCACTGCGCGAGCGGCTGCGCTGCAAGGAGATATGGGTGGTCGGCGCAAACCGCTACCGCAACCCCGACGACGATCTGCCGACCGACTTCGAGCAAAACCGCGAGGACTACTACCGGGCGCTGAGTCTGCCGCTCGATGCGGAGCGCTTCATCGCCGACTTGCAGGCCGAAATGCGCGAGGCGCTGTCCACTTTCGACGTCGGCTTGAAGAAGAATCTATCCGTCCGGCTGAGCAGCAAGGGCGGTGGCTGGATCACGCTGACGCCGCTCGATGCGCAACCAGATCCGCCCAATCTGACTGCGCTCAAGGCCGAACTCAACACCATCTGGCCGATGACCAGCCTGCTCGATATGGTCAAGGAAACCGATCTGCGGCTGAGCTTCACCGATGCCCTGAAAAGCCCGACCTCCTACGAGACGATGGATCGCTCGGTGTTGCAGCCGCGCCTGCTGCTGTGTCTGCACGGCCTGGGCACCAATGCCGGATTGCAGCGCATGGCCGGGCTGGATTCCGGCACCACGGCGCGCGACCTAGCCTATGTGCGCCGCCGTTACATCAGCGTGGACGCAATGCGTTGCGCGATTGCCATCGTCGCAGACGGCACACTGCATGCCCGCAACCCGGCGATCTGGGGTAGCGGCACCACCGCCTGCGCGTCGGACTCCAAACACTTCGGCGCGTGGGATCAGAACCTCACCACGCAATGGCACGTCCGCTACGGCGGGCGCGGCATCATGATTTACTGGCACGTCGAGCGCAGCTCGCTGTGCATCCATTCGCAGCTCAAGTCGCCGTCGTCGTCGGAAGTGGCGTCGATGATCGAGGGCGTGATCCACCATTGCACCGAGATGGAGGTGGATCGGCAGTATGTCGATTCGCACGGCCAGAGCACGGTCGCGTTCGCCTTCTGCCGACTACTCGGCTTCCGGTTGCTACCCCGGTTGAAGGCGATCCACTCACAGAAGCTGTACCGGCCGGAAACCGGCAAGGCCGATGCCTACGCCAACCTGCAACAGATTCTGACCAAGCCCATCGACTGGGACTCGGTGCGGCAACAGTACGACCAGATGGTCAAGTATGCCACCGCGCTACGCCTGGGGACGGCGGAAACCGAAGCCATTCTGCGCCGCTTCACCAAGAAGAACGTGCAGCATCCGACCTACAAGGCATTTGCTGAGTTGGGCAAAGCGATCAAGACCATTTTCCTGTGCCGCTACCTGCACGACGAGGCGCTGCGCCGGGAAATCAACGAGGGGCTGAATGTGGTCGAGCAGTGGAACGGCGCGACCGACTTCGTATTCTTCGCCCGCCGTGGCGAGATGGCGAGCAACCGTCGTGAGGACCACGAGATCAGCATGCTCGCGCTGCACCTGATCCAGAACTGCATGGTCTATATCAACACGCTGATGATCCAGAAGGTGCTGGCCCAGCCGCATTGGCAAGACAAGTTCACGCCGCGCGACTACGCCGCCCTGACGCCGCTGATATGGGAACACGTCAACCCATATGGGCGGTTCGACCTGGACATGAATACCCGGCTTGATCTGCCGTGATCAAGATGGCGGCAGGTGACACGACTGCTTGTTCTACCCCAACACGGAACACCAGCCAAAAGCCCGCATACATATTGATATAAAAATATGCTGTGATATTATTATACAGAAGAGGTGCCCTCCTGGTCCTTTGATGCGCCCGCGACGAGGTCCTGACGGCACCACTTTTCCGGTATACCTCC
>JAPTWT010000006.1 GCA_028064935.1 Gammaproteobacteria bacterium | reverse complement strand
CATCCGGGCCGCCTGATCGTAAGCATCCGCGGAAGGCCGCCTGTTTTTGATGGATTGGGGTGCTCATAACGGCGCTCTTATGAGCGTCGTTATGAGCGGGTGTCGGGATGGAGATTATCACGGGTGTGGAGCGCCGGCGTCGCTGGCGGGATGAGGACAAGCTGCGGATTGTGGCGGAGGCGCAAGCGCCTGGCGCGGTCTTTGCCGAGGTGGCGCGGCGACACGAGGTCTCACGCGGACAGTTGTGGCATTGGCGGCGGCTGGCGCGTGCGGGGGAGCTGAGGCCGGCGCCGATGCCTGCGGTGTTCTTGCCGCTGGAGACTGTGCCAGAGGCGGGAGCTGGCGTCCTGCCGTGCGATGCGGTGGGTGGCGCGGTCGGAGATCCGCAAGCCAGAGACAGGACGGCGGCGCCTGCTCGGATTGAGGTTCGGCTGCCAACTGGTGCATGCGTGGTGATCGACGGGGCGGCCGAGCCGGCATTGGTGACGGTGGCGCTGACGGCGCTGCGATGATCCCGTCGGGTGTTTGCGTATGGATCGCGATGGGCCACACCGATATGCGCCGCGGGATGCGGGGTTTGGCCTTGCAGGTCCAGCAGGGATTGAACCGTGACCCTCACGGTGGCGATCTCTTTGTGTTCCGCGGGCGCAGTGGATCGTTAGTCAAGATCATTTGGCACGACGGCCTCGGGATGTCGCTGTATAGCAAGCGGCTTGAGCGAGGGCGATTCATCTGGCCGTCTGCGGCAGATGGCGCGGTGCGGCTGACGCAGGCGCAGCTGTTTTGTCTTCTTGACGGAATCGAGTGGCGCAATCCGCAATATTCCTGGCGACCGGCGAGCGCGGGATAGAGCGGATTTTTCCGCCGGGTGTGCATTTTTCGCTTGCGCGCGCCGCTGGATGTTGATTCTGTCGTCTGGTGACCCTCACCGACACGCCTCTCCCGGACGATATTGGCGCGCTGAAGGCGCTGGTGATTGCAACGATCCAGCGCGCCGACGAGGCCGAGGCGCGACTGGTCGAGGCCCGTGCTCGGGAGAGTGCGACCGAGGCCTTGATCGCTCATCTCAAGCTGCAGATTGCCCGGCTGCGGCGCGAGCAATACGGCGCCAGCGCCGAACGCAGCCGCCGTCTGCTCGATCAGCTGGAATTGCAGCTCGAAGAGCTTGAGGCCGACGCCAGTGAAGACGGGCTGGCAGCTGCAACCGCCGCGGCGAAAACCACGCATGTCGGTGGGTTCGTGCGCAAGCGTCCCGCCAGAAAGCCCTTTCCCGAGCATCTGCCGCGTGAGCGCGTGGTGATCCCCTCACCCTGCTCTTGCCCTGCCTGCGGCAGCACCAGCTTGTCGAAGCTCGGGGAGGATGTCACCGAGACGCTGGAGGTGATCCCGCGGCAGTGGAAAATCGTCCAGACGGTGCGGGAGAAATTCTCCTGCCGGGCCTGCGAGGCGATCACCCAGCCGCCGGCCCCCTTTCATGTCGTTCCGCGCGGCTGGGCGGGCCCGCGCTTTCTCGCCATGCTGTTGTTTGAGAAGTATGGTCAGCACCAGCCGCTCAACCGCCAGGCCGAACGTTTTGCCCGCGAGGGCGTTCCGCTCAGCGTCTCGACGCTTGCCGATCAGGTCGGGGCGGCGTGTTCCGTGCTGATGCCGCTCTACCGGCTGATCGAGGCCCATGTCCTTGCCGCCGAGCGTCTGCATGGCGACGACACGACGGTACCGGTCATGGCTCGCGGCAAGACCGATACGGCGCGGCTATGGGTCTATGTGCGCGACGACCGGCCGTTCGCCGGCCACGACCCGCCGGCGGTGCTGTTCCACTATGCGCGGGATCGACGCGGCGAACATCCACAAGCCCATCTTGCCGGCTGGTCGGGCATCCTCCAGGCCGACGCCTATGACGGCTATGGCGCGTTGTATAAAGCTGGCCGCAGCCCTGCGCCGGTGCGGGAAGCCGGATGTTTTGCCCATGCAAGGCGGAAATTTTTCGAGCTGGCCGATATCGAGGGCGCCGCCCGCAGGAAGAGCCGCGGCGAGCAAGGCGCCATGGTCTACCCGATCGCGCTCGCGACCGTGCAGCGGCTCGATGCTTTGTTCGAAATCGAGCGAACCATCAACGGCAAAACAGCCGCCGAGCGACTGGCTGTACGCCAGCAGTATAGCGCGCCGCTGGTTGCCGAACTCCATGCCTGGCTGACCGCTCAGCTCACGAAGCTCTCGCGCCATCACGATCTGGCCAAAGCCATCAACTACATGCTCCGCCGCTGGGACAGCTTCACCCGCTTTCTCGCGGATGGCCGGGTCTGCCTGACCAACAACGCCGCCGAACGCGCCTTGCGTTGCGTGCCACTCGGCCGCAAGGCGTGGCTGTTCTGCGGTTCCGATCGCGGCGGCGAGCGGGCCGCCATCCTCTACACGCTGATCCAGACCGCACGTCTCAACGATGTGGATCCGCAAGCCTGGCTCGCCGATGTGCTCGCCGGGATCAACGACCATCCCGCCAAGCGCCTCGGCCAGTTGTTGCCCTGGAACTGCGTTAACGCCAGCAAAGTCGCGGCAAGTGCAACGGAAGAGATTGGATGTGTCTGAAGAGGGCGTGCTTCGGGAGAAGCTGCGAAAGATCGAGGCATTGTTCGCCGGAGCGGCAACGATCGGCGAACGCACAGCGGCCGAGGCCGCACTCGGGCGCGTTCACGCCCGGCTGGCGGAAATTCAGGGCCAGGACAAAACAATCGAGATGCAGTTCTCTCTGCGCGACCAATGGTCGCGCCGACTGTTCCTGGCGTTGTGCCGACGCTACGGCCTGAAGCCATACCGCCTTTATCGGCAACGCCTGACCACCGTCATGGTGCGGGTACCGCAGGCATTTGTCGACCAGGTGCTGTGGCCGGAATTCCAGGAACTGAACAACGCACTGACGCAGTATCTCACCGACGTGACAGATCGCGTCATCCGTGAAGAGGTCCATCGCGACACCAGTGAGGCCACCGAGATGGTCCAGGCCCTGCCTTTAAAATAATCAAACAGAACCAATCACCACAGCCGCTCCTTCCCAAACACCAACCGAATACAAGGCCCGCGGTTCATGCCGGATGCTTACGCCTGATCGGCAGTGGGTCGAAGTGGTCCCTGTGCGGTAGCGGTGATGGCCTGAAGGTGGTTGAGCCTATTTTCAATGTCGCGTGAACTGAGAGCGCCCGAAGGAGACAGGATTTCCACGATATCGCAATCAAACAAATAGGCGCGGACTAGCTTCTCTTTGTCGATTGTCTTCGGCGCTGGTAACTGAGCGAACATCGCAGCCAGCAAATTCGTATTTGCGGGAAGCCCCCCGCTTGCGGCGTCGGTCTCTGACCAGAGAGCTTCCCCGAAAGCCTCCGCTTCATCTTGTGCCAACACACCATGTCTCGACAGGTAGGCCAGTCTCACGATCGCCTCCGGCCGTTGCGGAATTCCTGCCTTCGCGTGCTCGATAAGGTGTGCCACGCATTGGCTCCACCGGGAATCGCCCATGACTCTGCGTGGTGTCGTCGTCCACAAGGACTGAATGGGATTTGGCCACTGAAATCGGCGCGCGCCTCGGTCGTCCGAGAACGGAAACTCCAGCATCGGCAGAACAATAGCCGACCGTTCAGTCGGCGGGATTGCCTCAATGCTATAATCCACGAGGTGGGTCAGCGAGTCATATAGCAAGGGATGGTGGCACGATGCGTCTTGGACGAGATCGAAAGCCAGATCCAGACTCGCCCGCGCGGCCAATGGCTCTTGCCGGACCGTTATTCGCGCCAGCACTTCTACTAGGAGCAGGAGTTGTTGATCGATCGCGAATATCCATTGACGTGACGAAGTGTCCTTGGCCTTCCCTCGCCAATATGCGATTGCTCCCCGCACCGCTTCAGAAAGGGCAATTGCGACCTCGGTCGGAAGCTGCGCAATGGCGACGCGTCCCAGATAGCGCCCGAACAGCGCATCAAAGGGTCTGCCGATTGCCCGGAGAAACCATATGTACCATTGGAACGAAGGCTCGAACGCGAGTTCGGCAGCATCGCGGGCAACATTTCCTACAAATGCGACATGTTGAAACCGCATCGGCATGCCCGCTGTCTCCATCACGGATTCCAACGCTTCGAGTGGCTCTACGACTGCGGCGCTTTGCAAATGGATCGTTTGCCCCGCCTTCCGGTAGTATCCAGCCTGAAAAAGCGGGATCGTCGGCTTGGATTGCTCCAGTCGGCTACGTAACGCCTCCGCTGCCTGGTCACCTATCCACTTTATCTCTACTACCGGGTCACAGTGTGCGTCCCGAAATTCCAAGGTCCACCGCGGCTCTTCGCCGCGACTGAGTTGATCTAGCCGTACCGCTCGGGCTAGCCACTCGGCCCATGCTCGGCGCGAACGCAGCCAGAGAGAGCTTCTATCTTCCGATTGCCGGCGATTGAGCTCCACGACTGCATCCGTCACAAGCTTGTGGGCTTTTTCAAATTCGCCAAGTTCGGCAAGCAATGCTGCTTTTCTAAAGGGCCAAACCGGATCAACGCCCTCTATGGTGGCCACCTCCACCGATGCGGCAGAGAAATCCAGACGATCCCGCGCATAGAGTGCCTTCTGATACGCAACCTCCGCACGAAGATCAGTGCGTGGTTCGCACTGTGCTTCAATAATTTCTGCCCAGCGTCCGAAAGCCTCTTCGTCGGCAGCGCGCCGCGCGCGCCGCAGGAGCAAGATCGCGATTTCGCAGCGTCGTTGTTTGGAAAGGCCGCTGACCGTTGCCGGGTCTACAAACTTTGCGAATAAATCAGCAATCCGTTCGTCAATTTGTCCGAAGGCGGTTCTGTACCGCCAGAATATTTCATAGACGATCTCGCCTCTACGTTCTTCGGGAACTGCGTCAACAACTTCGTGCGTTATCTGGACAAGACCTTTCCCGAACAGCAAGTCTTGTCGCCTGGAGGCGGGACAGATAAAGTGGATAGGTGACCAGG
>JAPTWT010000270.1 GCA_028064935.1 Gammaproteobacteria bacterium | reverse complement strand
TTCGAGGACGTGCGCGCCCTGATTCATGCGACCTGGGCCGGCATGGCCCAACATTGTGATCGCATCCTGAAGGAGTGCGGCGTCTCGGAGGCCGACCGCCGCGCCATGCACCAGGCCGTGCCGATCGAGCGACTGATGGCGCTCACGGGGGCCTCCACTGTTCCCTTAGCAGGATCGAGAGCGGGGGTGAGGTTTTAATCGGTCATCGGTACCGTGGTACCCCGACTGATTGGTTCAAAAGGTCTCAACATTGTACGGTATCCTTGAAAGCGAGGTCGTAGCGCGCATTCGGCCCACCCTTCCTCGTTTCATCGGTGCTATGCTGGAGAAAGTATGCGGATCTGGACCTAGTCTTAGCACGGGGCCCCAAAATTATAGTGCTCATGCCTTGTATCGGCGGAGGGCGTCCTTGGGTTAATATCACCCAGAATCATGACTAGTTTCCGCTCATATGGGTACTTAATGAGGATTCATTTCGGGACGAAAAAGTACAGAAAATGGGAAGGGTCGCCCTCACCGAAGCGTTGCTGCGCAATGCCGGCATCCAGGAGGGTGATCCAGTGGATTTGTACTTCGACGCCACTACCAAGGCCATCATTATCGAGCGCACACCATCAGACGAAACGGCTGAGGCATTCCTCAGCGCAAAGCGCACCAAGAACAGGACCAAAACACCATGACTGTCGCTGATCGCTTTTCCGGACACGAGTCCTTCGTCTGCCGGTACGGCTGGCTGCCTAAGGCCTATCAGGCGGTTTCGGTGGATCCCGAACTTCTGAAGGATGAAGAGCGAGCGATGCATACGCTGGGCATCGGCCGCAACATGTTGAAGTCACTGCAGTTCTGGTGCGAGGCCACGGGCGTTCTTGTGCCCATGGCGGGGCATGGTCACCAGCCCGGCCCCATCGGACGCAAGCTGCTCGATCCCGAGTACGGGTGGGATCAGCATCTGGAGTCTCTTGAGTCGCTGTGGTTGCTGCACTGGCGCCTGTGTACTCGTGCGGCGCTGGCAGCTTGGTCGGAGGTATTTGGCGAGGGGCGGCTTGTGCGTTTCGACCGCCAGCGGCTGGTCAGGGCACTGGCCCAACGCGCGGAAGGCTCGGCCAGGCCGCTTGCCGCTAGCACACTGGAGCAACATGCCGCTATCTTTCTCCAGAGCTACTACCAGGCCGAACGCAGCAGCGACGACACCTCCTGGTGCCCGCTGCAGGACCTCGCATTGCTGCGGGCCACCAAGGAAGAAGATGGCCGTATCGTCTTCAACACCGATCTTCGTGCGCCGATCGGTTTGAGCCTACGGGTGTTTGCTATTGCGTTGGTGGAGTTCGTGACCTCATCCGACCAAGGGTCCTCATCGGTGGATTTCCATCGTCTTCTCAAGGGCGTGAACAGCCCGGGAGTGGTCTTCGGCCTGGATGAATACCAGTTACGCGCTTTCGTGGAGAACGTCGCGCAAGGTCCCTTGCGCGACGCCATGCGTTTCGTCGACACGTTCGACACTCAAAGCGTCGTGTTCCACCGCGACCGCATCGATCCGAACTACCTGCTGGAGGCACATGAGGAGACTCCCGCCCATGCTTAAACGAATCATCGACGGCCTGGATCTGAACGCGAACCACACCCGCTCGATCTCGCTGAGCCGCGATCTTCACGACGATACGGCCATCGCCGGCTACCTGCCTACGCCCAATGCTGTCCAGGCGCTCAAACAGATTGGTACGGCGCTTGCGGAGTGTCGGTCCCAGCGTGCTTGGAAAGTAGTCGGCCCGTACGGAAGCGGCAAATCGGCGTTGGGGATTGTGCTAGCGCAATTGCTCGCTGGTCGTGATGCTCATCCAGCGACCTCGGAGATGCTGCGGGAAATTTCCGCGTCTGTCGCTGATCTATTTGCGGATTCCAGGCGTTTCGCGCTCGCGATCGTGGGAGCGCGGCTGTCCATCGGCTTAGCGCTGGAAGCGGAAGTCCATCGCGCTCTGGAAGGTTGGCACCAAGGCAAAGGAGTCAGCGCCCTGAAACGTCACCTGAGGGAGCCGGGTCTCTACAAAGGGCGCCCCATTAACGCGGTTGCCGGGGAATTGATACGCGATTTCACGTCGGTCGCTCGCACACAAGGATTCTCTGGAACATTGCTCCTTGTCGATGAAGTGGGCAAGTTCGTCGAGCATGCATTGATGCACCCAGAAGCAGGGGATCTGATCGCACTTCAGCAACTGGCTGAGGAAGCATGCCGGCAAGGGGATGATTCTCTCGCAATGGTTGTGCTTCAGCACCAGCACTTCGCGAGTTACGCGGCAGGCATTGGTCGCGCTCTGGGGGATGAATGGCACAAGGTCGCGTCGCGCTTCGAGGAGATACCATTTGACGAGCCAGTTGAGCGTTACGTGCACTTCGCGGTACATGCGCTAGGCACCAAACCGGCGCTGAATCGCGACCCCAAACTGGTGAATGCCGCACAATCCCTATTCGGAACGGCACTGGAGCAATCCGTCCTTCGAGCGCCAACATCAACTGACTGTCGTCTGTTCCAGCATCCCGAGAAACTCTATCCCCTCCATCCGCTGACGCTGGCTTCGCTGGCCATTGTTTCTAAACGCTATGGTCAGAGCGAGCGCTCATTCCATGCTTTCCTCAACAGCAACGAGCCGGCGGGGCTTCGGGATTTCGCGCAGGTTACCTCCATAGAGGGATACCCCTGGTATCGTTTGGCTCAAGTGTTCGACTATCTGGTTTCTAGCAATGGCCTACGTTTTCGCGATCTCACTGCAGAGCGCCGTTGGGCATTTGCGCTCGTTCGCATTGAGAGACAGGCGAAAGACGCGGACGTCTTGGCGGCACTCAAGACCATCGCCGTACTGGAATTGGTGCAGGCGCCTCTCGCACTACGCATTACTCCGGAATTGGTCGCATTCGCGCTCGGCAATTCCTCAGTCACTGAGACACGCACATTACTTGACCGCTTGGTGACTCAAGGCCTGCTGATCTGTCGGCACAGTCGGTCCGAATACGGTTTCGCCGTATCAGATGCCGTCAACATCGAAGCGCTCTACGAGCACGCGGCACAGGCGAGCGACGACGATCTTACCGTGCGTGGAGCCTCGCACGCACTTGGGAATCGATTGGTTGTGGCCAACAAGCACTATAGCCGTCGGGGAACGATCCGGACGCTGGCCATTGATGTCGGAACAGTCGCCGCATGGCCCCATGCAGGCGCCAACAAAAGTGATTCAGAAGGGCGGCCCGACGGCTGGCTCCGTCTGATCCTGGTAACAGCGGGCTCTCAGGAAGAACGGCAAGCCTTGGATCGCGTACGCAACGCGGGCGATCCACTCAGTGTGCACTGCTGCCTGTCGTTGTCCATTCAGGGGCGGGCGGCGCTCGCAGAGCTGGCGATCTGGCTTACGGTGCAGCGCGAGGTTGCCGCCAAGCAGCTCGATCCCTGGACCAGCCAGTACGTAGAGAGCCGCCTCCACCAGGCCAAGAAGGATGTCGATACGCTCGTACTCTCAGCGTTGGCGTCTAATCCGGGCCGTACCGGCCCGGTGTATTGGCACCTGGGTGAGGTTATTCCGGACAGTGAGTCGATGAACGTCGGCCAGGTAGCCTCTTGGATATTCGAGAAGGTCTTCCACCGTGCTCCACGCATCGTCAACGAGCTGATCAACAAGGACCGCCCGGCTTCCGCTATCGTCCTTGCACGCCAGCGGTTGCTTGACGCTCTGCTGGCTGGTTCTGGCGACCTCCCTCTCTTTCACGATAACGAATACCCACCCGAGAGGCTAATCCACGCCACACTGTTGCGCGACACAGGCATATGGCGGGCCAACGGCAACAACTGGGAGCTTGTCGAACCCAAGCGTGGGGCTCGTGTCGACATCAGCGCGCTCTGGACTGAGATTTCACTCATCCTAGCGCACGAGGATGCCCCGACGTTCGAGCAGGTGCTACAGGCACTTGCCGCTCCACCGTTTGGGGTGCGCAATGGACCGGCCAGCGTATGGCTCACCCTTTACGTGATGATCCGTCGAAGTCGCTGCGCGGTCTTCGAGCGCGGCACGCTAGTGCTGGAACTCACGGGCGAGCATCTGCAGCGCATGCATCGGAATCCGCACACGTTCACGTTGCGCGAACTCTCGCAGGAACAAGGAGGTCACAATCTGCTGCGCGACTACGGCGGCGTGCTTGTCTCACTGGGTGCCGCGCCCAGCGATGAAACCACATATCTGGAGCTGGCCCGCGCACTATACCGTTGGTTTGCACGGCTATCGGATTTCACGCAGCAGACGGGACGCGTCAGCAAGGATGCCGCGCTGGTTCGCTCGGCCTTGCGCAAGGCACAGGATCCAATCCAGTTGCTGACTTCGACACTGCCTAAAACATATTCCCAGAGCAAGGGCGGGCATCCCTTTCAGGAATGGCTGTCTGCGGTGCTGACCGATCTGGGTATGAGTCAACGCAAGCTGCAGGATGCTGTAGTCGCAGAGCTAGGGCAAGCGTTCGAGATGATCGGCCCACTCGCCAAGATCCGCAGCCAGTTGCAGTCCGAATGCTCAGGTGCCGCTACCGGATTGGCAGACGCCCGACTCAAGAGCTTTATCCTGCGTTGCACAGACTTAACGCTGACGGACGAGAAGTGGCTCGATTCCGTGGCCAGCCTGCTCGTCCAGCGTCCTTTAGACGCTTGGACGGACGAGACCGTCGACAGCTTTGCACAGGCCGTTACGGACATTTCCGGCCACTACCGACGCTGGCTGCGTCTGGTAATGCAGCGCAAGGGCGCGCCGCGCGCCGCTGAGCGTTTCGTGAGCTTGACGCTCACCAGTGCCAGCGGGCAAGAATCAGCGCTGCTGGTTACCACGACCGAGCATTCCACCCGGATTGCGCGTAATGTGTTGGAGCTGCTTGCGCAGGAGGCTGAAGCTGACCCACAAACAGCCGCCGCGGCACTGGCGCAAGCGCTCCAGAACCTGCAGGTTACGCATGCACTGACGAATTAGATCG
>JAPTWT010000306.1 GCA_028064935.1 Gammaproteobacteria bacterium | reverse complement strand
CGCCGGTGCCCGTCCTCGACCAGGGCCTTCACCGCCGCGTCGATCTGCTGGGCCGTCAGCTCGCTGTAGTTCGCCTCCTCGGTGTAATCGCCGCCCAAGTACAGCGACTGCTGCCTACGCCCCCATGCCGCGGCCCGAGGCTTTCGCTCATGCCAAGGCGCGTGACCATGTCCCGCGCGATCTCCGTGGCCCGCTCCAGATCGTTGGCCGCGCCGCTGGAGGTGTCGCCAAACACGAGCTCTTCTGCGGAACGGCCGCCCATGAGCGTGGCTATCTGATCCCGAAGCTCGTTTTCCGTCGCGAGGAATTTTTCCGTCACGGGCAGCTGCATGGTGTAGCCCAGCGCCGCGACTCCGTGGGGGATGATGGATATCTTGTGGATGAGCTCCCCGGTGGGCATACTCGCGGCGGTAAGCGCATGCCCCGATTCGTGGGAGGCGACGCGGCGCTTCTCGTCAGCATTGAGGACGCGGTGCTTTTTTTCGGGGCCCGCCATGACCCGGTCGACGGCCGCCTCGAAATCGGCCATCGTGACGGCATCGTGATTATGGCGTATGGCAAGTATGGCTGCCTCGTTCGTGATGTTGGCGAGGTCGGCTCCGACGAATCCTGGTGTCCTCTGCGCGACGACGCCCAGGTCGACGTCCTTCCCCATGGTGATCTTGCGCGCATGCAACTGCAGGATCTTTGTGCGCGCCGCTAAATCCGGCTTGTCGACCACAATCTGGCGGTCAAACCTTCCAGCGCGCAGCAGCGCCTTGTTGAGGACTTCCGGCCTGTTCGTGGCGGCCATCACAACGACTCCAGTCGACGGATCGAATCCATCCATCTCCGTGAGGATCTGGTTGAGCGTCTGTTCACGCTCGTCGTGCCCCCCGAATACCACGGGACCGCCACGCGCCCGGCCGATGGCATTGAGCTCGTCGACGAATATGATGCAGGGCGCCTTCTCGCGAGCCTGATGAAAAAGGTCACGGACGCGGGCGGCACCGACGCCCACGAACATCTCGATGAATTCGGTCTCGCTGATGTTGAAAAACGGCACGCCCGCTTCCCCGGCGACGGCACTGGCGAGCAGGGTCTTGCCGGTACCGGGCGCACCGAGGAGCAGTACGCCCTTGGGCATGTGGCCGCCGAACCGCTCGATCCGCTGGGGGTTCTTGAGGAATTCTATACTCTCCTGCAACTCCTCCTTGGCCTCGTCGACCCCGACCACGTCGTCGAACGTAATCTTCGGCAACGTATCGGGGTGAATGTGGACGCGATTGTCGCCGATATTGAGGAAACTGCCGGCGCCCCGCATGCGACGGCCCATCCATCCCCAGAAGAGGAAATGAGCGCGAAGGGAACGATCCACGTCAACACGAGCGCCATCCAGGGCGACGCGCGATGGACCTCGTACCGGATGCCATGCGCGGCCAACAGACTGGCAAGCCGCATGTTGTGCAGCGGAACGGTCGCAAATTGACGGGGCTGTCCGGTCGGACCCCTCAGCTTCAGTGTCCCCGTGATGCGCTGGTCGCTTATGACGGCGTTCTGGATTTCGTCTTTCTGGACATATTCCAGAAACTGGCTGTAGGGGATCGTCTCCCTGGGGACGCCGGTGGCGTTATGCCACATAAGGAATAGTGTGACGAAAAATAGGATATAGAAAATCAGATTGACGTCGGGACGCTGCCAGAAGCTTACGGGTTTTACTGGCTTATTCACCTCGATATCGGGCTTCTTGTCCGGACCGAGGCCGAATTCCGCGCGAGTCATGTGTCACTCCCGATAGGCCACGTTGCCGCCGATCCGGCAATGCGGGTACAGTTTCCCATTATACGGGACTCGTACACTACTATCCGGGCGGTTTGTGTCAATCGTTCGCGCAGCGCATGCGCCCTCCGGGTCTGCGGGACAGGTGGCATGACGCACTCTTTTCCCATAGAGTGGAACCGTTAAGACACCGGCGGCATATGCCGAACCACGGGCCAACAGGAGGCGCGTCATGGACCCGGTCCTGCTTCTCGTTTTCGACGGCTTCGGGGTGAGCCCGGCCCGCCGCGACAACGGCTGGGCGCAAGCGCGCACGCCGCATCTCGACGGCTACTTCGCGGCCTGGCCCCACATCGTTCTCCAGGCATCGGGAACGGCGGTCGGCCTGCCGGACTGCCAGTTCGGCAATTCCGAGGTGGGCCACATGACGCTCGGCGCCGGGCGCGTACTTGAGCAGGATCTCGGGCGTATTCGTCGCGCTCTGGACAGCGGCGAGGTACGCACCCTTGCGGCATGGCAAGGGCTGGCGGCGGGGGCGCGTCGCCTGCACCTTCTCGGTCTGGTATCCGATGGCGGCGTGCACGCCCACGTCGATCACCTTCTCGGGCTCCTGCGACTATTGCATGCGGCAGCGATCGAGCCCGTCATTCACATGATCACCGATGGTCGCGACGCGCCGCCTCGTTCCGCAGGCCGCTATCTGGCGATGGTCAGTGAGGCCCTTCAGGGCCAACCCGGCCGCATCGGCACGGTCAGCGGACGCTATTACGCCATGGACCGGGCCGGGCACTGGGACAGGACCCGGCGCGCGTGGGCGGCCATCATAAAGGGCGAGGGCAAAACGGCGGAAACGGCGGAAGACGCGCTGGCCCAGGCGTACGCCCGGGGGGAAACGGACGAGTTCATCATGCCGACCGTGGTCGGCGAGACCGCGTCGGCGTGCGTGCCGCCCGAGGAAAGGATCCTGGATTTCAATTTCCGCAGCGATCGCGCCCGCCAACTGGTCGCGGCCATCGGCCTGCCGGCGTTCGATGCCTTCGATCGCGGTCTTGCCGGGGCCCGCGATATCACCTGCACGACGCAGTACGATGCGCAATTCCCCTTTCCCGTGCTGTTTGCCCCGGACCGCCCGCGCCGGGTGCTGGCCGAGGTCCTGAGTGACCATGGGTTGCGCCAATTTCGTTGCGCGGAAACCGAGAAGTACCCGCACGTGACCTACTTCTTCAACGGCGGGCGCGAGACGCCGTTTGCCGGCGAGGAACGGGCCATAATCGCCTCACCCATGGCAAGGACCTACGACCTCACACCGGAGATGAGCGCCCGGGCGGTGGCCGGCAGAACCATAGCCGCCATCGCCTCGGGACGCTATGCGTTCGTGCTTGTCAACTTCGCTAACGCCGACATGGTCGGGCACACGGCCGTGCGGTCCGCCATCATCGAGGCCGTCGAGACACTCGACCGCGAAAGCCATCGCGTCATCGAGGCGGCGCTCGCCAGGGGGTTCCGAATCCTGCTGACCGCCGACCACGGCAACTGCGAGGAGATGATCGACCCCCTGACCGGTGAGCCGCACACCCGACACACTGCCTATCCTGTCCCGTTCCTGCTGGCCGGTGCACGTGTGCCCCTGTGCGCCTCCGGGGGTGATCTTGCCGACGTGGCACCGACCGTTCTCGAACTCTTGGGCATCGACCAGCCTCCGGAGATGTCCGGGCGAAGCCTCCTGCGCGGCGGGACCGCCGCAAAGCCGGTCACGGCCCGCTCGCGAGACGACTGACCGCCCAACAGGCCTCGCTCGCCGGGATCACGAGCGCAGGCCCGCGCGCCGCCGACAGTATCAGGGCCGAGATCCTGCCCGGCGGCGCCTTCCGGCCTTGGGCAGGCGATATGCCGGCGATGCCGATGTCCGACAAAGCGCGCTCGCAAAACACCCCTGTACGCGGCCGCGACGGCGCGCCGCCGGAGACCTATCAAACCTGTGCACGCAGCATACGCCATACCCTCGCCGGCCATCCGGTGCTGGTCGGGGAAGCGCGCCAGGTCATAGGCCGGTAGGCTCGCCGCCACGGCCACACCGACTTGGCCGATAGGTGGATGCGCGTCGATGCCAACCGCCCGGCCGCCGCGCAGCCGCGGGTTGCTAACCTCGAAAAAGCGGGATGCCGCCGCCGGTATCGTCCGTCATTCCACTCGCGTGCGACCACAAGAAAGGCGATACCTACCTATTGACGTCGCCGCAGGCGTATATGTACGGCGCGCCGGTTTGCATCGCCGCGTCGGCCCGTATGCCGTGCTGATCGAAGGCGAGATCCAGCGCGACAAAGCCTTCGGGTATGACGGGCCAGCGGCCGACGGCCATGACGACCCCCGCATGCGAGGGCTTGCCCGCGCGCATGTAAAGGACGCACCCCTCTCGCGCGCGTTCCACGACCGTGACCCCGGCGTTGGCAACGATGCGAATGGCCGGGTCGAGCAGCGCCGGCAATGTGGCGACCACGCCGAATCCCCGGTCAGGTACGTAGGCCGCCGGACAGGCGCCACCGCCCGCGCCGATTGTGACGACACCGAAATCCGCATCGGACATCAGTCTCTATCTCCGAAACCTTGAGGCCGTGCCCGCCGTCCGGGGCCGGTTTGGCGGACCGGCGGCGAGCCAAGGCCCATCGGGAGGCGCTCGCGCCGTTCCTTCTGGGCCCGGAATGAACCCTTGATCGTGACAATTATCAAAATATCGGTCCCACCGAACGCCGTGATCCCGTGAGTCCGCGGACATGGGCGGCGTATCCTGTGCGGTATGTGGCCCGCGGCGTGCAGCCACCCGCCGGTCCGACACGTACGTTTCATTTTCTGTCGCAAGACAGTACGATGGCTGATGGGCCTCAATTCTCTCCGCGGCGCGCTGGCGATCTGTGTGTGCCTTGCGATGACCGCTTCGCAAGGATACGCCGAGGACCTGCTGTCGGCATACCATGAGGCCGTGGCGCACGATCCGGTTCTTGCAGAGGCGCGGGCGCGTCTCGCCGAGGATCGCGCGGGATTGCCGGCCGCCCGATCCGCCCTGTATCCCCACATCGGCGCGGCAGCCAGCGTTGGCGGTAACCGCGCGCAGGTGACGGGTATCGGACTGCCGATCCTGACGGACTACCTCTCGGATAGTTATAGCGTGACCCTCACGCAACCGCTGTTCAATGGCCAGGCGCTGAGCGCCCTTGGCGTCGCCCGCGCGCGGCTGCGCGCAGGCACAGCCGGGCTCATCCAGGCACAACAACACCTCATAGAAGCGCTAAC
>JAPTWT010000304.1 GCA_028064935.1 Gammaproteobacteria bacterium | reverse complement strand
TTCCGTCGATGACTTTTTGCTCGGCATGGATGTCTCCTCTGTGATAAAGGTCTATTGCAACCTACTTAGAGGCGTAGAGCATCCCACCTGCGAGGGATCAGGGCTTACGAAAATCATTTAAATAAAGACGCGATCCCCCCTTACCAGCTCGCAAACCCTGCGCATCGTGGACCACTAGCGTTGTAAATCCGATGCGTTGGCTCTGCGCTTAGCGCGCCCGGCACTCGATGGACGCCTTAATCGTGGCCTGAAAGACGAAGAGACGTTGGCCGCATCCTGCTCGTGCTGGCCGGCACAGGGATCACATCAACACGCCTTCCAGGTAGCCACCCGCAAAGCTGTCGCTAGCGTAATGCAAGGCGGCGGGCCTGGGGCGCGCGATGCAACAATGCCTCACGGTAAAGGAGCGGCCGCCCCACCTACTGCTGCCCATAGCCCGGATGCGCATGGGCCCTTTAAGGGACGGCGCGTGGGGTTCGCTGGTGGCACAACCGGGCCACATTTGGAGTATCACAGCAGGAGCCTGAAGACCAACAGTGTCGCCCTGCGGCGGGTAGCGGAAACACCCGGCCCGCCAGCGGCAAGGGGTCCAGCAGGGGTTTCACGGCCTTCAGTTCGCTCGCCTTGTCAGGGCCACCTCCCTCTCCTTCGAGACCACGCCGCTTGCGTGCCCGAAGGCGGCGGCCCATCGCCACCATCCTGCGAGCCACGCAGGGTCTTGCCATCGAGTGCCACGGGTTCATCGACCGTGGTCTGCGGCATTTGCTGACAATCCCCCCAGTGGCGCCTTAAGCGCCTCGATATCGACGGCCTAGAGCAGACGGCGGATCGTGGGCTCGGAGGGGGCTCATAGCGGCCGTCGACGGCCCGGCGGCAGCGCAGCATCGGGGGCGGGAGCCTGCGCCCCCATTCGGCTATCGCGGTGGGTCCTTGGGCCCCACTGATCACCGCACAAAGAACGATCGCGAGCAGCGAACGCTGGCTGTGGCGCCGCCCGCGCCTAGCGCACGGATCATCCACGGATGCGAGGCGCGCAAAGAGCGCGCGGGCATCGGTAGCGGACAGCGGCATGGTCTTTACTTCCAGGCGAGGTAAGTCGCTGTTGTTGACGATCAATCCCAGACATGGCCATGGCAACGTCGGTGGCCATCCAATCCCGGTATTGTGGGGAGCACTTCAACGCCGGAGAGGCCCAACCCAGCAAGGCGAGCCACTGTCCACCCCCTCTCGGCCACATACCGCAGGCTGCGCCCCACCAAGGCGGTCAGTCCCAGGTAATGATGGGCGCGCGTCAGCCGGTCCCACTCGGAGCGTTCCCGCACCGATCAGGCGCACCCGCACCCGAGGCAAATCCATTGGCGACCCCCGCCCCGCCTCGTTCATGCCGCTCTTTACACCAGGGGCCAACCGAAAAACGGGGTATCGGCCGGCCTGGCGCCTCCGGGGGCGCGAGCAGTAGATCGGCTGGGACGCCGCCACCTGGGCCCGGGGCCTCCACCGGATCATCGGCAATTCCTGGTCCTGCCCCATGTGCGAGTTCAAACCCTCCCAGGCCACGTACTCGCCCTGCGCACGGTCACCGCCGATTGGACGGCCGCCTACGGGGTCCCGTCCCCCCTAGCCGAGAACCTCGTTGATCCCGCCCGCTTGACCGACCGTTCGGCTGGCAATGCCGGACATTGCTATCGGGTCGCCCACTGGATCGATGTGGGCCTCACCGCCGGTCGCGGCCGCGCAGGCCGCCACCATCTCCGCCATGAGGTACGCCCCAAGCGGATCCTGCTTTACCCGCCCGCGCCCAACGCCCGGCACAGGCCCCAGCAAGCCCCGGAGATCGACCGCCACGACGTTCCGACCCGGCATTCCGAGGGGGCGTCGCTTCACATCGAGAATAGCTGCGAGGCTCTTGTCAGATCCTTGGCAGCGCATGGAAATCAGAGGTAGCAACCTAAGGTGGGATCTCTTATTATTTAAATGCAAAAGCCGGTGATGCCCCGCTGTATGGGCGGGTCCAGCCTCTACAAAATGCAGCGAAGTCAGCTTGCTTCGCACGCGCTCGGGAAGGGCGTATCAAACGGGTCTAGTGTGACTAGAAGTCTTAAGCCTGGGCAACACTGTGGATACACAATATAAAAAGCCACCAATTACTGAAGCCATTATTTCGATTGTCTTCGCGCAACCGATTAATGATACAGCATTGACAGATCTCCAGAGGAAGTTCTCAAAGCACTACCCGCATAGCCAGCCAATTGAAAATGTTCATGTGAACCTAAATATAGGAGCTTTACCCAATACGAATGTGACGGAGACACGTGAGCGCGGCTACCGCCTTTCCTCTAATGACATGACAGAGCTTCTCGTGCTGCACCCTAAGTCAATCACGGTCTCTCAGTTGGCGCCTTATCCGGGGTGGCAACCGTTCTTTGAACGCTTTTGCCGGGACTGGACGACCCGAAGGAGAATTCTCGGATTTCAGACCGTTGAGAGAATTGGTGTCAGATACATAAACCGCGTCGACATTCCCATGGAAGGAAAGAGCATCGCGCACGAGGATTATCTAAATGTATTTCCACGGGTTCCCGCGGAATTGGGCCCCCTTAATGCTTATACGGTACAGGTGCAAATATTCATGGATGACCTAAAGGCCCAACTTGTCATCAACTCGGCTTCTGTTCCTGCGCCCATTTTGAAGCATGCGTCTTTTGTAATAGACCAAGATATAGTAAGACTAGCAGATGTTCCCCAAAAAGATGGGGATATTTTTGATCTTATTGGCAGAATTAGGGATAGAAAGAATCATGTGTTTGAATCTTGCGTGACCGATCAAGCCAGGAGTCTTTTCAGAGATGGATAATCAATTCGTCGCGGACCGCAACTCACCGCCTTACCAAGCTGGGGGATTTTCTTTTTCTGACATTGGCCAGGCTCTATCGGCCCAGGTCAATGCGCTCAGAATTCCCCCATCGCCCGGGTCACTACAAAGTCCGAACGTGGCGGGATCGCTAGAAGGGCAACTTTTTGACGCAACGGCGAATGTAAAGGTTCTGACTTCGCAAATCGCGATGCATATGAGCCGAGAATGGCGCGATGTGTTGTTTAGGCAGCTGGATTCCTTACACGATCCTGAGGAGTGGGATCCTGAGGATGCCCCCATTCAGAAAGCGTCTTTTGCTACTTTTCTAAAGGCCATTTTTCAGCTTGCGCCCAAAGCGAGGCCGGGGCTTGGGCTGTCCTATCGAGGATATTTACTTGCCGCATGGGTACATGACTCTGAGCGCTTAACGATAGAATTTCTGCCGAACGATCGGGTACGCTGGGTAATATCGAAAGACGTAGAGAACGAACCCGAGCGCTTCGCTGGCGATGTTCATGTGGCTCGTCTGGTTGAAAGCCTTAAACCTTATGAACCTCAGAGGTGGCTGATTTAGATGGTTAAAAAAGGGCAGCGGTTGCCTGATGAGCATCACGTCTTGCGGCGTGTGCCATGGGCGCGCCTTATGAGGGATGGCGACGGAAACGTTATCGGGTTCTTCCCTGAGGCCTTTGCGTTGCGAGACCATGAGGAGGATCTCTCGGTCAACTGGGTTGAGTACCATGACGGCACGACGCACGAAAGGCGGGTCGCGCAGTGCGTTCGGGAGTTAAGGCAAGCGAGCGCCAGAAACAATAAGACAATTGGGCCCAAAACGGGCTTTGGAATTGCGACAGTACTTAAGGTAAATGAGGTCTGCGGAGGTCTCGCAAGGCGGGTACGAATCGTGTACACACCGGGCAGCATCGGATCTCACTCATCGATCAAGGACCTGCCTCGGGACGACATGGGGCTTCTTGAGGCCTTGGCCACTCAGGCCTTTACGGAAAGGGTCATGAATAATGAAATTCCGGCCGCAAGTGACGATGGCAACTGAATGAACTGGCTCGACACTGACCCGCATACGTCACGTGAAGTCTGGTAGTGGTCATCGTCAATTGCAGCGCATCCGCTAAAGAAGGGGTTTTTCTAGACTGAGGTTGCCCCCCTAACCCCCCCCAAAAGCCCCCTAACGCCCAGGAAATCAAGCGTTTGGGTGCTTTTTGGTCTGTTGGAATGTAGGCATGTAATAGTTGTTGTAGTGCTTGTAATATGCGGTTATGTATGCTATTTAGTAGGCATGCATATCCATATCGTGCCCAATCGCGGCTCCCGCCCCACCATCCTGTTGCGGGAGTCCTATCGCGAAGGCAAGAAGGTCAAGAAGCGCACGATCGCCAATCTCTCGCATCTGCCGATGCCGCAGATCGAGCTTTTGCGCGCGGTCTTCCAGGGGGCGGATCTGCAACCGGCGGGTCTCGGGTTCGTGGTGGAGCGCTCCCAGCCCCACGGGCATGTGGAGGCGGTCCAGCGGATGATGGAGCGCCTAGGACTGGCTTCGCTGATCAGCGCCAAGCCCTGTCGGGAGCGCGATATCGTCCTGGCCCTCATCGCCTCCCGGATCCTCGCCCCCCACACGAAGTTGGCGACCACCCGGTGGTGGCACACCACCACCGTGGCCGAGACGTTTGGGGTGACGGATGTGACGGAGAACGATTGCTATGCGGCCATGGACTGGCTCCTCACCCGTCAGGACCGCATCCAGAAGAAGTTGGCGGCCCGGCACCTCAAGGCCGATGGCCTCGTGCTCTATGATTTGAGTTCGAGCTACTTCGAAGGGACGACCGGCCATGCGGCCGGCAATGCGTGTCCTCTCGCACGACGCGGCTACTCCCGTGATGGCCGCCGTGGCACCCTGCAGGTGAACTATGGGCTCATGACCGACGACCGGGGCTGTCCGGTGGCAGTCACCGTGCATGAGGGCAATACCGCCGACCCCACCACCTTGATGCCCGAGATCGCCCGCATTAAAGACGAATTCGGTATTGCGCAGTTCGTGATGGTGGGCGACCGTGGCATGATCAGCAGTACGGCCATCGCAACGCTTCGCGACCACGGCGGCATCGACTGGATCACGGCCTTAAAAAGCGCCTCGATCCGTGCCCTGGTCGAGGACCAGACCATCCAGCCCGATT
>JAPTWT010000061.1 GCA_028064935.1 Gammaproteobacteria bacterium | reverse complement strand
ATAGGCCCAATCCCATGCCGCCAACAAAAAGAACCTCTATGACTCCTACATCCGCGCTATCCGGTGGGCCTCCGACCGGATCCAGAGCGACGGCGTTATCGCATTTGTCACTAATGGCGCCTTTCTCGAGAAGAACTCGGCTGATGGTTTGCGGCTTTCCCTCGCCCAGGAATTTAGTCACCTGTATATCTTAAACCTCCGCGGCTTCATTCGCGGCAAATCGGGGGACGAAGCCAAGCGGGAAGGTCAGGGGATCTTCGATATCATGACCGGGGTCGCGGTTACGATCCTGGTGAAGGACTCCAATCACAAAGGTCCCTGTGAAATCCGATACCATGATATCGGCGATTATCTCGACAAAGCACACAAGCTAGATTTAGTGCGAACCCTTGGCAGCGTCGCCCACGTTCCGTGGCAGGTCATCGAACCCAACCCGGAAGGAGATTGGCTCAATCCGCGCAACCCGCTTTTTGAGACCTTCATGCCTTTGGGTACCAGAGACGACAAGTCTGTACCGACGATCTTTTCGATTTACTCGCTAGGAATTGGGACGAATCGGGATTCATGGGCCTATAATTATTCTCAACACAGCCTTGCATCTCATATGTCATCTATGATAGCGGCCTATAATCGCGAAGTGGTGCGATATGCTAGGGCGTGTGCAGGATTGAGCAAGGATAGATGGCCAAAGATCGAAGATTTTGTCGACAGAGATCCAAGAACAATTAGCTGGTCAAGCAGCTTATTGCCTAACGTGGTGCGAGGACGCAAAGCTACATTCATTCGTGCGTCTATAGTACAGAGTGTGTACCGACCATTTAGTAAGCAATGGCTTTACTTCGACAGTATGATGAATCACCGGGCCGGACAATGGCCCCGCATCTTCCCAACGCCGGAGCATGAGAATGTGGTGTTGGCGATTTCTGGGGTCGGTAGCAGGAAACCATTTTCTGCGTTGGCGACAAAAACCCTGCCGGACTTGGAGTTAATTGAGAAGGGTCAGTGTTTCCCTCTCTACTGGTACGAGAAGGCCAAGGATGCCGAGGCATCCGACCCGCGCGCGGATATGTTTTCCGACGAAGTCACCCCCGACGCCCACGGCTATATCCGCCACGAGGCCATCACCGACGCGGCGCTGGCGGCGTTCCAAGACCACTACGGAGACAAGATCATCGGCAAGGAGGATCTGTTCTGGTACGTCTACGGCATCCTCCATTCACCGGAATACAAAGAGCCGTTCGCCTCGGACCTCAAGAAGATGCTGCCCCGCATCCCCTATGCCGGGGACTTCTGGACCTTTAGTCGCGCCGGGCGGGAACTGGGGCAGTGGCACCTCCACTACGAGACGGTGGAACCCTACCCATTGACTGAGGACGCCTCGCGGCCTCTCACGGATGCCGATTACCGGGTGACCAAGATGGCTTTTGGGAAAAAGGATGGCAAGACGGATAAGAGCGTGATCGTCTATAACGCCCATCTGACCCTACGCGGCATTCCACTCGAGGCCTACGACTATGTGGTCAATGGCAAGTCGGCGATCGAGTGGGTCATGGAGCGCTATGCCGTGACCGTGGACAAGGACAGCGGGATCCGGAATGACGCCAATGACTGGTCGGAGGATCCTCGGTATATCGTGGATCTGGTGAAGCGGGTGGTCAGGGTGAGCGTGGAGACGGTGAGCATTGTGCAGAGTTTGCCAAGAGATTGTGGTTAAGTTTCCGTAGTTGCTCACAATGTATTGAGATAGAAAACTACATACCACCCATAAAAGCGCTATTACAAACGGGTAATGCGCGCTTGTAGTGCTGGCTGTCTCTAGTGTCTATGTAAACGTCTGCAGTAGGTAGTTCACAGGAGAATCTTTATGCACCTTACAAGACTGCGCATTGAAAATTTCCGAGCACTTGAGAATATAGATGTTGAGTTCGATTCCCTCGTGAACGTCATCATTGGACCAAACGCAATCGGAAAGACTACGATTTTAGAGGCTATCCGTTTAGCAAAGGCCGTACTTGCGCCGAGAACTCCACAGGAAACAAATCAAACGCTACAGTCGCTCGGAGCCACTTCACCGCACATGCCACAGCGCTTGTTTCCCGCTGCACTGACCAATAAACCTGAGATACCACTCTCCATCAAGTGCACATATCGCCTTGAGTCAGAGGAGATACAAAAGATAAAATCCTTGACCTCGCAATTAGCAACCCATATTGCTCAGCAGAGCGCTGGCCTCACATTTGCCGCCCAAAACCAAATAATGGCCTTTATCTCTTCCCCGCAGGGACAGGAAACCCTAAAGAACGCCACCGCTCAGCTAGGGAGAGAAATCGCAAACGTAGAGCAGACAATGCACCTCGCATTGAACTTAACCATAAATTGTCAGACCGGCACAATGGCCGGAGAATTTCCGGTACAGCAAATATTCTTTACCGCCTTGGAGCAATCATTGGATCCAAGAAAAACCCTATTTTCGTATTTTCCCGCAGATCGGGCCTTGCCAATTGGGGAGCAGCAGATCCAACTTGGAAGTGCGGATACGTCTCAACAGATGGAATCCTATAACTCGCAACCGCAGCTTAAATATAACCGGCTGAAGAATACCATATTTAACTCGATAATTTCTGGTGATAAAGCTCGTGCGGATCTCAAAGCACAGTTTGGTTTGATATTCGGTCGCATCCTGAAGGGTCGCGCACTCGGTGAAATTGGCGTTAACGAGATTGGCATGTTGTCGATTCCCATACTCGATACGGATTCTGGCGCGACATTTCAAATAGATGGATTAAGTAGTGGCGAAAAAGGGCTTATACTAACTTTCCTGCTAATTGCGAGGGATGTGGAAAGGAACGGGCTTATACTCTTGGATGAGCCGGAACTCCATCTTAATCCGGCTGTTTGCCGTGACCTTCTGCAATTTTTTGTGGATGAGTATGCGGTTAAGCTAAACATTAAGGCAATCATTTGTTCCCATTCGCCACAAATACTTGCTGGCGCATTCGAGAGATCTCAGTGCGCCTTGTTTCATCTGAGAAGCGGCCAAGTTTTGGCTAAGGTCCGCCAACGTGATCAAGGGGAAATCCGGGACGTGCTCAGGCGATTGGGATGTTCCGAAAGTGAGGCGCTGCTATACAAAGGAACTATTTCGGTAGAAGGTATCCACGACGTGGAAATCCTGCAAGCGGGATTTGGTGACCTGTTCAGGCGTTACATCATTAAGCCGCTGGGTGGGCGCGGAGAGGTAGAGAAGGACATTCGCAAGCTTCAGGACGCGGAAAACAGAGGGGACGAAATCGGCAATTACTATTTTATCTTCGATCGTGATCATAAACCGACATCACTCTCAAGCTCTGAGCATGTGAGGCTTCTGCAACTTGACAGATATTGCCTTGAAAACTATCTTCTCGACGTCGAAATTCTGACGGATCTTAGCGGAGAGAATCGATGGTCGGAAAGGCAAAAAAGTACTACGACAGAAATGCGTGATGTCATGAAGGCGTTAGCCATGGCGCAATTACATGAGGTAGTTTCGAGAAGCGTTTTTAAGGATCTTGGACTAGAGGATATTGTTTTTGATATGAAAATTATGCGTGACTCGGAACAAAATTTCGTAGCAAAGTCTCTGCTAGAGCAGATTCAGGCGATGGAATCGATAATAGGATCTATGGATAAAACCAAATTCGAGAAAGACTTTTCTAGCCGCTACGAGGAAAAAATAAAGAGGTTGCGGCCAGAGTGGGATGATAATTGGCGAGTGTTGAGTGACGGCAAGCACCTGCTTGAAGACATGAGGAGGGATGGGCATTTCAAAGGTGACCTGCTTCAGCTCAAGAAGGCTGTTATGAGCGAGATGCGGACCAGAAAAACCGAGACGTTCAGTGCGTTAGAAAGTCAGTTACGCACGTTGATTGACGGCAAGTGAGGTGGGGGAGTTCTCCAAGAAAGTTCTGTCGTTGTTCCGTAGCGGATATGTATAACCAAGTCATCTGCGTTTTACCCCAACCTCCCCACCAGATCCTCAGCCCGCAGATGCGTGTACCGTTTCAGCATCTGCAGGGTCTTATGCCCCGTGATCGCGGCCACCTGCATCGGATTGAGGCCCTTCTCAAAGAGCCGGGAGGTCGCTTCATGCCGCAGATCATGAAAGGTCAGGCCTTCGATCCCAGACGCCTTACAGACCCTCTCAAAGGCCTGGCTGATCGAGTCCGGGCGCATGCCCCACACTCTCCCATCTAAACGCCTCGGGAGCCCGTCCAGGACCGCCCGCGCGGCCGTGGAGAGCGGCACCCGCCGGGGCGTCCCGGTCTTCGTTTCCGGGATCAGGAGTACCCGCGCCTTACGGTCAAGGTGGTCCCACCGCATGGCCGCGATCTCCCCGCGGCGCATGGCGGTCTCGATAGCCCAGGTGATGAGGGGGCCGATCTCGCCGCCGTAGGCGTGAGCGGCGGCCAGGAGGCGGGCTTGCTCGTCGTCGATGAGGCGGCGGTCGCGGCCGGCAGGCAGTCGGGGTTTGCGGACCATCTCCACGGGGTTTGCGAGCGACGCCATGCCCCATTCCGCGCGGGCGACATTGAAGAGGTGGGAGAGGAGGGCGAGATCCAGGCGGACGGTGTTCGGTCCGGCTCCTTCCGCCTGCCGCTGTTGCATAAAGGCCGCGATGTCCTTGCCCTGGATGCTCGCCATCGAGCGCCGGGCCAGGGTGCGGGCCTGGAGCCCTTTCACGCGGCGACCTTCCCGGTCGGCATTCTTCTTGCTCGGCACGATTTCGCGCTGGTAGCGGGCCAGAGCCTCGCGCAAGGTGGTGTTTTCGGCCTCGGCCCGCGACACGAACACCCCGCGGTCCATCTCGCCCTCGACTTGCCGCGCCCAAGCCTCAGCCTGGGCCTTAGTGTCACAGGTTTGGGTCAGCACACCGTATCCCTTCCGCTTCACGATGGCACGCCAGGACCCCGACCGCTTCTGAAAACACGCCATGGCCACCCCCCTTGGTATCTTCGGCTACCACCAGGTTACCAAACTCGAGGGCATTAAGGGAGGGATTATCGTAAGTCGTTGATT
>JAPTWT010000246.1 GCA_028064935.1 Gammaproteobacteria bacterium | reverse complement strand
CACCAAAGATCAGGTCGCGGCCCTCCATCAGCAACTCGGCACCACCCGCGGTGAATACTACGCCAATGGCGCGATGCGCTTTTTGCGCTCGCTCTTAAATTTTGCGCTGGCCCAGTACGAAGACAGCACGGGCCGAGGACTGTTCTCGGAAAATCCGGTCCTCCGGCTTACGCGGGCCCGGAGCTGGTTCCGGTCCGAGCGCCGGCGGACCGTACTCACGGCCCGAGATCTGGGGCCCTGGGTCCGGGCGGTGTCCGGGCTCCGCTCGGACAATCCCGACCCCTTTGCGGAGACGGTCGGGGACTACCTCATGCTGCTCTTGCTCACAGGGCTACGCCGTCAGGAGGGGGCCCAGCTCCTATGGACGGACATCGACTTTCATCAACGCACCCTAACCATTCACGACCCAAAGAATCGCGAACCCCATACGCTGCCCCTCTCCGACTACCTCGAGGACTTATTCGCCCGACGTTACCAGCAGCGCCGCTCCGCGTATGTCTTCGACGGCACGGGCAAAAAAGGGTACCTGATCGAACCGAAACGCTGGATTGCGCGGGTCGAGACGGCATCGGGCGTCACCTTTACGCTCCATGATCTGCGCCGTACCTTCGCCACCATCGCCGAAGGCCTCGAGATCCCGCCCTATACCCTAAAGCGTCTCCTCAACCACAAGATGCGCCAGGATGTAACAGCGGGCTATATTGTCAGCGACATGGAGCGCTTACGCGGACCCATGCAAAAGATCACCGATTATGTGTTGAAGGTGGCCGGCGTCCGGGCGACCCCCGTGATCCCTCTCGGGCCACCGTCCCCAGACACCCACACCCCGGCCCTGTCTCGCTAAGGAACATCGACCGTGGATATCAAAACTGCCCAGCAACAGGTCCTGGATCGCCTTATTACCCCGGCGCTCGCGCAGCTGCCGCCACAATACCGTCATACCCTTATCCATATCCGGACACTCATTGAGCGCTGTCCTCGGGTCGGCGACCTCTGCCGCTACCTTGAACAATTAAGCGACAGACAAGGCGAGCCCGACGGTCTCTCCGAGGCCTTAAGCGCCCACAAGTTACCGACTCTTGCGGCTTTGAGTGCGGCGCTCAATGAGGCGGCGGGCAGTGCCCGTGACGAGCGCTCCACGGTCCGCCAACTCGTCGTGGGTCAGCATTATTCCGCCTACGTCCTGGCTATCATCGCGGGCACCTATAACATTCAGCCCGGCATTCACCTCGTAAAAAGTGGCCAGACCATTGAAGCGATCTTGCTCAAAGCCACCCTCACCGACGGAAAATATGCCAACCAGTGGCTTGTGCCGGGCGAAACCCTGAAATATTACTTCTATGGTCCCGATGGTGTTTATAGCCGCGACCACGCTTTTAATCGCGCCATTATCGAAAGCGGCACGCGGCCTATTCTTGTCTTCATCAAGCACGCCGCCAATGACTACGAACTGATCGGCCGCTTCCGATACGAAAGCGACCACGAAGATCCAGACGGCGCGCGCTGGTCTACCTTAACGCGCCTACCTTTCGCAAGCGGCGCCGATTCCGCGGGGGCCGTGGTCACCGAAGAATTACTCGAGGCAGAACTCCAACAAAAACTCGCACGCAGCCGAATCACGGCACCAGACCAACGTGCCGCGCGACTCGCCATCGCCTCCCCTACGCCCGACAGAGTCGTTGTGCAAGGGATTCGCTACGTACGCAATGCCGACGTAATCAGCGCTGTCCTGGAGCGAGCTGCCGGACATTGTGAACGCTGTCACCATCCTGCGCCCTTCCGACGCCCAGACGGTAGCCCTTACCTTGAAGTGCATCACAAGATCCGTCTCGCCGACAACGGCCCGGATACCGTCGCTAATGCCCTCGCACTTTGCCCCAACTGTCACCGTGAACTGCATTACGGACTCGCTCCGGCAACGGGGGCCTAATGGTCTCGACAAAGGCATTCCAACACTTTGACCCCTTTGACCCGGATCACCTGCACCTACCGGGCTACGGTCTCGTCGTCGAGCGCGCCCTGCCACTTCTAAAGGATCGCTCCCGCGCTGAGCTAGAGTACGGCTTACGCACGCTCGCGACTATCGAGGGCGCCTATCGTGAAGATCTAATGTATCAAACAATCGAGCAGATGGGGCGTGACAACACCACAATCCGCCACTCGACCAAGGCCGACCTCGTGCGCTACGCCCAAGATCAGTTCGACATTACGAACCAAGAGGCTTTCCCGAACGCACGCTGGTCCGAATATTTTGCGCTCCTTGCTCTCGGTATTGTGGGCGAACTGGTCTCGCAATTGATTATAGGGGGCATACCAGCCAAGGACGTACGGAAGCACCTCCAAACGACCCGTACCGATCTGGAAGCCGCCTTTGAAGCGATGGACGCGCTTGTGGAGGCCACCGCCCAGGCACGAGCTGAGCACGCAAAAGACCTCGGGCGAGTGCACCGAAAGCGTGGGGGCAAAAAACGCATGGAGCCCTACCAACGCTTACGCGAAAAAGTGCTGGCCATCCACGATCAGGAGCATGTCAGTCGGTCCGCAGCTGATGCTGCGCGACGAATCTACAAAATCCTTGATGAGAAGGAGCGGAAAATCCTTCACGGAAACAATCCCGAGGACCGCCTCACTTTCTGGATTCGCGATTACCGACGCCTTTAAGCGATCTTGTCTTACTTCAGCTGAGCTGAGATGACATTTCAGCTCAGCTGACAGCGTACCCCTCAGTAGGCCCCTGCTTTGTAATGGGCTCCAGTGTCCTTCGGAGCCCTTACAGCGATGACTGAACCCTTATTGACCACCCGCGAAGCGGCCGCCTTACTGGGCGTAAGCAAGGCTTTTTTGGAGCGAGACCGCTGGGCCGGCGCCCGCATTCCGTTCGTGCGCCTCGGGACGCGCGCCGTACGCTACCGCAGAACCGATATTGATACCTACGTCGCGCACCGGATAAGGCGCTCAACGAGCGACGTCTGACATGACGCCTCTGAGCTCATCGGCCACCCCCCTACGATCCTACGCCGAGCAACTTCTCTGGGATCTCGACCACACTGGCGGTGATGATCGACGGTGGCGCCATAAGGCCCTCCGAAGCCTACCCGAGGACTTTGCCGAAAACGCAGCCCACCTCTACCGGCAACGCTGGCTCGCCGGCGACTCCGTTGCGGCCAATGCGGGGCTACGTGATACAACTGAATCGGTCAGTGCTCGCGATGCACGGCTTGCCCGCGACAACGACGCTCTTATGCGATTCGCACAGAGCCGCACGCACGAAGCGCAGCGCCTCCGTCGGCAATACCCGGACGACCCACAGGCCGTGGAAGCCCTCACCCGCTTCGCACAGCGGCATGGAGTGACGGCGCCCGGCTGCCCTAAACCCTATACCGCCAAACAGGCTATAGCCCGGCTTTGCGACGAAGCCTGGTGGCGTCACACCGTCCGTAAGACCGTCGGGCGCCGCGTCGAGCATGCCGCGATCAAAAATAACATGGTCAATAAACGCAAAGCTTTGTATGTCAGCGACGGCGCCCTGGAACGACGCCGCATGCAAAAGCGTCGCAACCAGGCCTTCCTTGAATCTCTCGTCGCTGAAAATGAATCGGGCTACGCGGCCACACTTCAGGAAATCGCCGCTCATTCTGTGTCAAACCCACAGAACCGCCGAGCGGAACTGATGACCCGAATCGCGGGTTGTGAAGCCTACGGTAAAGGGCAGGGCCACAGCGCTATTTTTTTAACCGCCACCTGCCCTGCGCGTTTTCATGCGAGCCTTGCGGCTTCGGGAGATCCCAATCCCAAATATTCGGGTGCGTGCCCACGCGACGCCCAAGAATATCTCACGAAATATTGGGGCCGTATTAGGACGGCTCTCCGCCGTAGGAAACTACGCATATACGGCCTCCGAATCGCTGAGCCTCATCACGACGGCACAGTACATTGGCATCTTGTCGTATTTGGAGCCCCCACAGACCTCGCCCACTTTGAGGCCTTGTGTCGCGAATACTGGCTCATTGAGGATGCCAACGAGTCGGGCGCTGCTGAACATCGCGTTACGGTCGTCACCGTTGATCCTGCGCGCGGCTCCGCTGCTGGCTACATCGCGAAATACGTGAGTAAGAACGTTGACGGCCGTCACGTGGGCGCGGACCTCGAAGACGACCAGAGCCGCGACGCGACCAGCACCGCGGAACGGGTAGAGGCCTGGGCCTCGGTATGGGGTATCCGGCAATTTCAATTCTTTGGCACGCCTTCGGTCACAGTGTGGCGGGAATTGCGACGACTTCGGGAACCAGTGGAATCACCAATCGAGTCCTTTCGCCTAGCAGCTGATCAAGCAGACTGGGCCGGCTACATGCACCTTATGGAGTCGAGTGGCCCCGTGCAACTCCTAAAGGCCTGGAGCGACGCGCCAGGGCCCTATGAGGAGCCTAAAGGCTGGCAAATTATCGGAGTAATCCTGGGCGACACAACTGTATCCACCCGCATACACACTTGGACCATAAAGCGCGCCCCAGTGGATGACACAACATTCCCGTATACGGAAAGGCCGCCCGACCTTGAGCCGGATATTTCGCCGAAACACAACGAACCGACTTCCCGTAACGGGATTACCATCGTAATGGAGACTCGCGTTCCTTATTTACCGGGCTCGCCTTCCTTGGAGTCCTGTCAATAACTGTACACCGGTCCCAATGTGTAGTAGTGGCGAGCGGGCCCTCCTAACGCGCCCTTCTTATTGGAACTGTGAATTGTGATAGAAAGCGCTCCGGCGAGAGGCCTCTCTCTATTTGCTTGCCCGCTAGCACCGCGTAAGACGGCATAGGCTCCTGAGAAAAAAGGCTTGTGAATAGGCCATCGATCTGATCGAGAAGGGCGTTCATTCTTACGGACGTGATGATCCTTGTCTCGGGTGGAAATTCTGCGTTGCGATCGGCCACAATTACGTCAGAAACGACTATTGGTGCAACTTTACGGCTAGGGCACCTCTGATTTAGTCCCTATATACAAGCCGTTATGGTAAAATGGCGTAAGTTAAAACGGATAAAATCCATGCGCCAGCTCACCTTAGCCACC
>JAPTWT010000281.1 GCA_028064935.1 Gammaproteobacteria bacterium | reverse complement strand
ACGAGCGTGTAGCCGCGGCGCTCGACGGCCCCCACGAGACGGCTGATCTCGAGCTTATGCAACAGAAGCTTGCGTGTCCTCGTGGGGTCGGCCTTGATATGGGTCGAGGTTGTCTTCAATGGCGAGAAGTGGGCCCCGAACAGGAAGATCTCGCCGTTCTGGACGATGACATAGCTTTCCTTTAGCTGCGCGCGCCCATCACGAAGACTCTTGGCCTCCCAACCCTGCAACACGAGCCCGGCCTCGAATCGCTGTTCGATGAAGTAATCGTGCCAGGCCTTCTTGTTCTGGGCGATGATACGGGGTTCGGTGTCCTTGCGGCGGGCCATGGTCGGGCATGGTGCCCAAGGATGGCTGGCCGCGCAAGGCCTATTCGTCATGGCGCCGATTCGTTTAGAGTGCCGGGTTATGTCCCGCTCGCCCGACAACGCTGCCGCGTCATGGTCGTCCCCCTCACGGTTTTTTCTCGTGGGCCTGGGGGCGCTCGCTGGCATGGATTCCTTTTCCGAGTTCCCTTATCTCTTGACCCATTACGGGGGCGGGAGCTTCGTCGCGGTGTACGCTCTGGCCTTGCTGGCGATTGCCTGGCCGCTGCTCGGGGCCGAGCTTGCCGTGGGGCGCCGCGCCGGTGACGGGGGGCGCTGTGCCGACGCCATCGTTCGCGCCGTGCCCGGGCGGCCGTGGCGCTGGGCGGTACGCGCGGCGTCACTCGGCGGGTTTTTGATGTTTTGTTATGTGGCGGTGGTCGCCGGCTGGATGTTGTCTTATCTTCATGCCGCGCTGGCCGGCGATTTTCGGGGGGCGACGGCCGCCTTTGTGGAGACACGGTTCGCCCACCTGGCCGCGTATCCCGGGCCGCTCCTGGCGTGGGAGGCCCTGTTTCTGCTCCTGGTGTTTCTGGTGAGCGCTGGCGGCTTGCGTGCCATCGAGGACCTGTCCTATCTCCTGGTACCGGGCTTATTGGCCCTGTTGGTCACGCTCGTGGTATTTGCCGCCACCCTGGGGAGCTTTTTCGTAAGCGTCCCCGCCTTGCTCGCGCCGCGTGCGACGCCATCGGGCATGACATTGGTCCTGGTCGCCCTGTCACAGGCGTTTTTCGGGCCTGGTCTTGGCACGGCCTCGCTGCTCGCCTATGGCGTTTCCCTCAGGAGCTCGGTGTCGGCCGGCCGGATGGCCTTGGTGCTGGTGTTGGCCCAGGTCTTTGCCGCCTGGCTCGGCGGCTTCGCGCTTGCGTCCCTGGCCTTTGCGGCAGGACTGAGTCCGCTCGCTGGCGGCGGATTCCTTTTTGAGACCTTGCCGCTCATGGATGCGCGGCTGCCGCACGGCGCGCTCGTGATCGTGCTTTGTTATCTGGGTCTGATCTCCGCAGCCTGGCTTTCGGGGGTGGCGTGGCTCGAGCCTGCCATGCAGCTTTTGATGGCGCGGGGCATACCGCGGGGGCGGGCGGCCCTAAGGCTCGGGCTCACGGCGTTCGCAGTCGGCGCGGTTCTTACGCTCTCTTTGAAGTCGTGGGCTTTTTCGTTTACTTTCTTTGGACGACTAAAGACACTCGGCCTGCTCGATGTCGTCATGATCATCGCCGTGAATGTCTTGCTGCCGTGGGGTGCGGGGGGCTTGAGTCTGCTCATGGGCTGGGCGCCGGCCGGGCTTTTCGCGCGACGCGATGCGCTTGATGGCCGGCTTCGCCTCTGGCTCTGGGCCTTGCGCCTGCTCGTACCCGCGGCGATCCTGGTCGTGATCCTTACTGCACCTAGGTTGGTATTGTGACAACGATTAGCAAAAGCGCGCTCGTTCCCTACAGCGCCGAAGAGATGTATGAACTGGTCGCCGATGTCGAGAGCTATCCACGGTTTCTGCCGTGGTGCGCGGGGGCGCGGGTGCTGGAGCGCGACGATTCCGGGCTGGTGGCGGAGATCGACATGGCCTTCGGAGGCATCCGCAAGACGTTCACGACCCGCAACACCCATGCGCCCGGGCAAATGGGCATCCGGTTGGTGCGCGGGCCTTTCAGCCGGCTCGAGGGATCATGGCGCTTTACCCAAGTGGGCGATCTGGGCAGCCGGATCAGCCTCGATCTCGAATTCGATTTCGCAAACCGCCTGCTGGCGCTTGCCGTGGGGCCGGTGTTCGGGACGATCGCCAATAGTCTCGTCGAGAGTTTCCAGAAGCGCGCGCGCGAGGTCTATGGCGCGCGTTGAGTGGCCGGTCGAGGTCGTCTACGGGGCCCCGGTACCCGATGTCCGATGGGTGCGTCTCCCCCCGGGAAGCAGCGTCCTCGATGCCATACGCCGGTCCGGACTCCTCGACGACTATCCGGGGCTCGATATCCGTGCCCACCGGGTCGGTATCTTCGGGCGATTTGCGGCCTTGAGCGATCCGGTCAAGGCCTTCGATCGCGTCGAGATCTATGCACCGTTACCCGAGGACCCGAAGGAGGGGCGCCGCCGGCGCGCCGCCGTCAAGAGTCGGATGTCCCGTAAATGTGACGCGGGGTCGGGCGCGGCACCCCGACGATGCGCGCAAGCCTCCCCTTCTTGAAGTACAAGGTGAAGTGCTCGGCTATGAGCGGCTTATAGTTGCGTTTCAGGGAGTAGTAATAGTCCCAGCGATTCGGATGGAACGGGTCGTGAATCGCCGGCGCCCCGAGGTCATAAACCACCTCGTTCTTGGTCATCCCAAGGCGCAGCCGGGCGATCATCCGCGCGGTGATGACGTTGCCCTGCTGGACTGTCGGGCGATAGAGCAAATGGCAACCGCTCAGTGCCAGCGAAGCCAACACAAGAAAGAGCACATTCGGTTTTTGCATGGGAATCGTTCTAGTTTACACTGGCTTTTCGTGAGTCGAAGGTGACAAAGTACACTATCGACCTCGTCAAGGCAAAAGCGCGGGATGAACATCATGAGCGACAGCACCGATCTCAAGAAGGCCGGTCTCAAGGCGACGCTACCGCGCCTCAAGATCCTCGGCATCCTGGAGGAGCCGCGGGCCCGACACATGACGGCGGAGGATGTCTATAAGGCGTTGTTGGACATGGGTGAAGAGGTGGGTCTGGCGACCGTCTACCGGGTCTTGACCCAGTTCGAGAGCGCGGGGCTCGTCATTCGTCACAACTTCGAGGGCGGACGCTCAGTCTTTGAGATCAATCAGGGCGGTCATCATGACCACGTCGTATGCGTGGAATGCGGCGAGGTCTTCGAGTTCTACGATCCGGCCATCGAGGAGCGCCAGCGGCGCGTGGCCGAGGCCCTCGGTTTCCACGTTGACAGTCACTCCCTTTATATGTACGGCACCTGCCTTGGCATGAAGCGCGAAGGCAAGTGTTCTAAGAAGGGCACTCCCGGGACCGGCGCGTCCTAGGGCTGACGACCGAGGTTCAAGAGCACTGCGGTCTCGTCGCAGCGGTTGTACTTATAGCATTTCACGCACACGTTCCAGACCTTCTCGGGCAGCGTATCCATGGCCACGGTGACGAAACCGAGCTTGTGGAAGAAGGTCGGGACATAGGTCAGGGCCATGAGTCGGCGCAGGCCCAGTTGCCGGGCCTCGGCGATGATGCGCTGGACCATGAGACGCCCGAGGCCCCGGCGCTCATATTCCTCGGCCACGACCAGGCTCCGGACTTCGCCCAGGTCCTCCGTAAAAATCTCGAGTGCCCCGATCGCCGCCACCCGCTCATCGACCTCGATCACAAAAAAATCGCGCAGATGGCGGTAGATCTCATTCATGGTGCGTGGCAGCAGGTTGCCCTTGGTCGCATAAAGCTCAAGGAAGTGATGGATGAGCGGGACATCGGCGATGCGCGCCGGCCGCACCTTGGGGGCTGCCATCCCCTTATCCACGGAGCATGTCTCGCGCCAGGGCGCGGGTGCGGGCGCTCACGGCGATCCCCCCCAGCATGCGCGCGATCTCCTCGATGCGCCGTGCCTGTGTCAGGACTTCGACCGAGCTTATGGTCCGCCCCCCGGCCTGGCCCTTTTCGACGAGCAGGTGGGTGTCGCCCTGCGCGGCCACCTGCGGGAGGTGGGTGATGCACAGCACCTGACGGGTCTTTGCGAGCTCGTGGAGTCTCAGGCCCACGATCTCGGCGACGGCGCCGCCGATGCCGACGTCGACCTCATCGAATATCAGCGTCGGGCCCGCGCATACGTCGGCCAGGACCACCTGCAGGGCGAGACTGATGCGCGAGAGTTCGCCGCCCGAGGCAATCTTGGCGAGCGGCTTGAAGGGCGCATCGGAGGCCGGGCTTACCAGGAACTCGACGGCCTCGCAGCCGTTGACTGACAGCTCTTCCGGCGTCAGGGCCGCCTGCAGGCGCGCCGACCCAAGCCCCAGGCGCCCCATCTCTTCTGTGACCGCCTGCGCGAGTGCCGGCGAGGCCGCAGCGCGTTTGGCGCTTAAGGCCCTCGCCAGGCCCGCGGCCTCGTGTTCACGTTCGGCGATCTCCCGGGCGAGTTCTGCAATCGTCCCCCCATCACCCTGCAGCGATTCATGCTCCGCGACGAGCTGCCCCCAAAGTTCCGGCAATTCCTCCGGAGGGACGCGATGTTTGCGCGCCAGATCATGCCAGCGGGCCACCCGGGACTCGAGCGCCGGGAGATCGAGGGGCTCGCTTTCGAGATCGCCGGCGATACGATTCAGGGCGATCGCGGCTTCGCTGATCTCGACCCCGGCGCTTGCCAGCAGGCCCTCGACCTCGGCGAGCCGCGGTTCGTGACGTACGAGTTGCCGAAGGGTGCTCATGGCCTTTTCAAGCGCCGAGGACAGGGCGTCGTCCCCCTCGCTTAAGAGCGCGACCAGGCCGCTGATGCCCGACATGAGTTCCTGGGCATGGGCTAGGCGGCGCTCCGTGGTATTCAGGTCCTGCCATTCACCAGCTTGCGGACGCAGACCGTCGAGTTCGTCGAGCTGGTACCGTACGAGCGACGCCCGCGCGGCGCGCTGTTCGGCCGCCTCCTGCAAGGCGCGATGGCGGGCGCGCGAGGCCGCCATCGCGGTCACCGCGCTTGAGAGCGCCTGGGCCTCGGGCCCGGCGCCGGCATAGGCATCGAGGAGGCCGCGTTGCACGTCCCGGCGCATGAGCGCCTGATGTTCGTGTTGTCCGTGAAGATCGAGCAGGCGCTCGCCCAGTTCGCGCAGCAGCTGCAGGGGGACGGGGGTGGCGTTGATGAAGGCGCGCGACCGGTCTGGCGCGACGACCCGGCGTACGATGCACTGATCGGCATCGGCCGTGAGGTCGCGCTCGGCGAGCCATGCGCGCGCCGGGCTTTCCGGCGTGAGATCAAAAGTGGCGATGACCTCGGCGGTCTCGGCCCCGGGCCTTATGACCCCGGCGTCCGCGCGCGAGCCGAGTACGAGCCCCAGGGCATCCACGAGCAGGGACTTGCCGGCGCCCGTTTCGCCGGTCACGACCGACAGCCCGGGTCCGAGCGGTATGCGTAGCTCGTCTATGACCACGAACGATCGGATCAGAAGCTCGGAGAGCATCACACCCTTCGGCCCCAATGCAGTTTCTGGCGCAAGACCTCGTAGTGGTTGCGACCTTCCGGGTGCAGCAGGATAAGGGGGGTCTCGGAGCGGCAGACGCCAAGGCGGTCGCCGTTCCTGAGACCGAAGTTCGATTGCCCGTCGAAGGTCACGTGGGCGCTCTGATCGCTCACGAGCACGATCTCGATATGGCAGCCGCTATGCACCACGATCGGCCGGTTGCTCAAGGTCTGCGGACAGATCGGCACGAGCACGATGGCCGCCAGTGTCGGATGCAGGATGGGCCCGCCCGCGGACATGGCGTAGGCCGTGGAGCCGGTCGGGGTGGCGATGATCACACCGTCGGCGCGCGAGCCGCTCACGAGCTGGCCGTCGACATAGGTCTCGAACTCGATAAGGCGGGCAAGCTCGCCCTTGTTCACCACCGCGTCGTTCAGTGCCAGGCGCTCCACGAGCGTCTGCCCGTCGCGGACGATGGTCGCGGCCAGCAGAAAGCGTTCCTCGGCCTGATAGTGGCCGTCTAGGATGTGGTTGATCATGCCGATGTTGTCGGTGGATACGTCGGCAAGAAAACCCAGGCGCCCGGCATTGACGCCTATCAGCGGGACGTGATGCGGTGCGAGCGTGCGTGCGACACCGAGCAGCGTGCCATCGCCGCCGAGCACGATGGCAAGATCGATCGTCTCGCCGATGCGGTCCAGCGGGCAGGTGGTCACGCCCGCGAGATCGAGGGCGGCGGCGGTATCCTCCTCGACGGTGATCTCCAGCGCCCGGGCCTCCAGGAGCGCATAGAGGCGTTGCAGCAGTTCGCGTCCGCCCCGGTCACCGTATTTACCGAACAAACCGACGCGTGTCATCACCGCCTTCATCGCCAATCCCTCATGGTCACAACACTAGCATGGGTCCCTTTGGGCGGCCAGAGAGGGGCGCTCTGCAACCGCCGTGCATCCGTCTGTTGACACCCAGGACGGCTATTGGTAGCGTGCCCCTGGCACTCGGAAAGTCGGAGTGCTAAGAGGAGGGGTAGCTTATGGTGTCGTTAACGCCTCGTGCCGAACGGCTCCTCAAGGCGCTTATCGAACAGTATATAGCCGAAGGTCAGCCCGTCGGCTCCCGGACATTGGTGAAGCAGGCCGGGCTGGAGTTCAGCCCGGCCACCGTGCGCAACATCATGTCCGACCTCGAGGAGCTCGGACTCATCCGTTCGCCCCATACCTCGGCCGGGCGCGTACCGACCGAGCGCGGTTATCGCTTCTTCGTGAACACCCTACTTGCGGTCAAGCTGCCGAAGACCCTGGACATGGCCTCGATCGAGGACCGGTTCCTGGCGGATCAGGATCCGCAGCAGCTCATCGAGTCGATGTCCGGCCTGCTTTCGCAGGTCACCAAGCTTGCCGGGATCGTGCGTGTCCCGCGGCGCGCCGATGTCGGTTTTCTGCAGCTCGATTTCCTGGCGCTGTCGCCGACCCGGGTGCTCGTCATCCTGGTGACGCAGGATGGCCAGGTCCTAAACAGGGTCATACACCCCAAGCGGTCGTATTCGGCCTCGGAACTGCAACAAGCCGCCAATGTCTTCAACGGCGCCTACGCCGGCCTGTCCCTCGATGAGGTCCGGCGCAGCCTGATGGAGGCCTTGCGGCGCGACAGCGAGGACATGCAACAGATTCTGCGCTCGGCGGTGGAGATGGCCCATCAGGTTTTTGCCGGGGAGGCAATGAGCGAGGCGCCGCTTTTTGTGAGCGGTGAGTCCAATCTGTTGGCCTTTCCCGAGCTCAGCAATACCGAGAAGCTGCGTCGTTTGTTCGAGGCGTTCACCGCCAAGCAGGATCTCCTGCACCTGCTCGAACAGAGCATGGTCTCGCAGGGGGTGCAGATCTTCATTGGCGCGGAATCCGGTTACGAGGCCCTGGAGTCGTGCAGCGTCGTGACCGCGCCCTATGAGGTCGATGGCCAGATTGTCGGGACTGTGGGGGTGGTCGGGCCGACGCGCATGTCCTATGACCGCGTGATCGCGGTGGTCGATGTCACCGCGCGCCTGTTAAGCGGGGCCTTGAGTCACGGCCTCCCGGGTTAGAGGCGCGCTTGATTTGCCGCGGGGCGATCCCCACATGCCGCTGGTGAATTCATGACGGAGCAAGTGATGGCGCACAACGACACAATGACGGGCGACACGGAGTCCGGGGCGGAGACAAAGACACCGGCGCGCGAGGAGCCGCAAGCGGCGCCCACGGCCGAAGATCCGGCGACACTGGCAGCCGAGCTTGAGAGGGCGCGCGCCGAGATTGCCGAGAACCGCGAACGGCTTTTGCGGGTCGCCGCGGAGGCCGAGAACACCAGGCGGCGCGCCGAGCAGGACGCCGCGACCGCGCGCAAGTTCGCCCTGGAGCGCTTCGCGACCGAGCTCTTGCCGGTGCGCGACAGCCTCGAGCGCGCCCGCGCCGTGGATCGCGATACCGCCGGCCAGGCCCTGGAGGCGCTCTTTGCCGGCGTGGATCTGACCTTGCAGCTGATGGATTCGGTACTCGAGAAGTTTGCGATCACGGTGATCGACCCCGCCGGGGCGCGATTCAATCCGGATCAGCATCAGGCCATGTCTATGGTCGAGAGCGAGGATGTGCCGGCCAATCACGTCGTGGAGGTCGTGCAAAAAGGGTTTTTATTGAACGACAGGCTTTTGAGGCCGGCCCTGGTGGTGGTCGCCAAGTCCAAGCCCTGACCCTTGAAAAACGCCCTTGGGCCCCCATCTGGGATACCTGCGGCCTTACAACTATCTATCTTCCCCAGCGGGAGTAAGAGGACAAAGCGATGGCAAAGATTATCGGGATCGACTTGGGAACCACGAATTCGTGCGTCGCCGTCATCGAGGGCGGAAAGCCGCGCGTCATCGAGAACAGCGAAGGTGATCGCACCACGCCCTCGATCGTCGCCTACGCCAATGAAGGCGAGATCCTGGTCGGGCAGTCGGCCAAGCGCCAGGCGGTCACCAATCCCCAGAACACGCTGTATGCGGTCAAGCGTCTCGTGGGCCGCAAGTTCGAAGATGACATCGTGCAGCGCGACATCAAGATGGTGGCCTACAAGATCGTGCGCGCCAAGAACGGCGACGCGTGGGTCGAGGTGAACGGCAAGCAGATGGCGCCTCCGGAGGTATCGGCGCGCGTCCTTCAGAAGATGAAAAAGACCGCCGAGGATTATCTGGGCGAGGAGGTGACCGAGGCGGTCATCACCGTCCCGGCCTACTTCAACGATGCGCAACGACAGGCCACCAAGGATGCCGGGCGCATCGCCGGGCTGAATGTGAAGCGCATCATCAATGAGCCGACCGCGGCAGCCCTGGCCTTCGGTCTCGACAAGAAGGAGGGCGATCGCAAGATCGCCGTCTACGATCTGGGCGGCGGCACCTTTGATATCTCCATCATCGAGATCGCGGAGGTCGATGGCGAGCATCAGTTCGAGGTGTTATCGACCAACGGCGACACCTTCCTCGGGGGCGAGGACTTCGATCTGCGGCTGATCGATTATCTGGCTGAGGAGTTCAAGAAGGACTCGGGCATCGATCTGCACAAGGATCCCCTGGCGCTGCAACGCCTGAAAGATGCCGCGGAAAAGGCCAAGATCGAGCTGTCTTCGCGCACTCAGACGGACGTCAATCTGCCGTATGTCACGGCCGACGCGAGCGGGCCGAAGCATTTGAACGTCAAGATCACGCGCGCCAAGCTGGAGAGCCTGGTGGAGGAACTGATCCGGCGGACCATCGAGCCTTGCAAGATCGCGTTGAAGGACGCCGGCCTGAAGGTCACCGAGGTCGACGATGTGATCTTGGTCGGCGGCCAGACGCGCATGCCCAAGGTGCAGGAGGCGGTGCGGGATTTCTTCGGGAAGGATCCACGCAAGGACGTGAATCCGGATGAGGCGGTGGCGATCGGCGCGGCTGTCCAGGGCGGCGTGCTGGCGGGTGACGTGAAGGATGTCTTGTTGCTGGATGTGACGCCGTTGTCTCTGGGTATCGAGACCATGGGCGGCGTCATGACCAAGCTCATCCAGAAAAACACTACGATACCGACCAAGGCCGCGCAGGTATTCTCGACTGCCGAGGACAGTCAGACGGCGGTTACCGTGCACGTCCTGCAGGGCGAGCGCGAGATGGCGGCCGGCAACAAGTCGCTGGGGCGTTTCGATCTCACCGATATACCGCCGGCGCCGCGCGGCGTTCCGCAGATCGAGGTGACCTTCGATATCGATGCCAACGGCATCCTGCATGTGTCGGCGCGCGACAAGGCGACGGGCAAGGAGAACCGCATCGTCATCAAGTCGAGCTCGGGTTTGAGCGAGGCCGAGATCCAGCGCATGGTGCAGGACGCCGAGGCGCATGCCGAGGAGGATCGTCGCGCCCATGAGCTGGTGGATACCCGCAATCAGGCCGAGGCGCTCCTGCACGGTACGCGCAAGTCCTTGCAGGATCTGGGCGATAAGGTGAGCGCAGCCGACAAGAACGCGATCGAGGCGGCCATGCGTGATTTGGAGGCGGCGGTCAAGGGTGACGACAAGGCGGAGATCACCGCGAAGACCGAGGCCTTGAGTCAGGCGAGTCACAAGTTGACCGAGCAGATGTATGCGCAGGCCCAGGCGGGCGGCTCGGCGGGGGGCGATGCCGAGCAGCCGGGCGGGACGCAGGCCGGCGGCGACAATGTCGTCGACGCCGAGTTCGAAGAAGTCAATGAGAATCGCCGCGAAAAGTAAGGTCTTGGAAGAGGACGGGGGCGCGGGCGGTGTTGACGCCCGTGCCTTTTTTCTTCTATGGTCGGGGTTTTGCGGCAGTACGGGATTATGACGACGCGACGCGATTATTATGAGGTTCTCGGTGTGACCCGCGGGGCGGACGACACCGAGGTGAAGAAGGCCTATCGCCGCATGGCGATGAAGTACCATCCCGACCGTAATCCCGATGACAAGAGTGCCGAGGCCGTCTTCAAGGAGTGCCAGGAGGCCTACGAGGTCTTGAGTGACCCGCAAAAGCGCGCGGTTTATGACCAGTTCGGCCATGCCGGCATGCAGGGTGGCGGGATGCCGGGCGGCGGACCGTTCGGCGCCGGGGGCTTTGCCGATATCTTCGATAATGTCTTCGGGGATATCTTCGGCGGGGGCGGCGGTCGTCGCGGCAGCCAGGTCTACCGTGGGGCCGATGTGCGTTTCACCCTGGACCTGTCCCTGGAGGATGCGGTTTTTGGCACCGAGGCCCGTATCCGGGTGCCGACCATGGCGACCTGCGATCTGTGCAAAGGGTCCGGGGCCCGCGCCGGGAGTGTACCGGTGACCTGTCCGACATGCGGCGGTCACGGTCAAGTGCGTCTCCAGCAGGGTTTCTTTTCGATTCAACAGACCTGTCCCAATTGCCGCGGGAGCGGGCGGGCCATCAGTCAGCCGTGCGTCGAGTGTCGCGGCGAGGGCCGCGCGCGGCGCGCCAAGACCCTGTCGGTGACGATTCCGGCGGGTGTCGACGAGGGTGACCAGATCCGCGTGAGCGGACAGGGGGATGCCGGCGAGAACGGGGGTCCGGCGGGCGATCTCTACGTGCAGATCAAGCTGAAGCCGCACGCCTTTTTCCGCCGGGAGCAGGACGACCTGTATTGCAAGGTGCCGGTGCGCTTTGGGATCGTGGTCCTGGGCGGCGAGATCGAGATCCCGAGTCTGGACGGGCGCATGACCTTGAAGATCCCGCCGGAGACGCAGACCGACAAGGTCTTTCGCGTGCGCGGCAAGGGGGTCAAGAACGTCCGCACCGGTCACGTCGGTGACCTCTTCTGTCAGATAACGGTGGAGACGCCGGTCAAGCTGACGCGTACCCAGCGCGAATTGCTCGAGGCCTTTGATGCCTCGATACGCGAGGGCGGGGAGCGCCACAATCCGGTCGAGCACTCATGGCTGGACAAGCTGCGGGGCTTTTTCGAGCCCAAGGCGCGCAGTTCCGGGGAATAAAACCGCGCGGCGGTCGTCTCTCAAGCATTACCGTAACGAGGGTTCGCTATGGGGGACAAACGCACGTTCAATCCATCGCGCCGGCGCGTCATTGTCGCCGCCGGCGGGGTGGCCGCGGCCATGGGCTCGGGCGCGGCCTTTGCCGGTTCCGCGGACAGTCTCGATCTGACCTTTCCGGGCCAGAAGGCCACCCACCATATCGTCTACCAGCTGAACCAGGCGGATCATGGCTACCAGCAGCATATCCTGTCGTCGGTACAGGCCTTGCTGCGGCGTTATGGGAGCTCGATCCATATCGTGGTAACCTGTTTTGCCGAAGGCATCAGCGTGGTCTTGAAAAAGCCCGTCCGGCCGGTGGCAAGGGGCATCCGCGCCGGGGTGGCGAGCCTTCATGACTACGGTGTGGAGTTTCACGGCTGCGGCAATACCCTGCGGACATTGAAGTTGACGAAATCCGCATTGCTGCCGCTTGCCACCTATGTGCCCATGGGCGCTGCGGACCTGATGGAGCTCCAGCATAAGGGTTACGCCTATATTGCCTGGTAGCGCCGCGGGATCAATCCTGGGTCCGTGTGCGGTGGGTCGGCGGGCGGGCCGGGCTTTTGAGGGGGGATCATGAGGATTGCCGTGGCAGGCGCCACCGGTCGCATGGGTCGGGCGGTGCTTGCGGCAGTGCGCGGGCAGGCCGATGCGTGCCTCTCGGGGGCGCTCGTGCGCGCCGGCGATGGCGCCTGCGGACGGGATGCGGCGACCCTCATCGGCGGCGCGCCGTTCGGGGTGCCGGTATCGGATGCGCCCGAAGAGGTGATCGCGGGCTGTGATGTCCTGGTCGATTTCACGGCCCCCGAGGCGAGTACGCATTATGCGGAAATCTGCGCGCGGCTCGGGAAGGGCGCGGTCATCGGCACCACCGGGCTTTCGGGGGCGGCCAGCGAACGACTACGGGTCCTGGCCGACAGAGGCCGCTTTGTGGTGGCCGCCAACATGAGTGTGGGCGTAAACCTCGCCTTGCATGTGCTGGAGATCGCCGCCCGCGCCCTGCCCGACGCCGATATCGAGATCCTGGAGGCCCACCACCGCCACAAGATCGATGCCCCGTCGGGGACGGCGCTACGTCTGGGTGAAGTGGCGGCCGCCGCGCGAGGCCGGCGTCTGGTGGATGTGGCCGTGTACGACCGGCACCAGGAGCGCGCGCCGCGGGTCCCGGGCAGCATAGGTTTCGCGACCCTCCGTGCCGGGGAAATCGTGGGCGAGCATCGTGTGTACCTGGCGCTGCCTTCCGAGCGCCTCGAGATCGCCCATATCGCCGATAACCGGGAGGTGTTCGCCGACGGCGCCATGCGCGCCGCGCGCTTTCTGATGGACCGTCCCCATGGTCTCTATGACATGCAGGATGTGCTCGGCCTGCGTTGATTTCGCGCGGCCATTTCGTTACAATCTCCCGACAAACCCTTGTGAATGACTCGTTTTCCGGGCGGGAGCGGCGAAGAGCGGCTCCCGCTTTTGTATGTAAACCCTGAGGCGGGAGGTACCGTGGCGCAACCGGCATTGCTTGCTCTCGCCGACGGCACAGTGTTCGTCGGGGAGTCTATCGGGGCCGCGGGGGCGTCCCAGGGCGAGCTCGTGTTCAATACCGCCATGACCGGCTACCAGGAGATCCTCTCGGACCCCTCGTACGCCAGCCAGATCGTCACGCTGACCTACCCGCACATCGGAAACACCGGCGTCAACGACGACGACATGGAGGCGGCGGCCGTCCACGCCGCCGGCCTTGTCGTGCGCGACGCACCGGCCTGCTACAGCAATTACCGTGGCACGGGAGACCTGCGGGGCTTCCTGCAACAGCGCGGGGTGGTGGCCATAGCCGGCATCGACACGCGCGCGCTCACGCGCCGGCTGCGTGAGAAGGGTGCGCAGAACGCGGTCATACTGGCCGGCGACAGGGCCGGTGACCAGGCGGCGGCGGTGGCTTTGGCGCGTGCCTTTCCCGGCCTCGACGGGCTCGATCTCGCCAAGGGTGTGTCGACGCCGCGGTCCTATGTCTGGGAGGAGGGGCTCTGGGAGACCAAGGGCCCGCCGGCACGCTACCACGTGGTGGCTTATGATTTCGGGGTCAAGCGCAACATCCTGCGCAGTCTGGCGCACGCCGGTTGCCGCGTCACGGTGGTGCCGGCGCAGACCCCGGCCGCGCAGGCGCTCGCCTTGCGGCCCGACGGCGTGTTTCTCTCGAACGGGCCGGGTGATCCCAAGGCCTGCGGCTATGCCATCGACGCCACGCAGGAGCTTGTGGCCTCGGGCGTGCCGCTTTTCGGGATCTGTCTCGGTCACCAGCTGCTGGGGCTTGCCCTGGGCGGGCGCACCGTAAAGATGAAGTTCGGCCACCATGGCGCCAATCACCCGGTGCTCGATATCGACTCCGGCCGTGTCTTGATCACGAGCCAGAACCATGGTTTCGCGGTCGACGAGGCGAGCCTGCCTGGTTGTCTGCGCGTGACGCACCGCTCGCTGTTCGACGGCTCGGTCCAGGGGTTGATCCATGCCGATCGACCGGTGTTTTCCTTTCAGGGGCACCCCGAGGCGAGTCCCGGGCCCCATGACGTCTGGCCGCTTTTTGCGCGCTTCACGGCGCTCATGGATGCGGCGCAAAACGGGGTGGCGAGGTCCTGATGCCAAGGCGCGACGACATCAAGAGCGTTCTCATCATAGGGGCCGGACCAATCGTCATCGGCCAGGGCTGCGAGTTCGATTATTCGGGCACCCAGGCCTGCCGGGCGCTGAAGGAGGAGGGGCTGCGCGTCATCCTCGTGAACTCCAATCCGGCGACCATCATGACCGATCCCGATCTCGCCGATGCCACCTACATCGAACCGATCAATTGGCGGGTGGTGGAGCGCATCATCGCCAAGGAGCGCCCGGATGCGCTGCTGCCGACCATGGGCGGGCAGACGGCGCTGAACTGCGCGCTCGATCTGGATCGCGAGGGGGTCCTGGAGCGTTACGGCGTGCGCATGATCGGCGCCTCCAAGGCGGCCATCGACAAGGCCGAGGATCGTGAACTCTTCAAGAAGGCGATGGAGTCCATCGGTCTCGGGGTTGCCAAGGGGGCCATCGCCCACAGCCTCGAGGAGGCCCTGCAGGTGCACGCCCTGGTGGGCTTCCCGGCGATCATTCGGCCGTCGTTTACGCTGGGCGGCAGCGGCGGCGGCATCGCCTACAATCGCGAGGAGTTCGTGCAGCTCTGCGAGCGCGGCCTGGATGCCTCGCCGACCCGTGAGTTGCTTATCGAGGAGTCCATCATCGGCTGGAAGGAGTTCGAGATGGAGGTCGTGCGTGATCGCCTGGACAACTGCATCATCGTCTGCGCGATCGAGAACATCGACCCCATGGGCGTGCATACCGGTGATTCGATCACCGTGGCCCCGGCGCAGACCCTCACGGACAAAGAGTACCAGAGGATGCGCGATGCCAGCATCGCGGTATTGCGCGAGATCGGCGTGGAGACCGGCGGATCGAACGTCCAGTTCGCGATCAATCCCAAGACCGGGCAGATGATCGTCATCGAGATGAATCCGCGCGTGTCGCGGTCATCGGCGCTCGCCTCGAAGGCCACGGGCTTTCCCATCGCCAAGATCGCCACCAAGCTCGCCATCGGCTATACGCTAGACGAGCTGCGCAACGAGATCACAGGCAAGGCCACGCCGGCGTCATTCGAGCCCAGCATCGACTATGTGGTGACGAAGATCCCACGTTTTACCTTCGAGAAATTCCCCAAGGCCGACCCGACCCTGACCACCCAGATGAAGTCGGTGGGTGAGGCCATGGCGATCGGGCGCACCTTCCAGGAGTCGCTGCAGAAGGCCATGCGCAGCCTGGAGATCGGCAGTTACGGGTTCGAGCCGCGCGTCGATCGCGCGGGTGACCAGAAAACCATACGCGATCGTCTGGTTCAGGAGCTGAAGGTTCCTGGGGCGGAGCGCCTGTGGTATGTGGCCGACGCCCTGCGCGCCGGCTTCACGGTCGAGGAAGTGCATGATTTGACGCGCATCGATCCGTGGTTCGTGGCCCAGATCGCCGAAATCGTCAGGACTGAGGGTGAGATCGAGCAGCGCGGGGCGTCGGGAGCGCTGGTCGAGGCCGACGGGCCGCGCATGCGTGACTGGAAGCGCCGCGGATTCTCCGATTGCAGGATCGCGGTACTCCTTGGGCAGGACGAGGATGCCGTGCGCGCGTTCCGCCATGCGCACGGCATCCGGCCGGTCTATAAGAGGGTCGATTCATGCGCCGCCGAATTCGCGTCGGCCACCGCCTATATGTATTCGACCTATGAGGCGGAGTGCGAGGCAGGCCCCGAGGACCGGGCCAAGGTCATCGTGCTCGGCAGCGGGCCGAACCGCATCGGTCAGGGTATCGAATTCGATTATTGTTGCGTACACGCTTCGGTGGCATTGCGCGAGAGCGGTTACCAGACGATCATGGTCAACTGCAATCCGGAGACGGTGTCCACGGATTACGACATATCGGACAGGTTATATTTCGAGCCCCTGACACTCGAGGATGTGCTTGAAATCACGGGGCTTGAGCGGCCCGCCGGGGTGATTGTGCAATATGGCGGCCAGACACCCCTGAAGCTCGCGGAGGGGCTTGCGGCAAACGGCGCGCCGATCGTGGGCACGAGCCCGGCGTCCATCGATCTCGCCGAGGATCGCGAGCGTTTCCAGAGACTCATTGCCGACCTTGGACTCCTCCAGCCGCCCAATCGCATCGCGCATAATGCCATCGATGCCGTTATGCTGGCCGAGCAGACCGGATACCCGCTGGTCGTACGGCCATCTTATGTGCTCGGCGGTCGCGCCATGGAGATCTGCCATAACCGGGAGGATCTCGAGGTCTACATGCGCATTGCGGTGCGCGTGTCCGACGACAGCCCCATTCTTCTCGACCGGTTCCTGAGCGACGCCATCGAGGTCGATGTGGACGCCGTCTCCGACGGACAGCGCGTGATCATCGGCGGCATCATGGAACATATCGAGGAGGCTGGTGTCCATTCCGGCGATTCGGCGTGTTCGCTGCCGCCCTTCGGACTTTCCCAAACGCTACAAGATGAGCTGCGCCGGCAGACGGTGGCGTTGGCGCGGGCCCTGAATGTGGTCGGCCTCATGAACGTGCAGTTTGCCATCAAGGATCAGGCGGTCTACGTCCTCGAGGTGAATCCGCGGGCATCACGCACCATACCGTATGTCTCGAAGGCCACGGCGCGGCCGCTCGCCAAGATCGCGGCACGTGTGATGATGGGGCATTCACTCGAGAGCCAAGGGATCGTCTCGGAAGTGATGCCCGCCTACTGTTCGGTGAAGGAGGCGGTGTTCCCGTTCATCAAATTTCCAGGGGTCGATACCGTCCTTGGCCCGGAGATGAAGTCGACGGGCGAGGTGATGGGCATGGGTCGAAGTTTCGGCGAGGCGTTCGCCAAATCGCAGATCGCGGCGGGCGCCGCCATTCCGGGCGGTGGCCGGTTGTTCATAAGCGTGCGCGACCGGGATCGCGCGGCGGCGGTGCCGATCGCCCGCTACTTTGCCGATCACGGGTTCGATCTTTTGGCGACGCGCGGCACCGCGGCCGTGCTTGAGGCATCCGGCCTCACGGTGCGCGCGGTCAACAAGGTATCCGAAGGCCGGCCGCATGTCGTGGACATGATCAAAAATGACGAGATCGATATCATCGTCAATACCGTAGCTGACAAGCAGAGCATGGCCGACTCCTATCTGATCCGCCGTGAGGCTTTGCAGCATAAGGTGACGAACTATACGACGCTCGCGGCGGCGCGGGCGGCGTGCGAGGCGCACGGACACATGCAGGAGTTCGAGGTGCGATGTTTGCAGGACTTGCATAAGGAGATTGCGCATGATTAAAGTTCCTCTCACGGTAAGCGGCGCCGAGAAGCTAAAGCAGGAGCTGCACCGTCTGAAGACCGTCGAGCGGCCGCGCATCATACAGGCGATCGCGGAGGCGCGGGCGCACGGCGATTTATCGGAAAACGCGGAATACCATGCGGCCAAGGAACAGCAAAGCTTCATCGAGGGGCGGATAAGCGATGTCGAGACCAAGCTTGGCCATGCCCAGATCATCGATCCGCTGACCGTCAATGCCCAAGGTCGCGTGGTGTTTGGTGCGACCGTGAACCTTTTCGAGGAGGATGGGCAGCGCGAGGTCACCTACCAGATCGTCGGCGACGACGAGGCGGATATCCAGGACGGGAAGATATCGATCAGTTCCCCGATCGCGCGCGCTTTGATCGGCAAGGAGAGTGGCGATATCGTGGAGGTATGCGTCCCGGATGGCACCCGCCAGTATGAGATCCTCGACATCCGCTACATCTGATCCGCCGCGGGTGCCATCGCCCGCGGCCGGCCTTGCGCGGGTCGCGGCGGTCTTGTGGATGGGCAGCCTGTGGACGGTCGCGGGCGTCGTGCCTTTGTTGTTCTGGCGCCTGCCGCAGGCGGTGGCGGGCGGGCTTGCGGGCGACCTGTTTGCCGCCGGTCAGGGCCTCGGTCTTATCCTCGGCGGGATCGTGGCCGGCGCCGTGCCGGCGGGCCGCTGGCGGCGTCTGGCGCGTATCGCCTGGGGGCTGGACGGGATCTTTGCGCTGCTCATCCTGCCGATCATGGCGATGCTGCGCGCCACCCCGCATTTTGGGCCGGGGAGCCCGTCCTGGGGGCCGTTCATGGCCTTGCATGTCGTCTCCACGACCGTCTACCTCGCGGAGGGCGTCTTGGGGCTTATGGTCGTGGCCCGCGCCCTGTGAAGGCCTAAGACCGTCCCATGGCCCGCAACCGCTGGATGGATGAGCACTTCGCCGACCCCTATGTGAAACGCGCGCAGGCCGAGGGCTACCGTTCACGGGCGGCCTACAAACTCATGGAGATCGATGCCCGCGACCGTCTCATCCGTCCGGGTTCGGTGGTCGCGGATCTCGGGAGCGCCCCCGGGGGTTTTGCCCAATACGCGGCGCGCCGTCTGGGGCCTGCGGGACGCATCGTGGCGGTCGATGTCTTGCCCATGAACCCCTTGCCCGGGGTGGTGTTCATTCAGGGGGATTTCACCGACCCCGACTGCTATGAGGCGGTACACCGCGCGCTCGGGGACCGGGTGGACCTTGTAATTTCCGACATGGCCCCCAATATAAGTGGCGTGGGGGCGTCTGACCAGGCGCGCGCCATGGGGCTTGCCGAGATCGCGCTCGATTTTGCCATCTCGTGCTTGACCCGGGACGGTAGTTGTCTTATTAAGGTTTTTCAGGGTGCCGGATTCCCGGAGCTTTTGGCCGACATGCGGCACCGTTTTCAACGGGTGGCCACGCGCAAACCGCCGGCGTCGCGCCCCCGCAGCCCCGAGGTTTACCTCCTCGGTACCGGGTTACGGCCTGTTGTGTCGGGACCGGAGTCGTAGGAGAATGGCGGCAGGCGCGTCTTTTGGGGCGCACGAGGTCACACCTTGAATAATCTAGCAAAGAATCTGCTTCTATGGCTCATCATCGCCATAGTGCTGATGTCGGTCTTCAACAGCTTCGGCAACCATCACCCGGCGGTCCGGTCCATCGCCTTCTCGCAATTCATCAACCATGTCAAGCAGGGGCAGGTGGGTGGCGTCGTTATCAAGGGCCATAACATCACCGGGATCACGAAGACCGGCCAGCGCTTTCAGACCTACGCGCCGACCGATTCGGGGCTGGTGAGTCAGCTCCTGAATAATGATGTAAGCGTGAATGCCAAGCCGCCTGCGCAGCAGTCCCTGTTGCTGCAGATCTTCATCAACTGGTTCCCGTTGCTGCTGTTCGTCGGGGTATGGATATTCTTCATGCGCCAGATGCAGGGCGGTGGGGGCGGTCGCAGCGCCATGAGCTTTGGCAAGAGCAAGGCGCGCATGTTGACGGAAGACACCAATAAAGTCACCTTTGAGGACGTCGCCGGCGTCGAAGAGGCCAAGGAAGAGGTCAAGGAGCTCGTCGAGTTCCTGCGCGACCCGACCAAGTTCCAGAAGCTCGGCGGACGCATCCCGCGCGGCGTACTCATGACCGGCAGCCCGGGCACCGGCAAGACCTTGCTCGCCAAGGCCATTGCCGGCGAGGCCAAGGTGCCGTTCTTCTCGATCTCCGGCTCCGACTTCGTGGAGATGTTCGTGGGCGTGGGCGCCTCGCGCGTGCGCGACATGTTCGATCAGGCCAAGAAGCACGCCCCATGTATCATCTTCATAGACGAAATCGATGCCGTCGGCCGCCAGCGCGGCGCGGGTCTCGGTGGCGGTCATGACGAGCGCGAGCAGACCCTAAACCAGCTGCTGGTCGAGATGGATGGTTTCGAGGGCAGCGAGGGCGTGATCGTGATCGCCGCCACCAACCGGCCCGATGTTCTTGACCCGGCGCTCCTGCGTCCCGGACGGTTCGACCGTCAGGTGTTCGTGCCGCTGCCGGATATCCGCGGACGCGAGCAGATCATCCGCATCCATATGCGCAAGGTGCCGGTCTCGGATGATGTGGTGCCGAGTATCCTGGCGCGCGGCACCCCCGGTTTCTCCGGCGCCGATCTCGCCAATCTCGTGAATGAGGCGGCGCTGTTTGCGGCCCGCGCCAACAAGCGCCTGGTGGAGATGCAGGACTTCGAGCTTGCCAAGGACAAGATCGTCATGGGCGCCGAGCGCCGTTCCATCGTCATGCCCGAAAAGGAACGCGTCAACACCGCCTACCACGAATCGGGCCATACCGTGGTCGCGCGTCTATTGCCCAACACCGATCCCGTGCACAAGGTGACCATCATCCCCCGTGGACGGGCGCTCGGGGTGACGATGCAGCTGCCCACCGAGGACCGCTACAGCCATGACCGCGAGTATCTGCTGTCGACCATCGCCGTGCTCATGGCCGGGCGTATCGCCGAGGAGGTGTTCATGCATCAGATGACCACCGGGGCCGCGAACGATTTCGAGCGGGCCACCGAGCTTGCGCGCAACATGGTGAGCCGCTGGGGCATGAGCGACCGGCTCGGCACGCGTGTCTATGGCGAGAATCAGAGCGAGGTCTTTCTCGGGCGCGATGTGACCACCCACAAGAACCTGAGCGATGCCACGGCGCAGCTTGTGGATGCCGAGATACGGCGCATCGTCGACGAACAGTACGGCCGCGCGCGGCGCATCATCGAGACCAACAAGGACAAGGTGGAGATGATGGCAGGCATGTTGCTCGAGTGGGAGACCCTCGAGACGGATCAGATCAACGACATCATGGAAGGCCGTAAGCCGCGTCCACCCTACGGCTTCAACGATAGCAATACCACCGCCCCGGGGGGCGACAGCAGTGAGCCCAAGGCCGCCGACCGGGCGCGCGTGAAGCCGCGCATGGATACGCCGGCCGGGGAATCGCGGTAGGGCGGCGGTGGCGCAGACGCGTAAGGCCGCCGCCTCGTGGCTGCGGACCGATGGCCGGGTGGCCATCATGGGTATCCTGAACGTAACCCCCGATTCCTTTTCGGACGGGGGTCTTTTTTTGTCTCCGGACAAGGCCTTGCGCCATGCCGAGGCGCTGATCGAGGCGGGCGCCGACATCATCGACGTCGGGGGGGAGTCGACCCGGCCCGGGGCACGGCCGGTGAGCCCCGACGAGGAATGCGCGCGCGTGGTCCCGGTCGTCGCCGCCCTGCAGGCGCGTTTTCCCGTGCCGTTGTCGGTCGATACCTCGGAACCCCGGGTCATGAGCGAGGTGGTCGCGGCCGGGGCGTCGTTCATCAATGACGTACGCGCCTTGACGAGGCCTGGGGCCCTGGCGACAGCGGCCGACCTCGGGGTGCCGGTTTGTCTGATGCACGAACCGGCGGGGTCGTCCATGATAGGAACGCGTATTGCCGGGCGGGATGTGGTGACCGAGGTCCTCTCTTATCTCGAGGCGCGCCTGCAGGCGGCACAGGACGCCGGGATCCCGCGCGACCGCATCCTGATCGATCCGGGTTTTGGTTTTGGCAAGGACTTGGCCGAGAACCTGGCGCTGTTGCGGGCGTTGCCGAGGATCGCTCGGCTCGCACCCGTGCTGGCCGGCTTGTCGCGTAAGCGTATGACCGGTGAGCCCTGGGACCTGCCGGTGGACGGACGCTTGCATACGAGCATTGCGCTCGCGCTCGCGGCCATAGCGGGCGGCGCGCGGGTGGTACGCGTCCATGATGTGCGCGCGACGCAAGAAGCGGTGCGCGCCTGGGAATGGGTATTCGAACCCAAGGAGTGGGTAGCGTGAGACGTCATTTTTTTGGCACCGATGGGATCCGTGGCCGGGTCGGCGAGGAACCGGTGACGCCGGAGACCGTGCTCAAGCTGGGCTGGGCCGCCGGGCGTGTGCTGTTGGCGGAGGGTGATGATCGCGGCAGCGTGCTGATCGGCAAGGATACGCGCATCTCGGGTTATCTCCTCGAGTCGGCGCTCGAGGCTGGCCTGTCCGCGGCGGGCGCGGACATCCGTCTCATAGGGCCCATGCCCACCCCGGGTATTGCCTATCTCACGCGTACGGCGCGTGCGCAGGCCGGCATCGTCATCAGCGCCTCGCACAATCCCTACGAGGACAATGGCATCAAGTTCTTCTCATCGTCGGGCACCAAATTGCCAGACGAGGTCGAGTGCGCCATCGAGGCCATGATGCGCAGGCCCATGCGCACCGTGCCCTCGGCCGAGCTTGGCAAGGTGCGGCGCTTCGCGGACGCCGCCGGCCGCTATATCGAATTCTGCAAGAGCACCTTCCCTTGCCGCCTGGGGCTCGGCGGACTGAAGGTGGTCGTGGATTGCGCCCATGGCGCCGCCTACCAGATCGCGCCCCACGTCTTCGAGGAGCTCGGCGCGCACGTGGTGGCCATCGGCAACGCCCCGGACGGCTTCAATATCAACCGCGAATGCGGATCGACCTGCCCGGAGACCTTGCGCGCGGCGGTACTGAGCGAAAAGGCTGATCTCGGCATCGCGCTGGACGGCGATGGTGACCGGGTGATCATGGTCGATCACGCCGGCAGGGTCATCGACGGTGACCGCATCCTGTATATGATCGCGGCGCACCGCCAACGTATGGGAGTACCCGTGGCAGGCGTGGCCGGCACGCTCATGAGCAATGTCGGTCTGGAGCAGGCCTTAAGGCGCCTTGGCATCCCATTCGGGCGGGCGCCCGTGGGTGATCGCTATGTGATGGCGCTGCTCTCGGAGCGCGGCTGGGATCTGGGGGGCGAGGCCTCCGGACACGTGATCTGCCTCGACAAGGCGACCACCGGCGACGGCGTCATTGCCGCGCTGCAAGTACTGGCGGCGATGCGCGAGTCCGAGCGCAGTCTGGCCGAGTTGAGTGCAGGCATGCACGTCTACCCGCAGACCATCGTCAATGTGACCCTCAATCGCGGCGTGGCGGCGCGCGATGTCGTGCGTGCCCCGGCCGTGCTCGCCCTCTTGAGGGATGTGGAGCGGCTCCTGGGTCATGAGGGGCGGGTGGTCTTGCGGCCCTCGGGGACCGAGCCTGTCGTGCGCGTCATGGTCGAGGCCGCCGAGGCGCGCACGGTGACGGAGCTGACCGAACAGTTGGCCTCGGCCGTGGCCAAGGCCGCCGCCGAGGCCGATGTCGCCTGACCGTGATCACGGAGGGGGATTTTCCCGGGTATGGGAAATTGCTTTCCCGTCGGCTTGCCGGTAACATCGGCGCGCATTTTGTAAAGAATACTTCGGGGGGAAGGCATGCGCCGGCCATTGGTCATGGGAAACTGGAAGATGAACGGCCGCCGCCACACGGCACAGTCCCTGCTCGCAGCCGTGGCCGCCGAGGCCACCACATTCTCCGGTGTCGACGTCGTGGTGTGCCCGCCGCATTGCTATCTCGGGCTTGCCAGCGAACGACTCGGCGACTGCCGGGGCATCGCCTGCGGGGCGCAGGATGTGAGCGCCTATACCGGCGGGGCCTACACCGGTGAGGTCTCGGCGGATATGGCGCGCGACATGGGGTGCGAATTTGCTATCATAGGCCACTCGGAGCGGCGCACGCTGTTTGGAGAGACCGACGGTGTGGTGGCGCAGAAGTTCGCGCGCGCGCTGGCCGCCGATATGACACCCGTGCTGTGCGTGGGAGAGACGGCCGAGGAGCGCGATGCCGGGCGTACCCGCGAGGTCGTGCTCCGGCAAATCGATGCGGTGTTTGCCGCCTGCGGGACGCGCGCGTTTGACCGCGCGGTCGTGGCCTACGAGCCGGTGTGGGCGATCGGTACGGGGCGTGCCGCGAGCCCCGACGAGGCGCAGGCGGTGCATCGTGACATCCGTGACGCCGTGGCGCGCCACAATCCCGAGGCCGCCGCCGGTCTGCGGATATTGTACGGCGGCAGCGTCAAGGCGCAGAATGCCCGCGAGCTGTTTGCGCGGGCCGACATCGATGGCGGCTTGATCGGGGGCGCATCCCTCATCGCGGACGATTTCGTCGGTATTTGCCGGGCGGCCGGTTTCGGATCGGCGTGAGATTTTAAGGACGTCATGGCGACGGTTTTGATGGTCATACAGGTTTTGGTGGCGCTCGCGCTCATCGGTGTCGTGCTCGTACAGCACGGCAAGGGGGCGGATATGGGTGCCTCCTTTGGCGGCGGGTCCTCGCAGACCCTGTTTGGCGCGCGTGGTTCGGCCACGTTTTTAAGCCGCCTAACGGCCGTGCTGGCCACGCTGTTTTTTGCCACCAGTCTGGGGCTTGCCTACCTCTCGGCGCGCCCGCACTCGGTCCCGAGCGTGACCAGGCTTGTGCAGCATACGGCGCCGGCCGCCCCGGCGCCGCAGTCGGCTCCACCGTCTTCCGTGCCGGGCATACCGGTTCACAAGGCCCCCTAGAGAAGGGCCGGGAGAGGCGCGAGACATCGTTACATCAGCCGAAGTGGTGGAATTGGTAGACACGCCGTCTTGAGGGGGCGGTGGCGCAAGCTGTGCGGGTTCGAGTCCCGCCTTCGGCACCAATTATTCCTCCGGTCGACCCCTTCAGGGTGGGCTAACTGCTTGAAATAGAATAAATCTATCGCATGAGGCCGCTGCTTGACTTGGGTGCGCCGGGGTGCCTAGACTAGCCGACTCGCCAGCGATCAGCCGGTTTGAGGCCCTTTTTGAGGAGAGCGGATGTTAAACGATTATCTGCCCATTCTGATATTCATAGGCGTCGCCCTTCTGGTCGGCGTCCTGCCAATGGTCCTAGGCCGCCTCGTCGCCCCGCATCACCCGGATTCCGCCAAGCTGTCACCGTATGAGTGTGGTTTCGAGGCCTTCGAGGATACGCGCATGAAGTTCGATGTGCGCTACTATCTCGTCGCGATTTTGTTCATTGTCTTTGATCTTGAGATTGCCTTTTTGTTCCCCTGGGCGGTGGCCCTGAAACAGATCGGACGGCCCGGTTTCCTGGCCATGTTCCTGTTTCTCGGAATTTTGATTGTGGGATTTGTCTACGAGTGGATGAAAGGGGCGCTTGAGTGGGAGTAGAAGGCGGTCTCGACAAGGGCTGGGTCGTCACGTCCGCCGACAAGCTCATCAATTGGACTCGGACCGGCTCGCTCTGGCCCATGACCTTCGGGCTTGCGTGCTGCGCGGTCGAGATGATGCATGCCGGCGCCGCGCGTTACGATCTCGATCGTTTCGGGGTGGTGTTTCGGCCGAGCCCGCGCCAATCCGACGTCATGATCGTGGCCGGTACGCTCGTCAACAAGATGGCCCCGGCCCTGCGCAAGGTCTATGACCAGATGGCTGAGCCGCGCTGGGTCATTTCCATGGGGTCATGTGCGAATGGAGGCGGTTATTATCACTATTCGTATTCGGTGGTGCGGGGCTGCGACCGGATCGTGCCGGTGGATGTCTATGTCCCCGGATGCCCGCCCACGGCCGAAGCGCTCCTCTACGGCATCATTCAACTTCAAAACAAGATTCGGCGCACGAATACGATCGCGCGCTGAATCGGATGCAACCGCTTAATTCATGACCACACAAGCGCATGAGGTCCTCCTCGACTACGCCCAAAAAACCCTGGGCGATGCCCTCGTCTCGGCCAAGACCGAGCACGGGGAGCTTACGCTCGAACTGGCGCGCGAAAAGTGGCGGTCTTGTGCCCATGTCCTGCGTGATGATCCCCGCCTTGGTTTCGAGCAGCTTATCGATCTTTGCGGCGTGGATTATCTGACTTATGGGGAACGCGAGCGATGCGCGCCGCGCTTTGCGGTCGTGGTCCACCTTCTGTCGCTGCGCCATAACCGGCGCGTGCGCCTGCGCACCTTTCTCGACGACGAGGGTCCGGTGGTGGCGTCCTTGACCGGGGTGTGGAATTCCGCCGATTGGTACGAACGCGAGGCCTTCGACCTGTTTGGCTTCATCTTCGAGGGTCACAAGGATCTGCGGCGGCTTCTGACCGACTATGGTTTCGTTGGCCACCCGTTCCGCAAGGATTTTCCGATCTCCGGACGGGTCGAGATGCGTTACGATCCGGACAAGCGGCGGGTGGTGTACGAACCTGTCAGTATCGAGCCGCGCGTGCTGGTGCCGCGCGTCATCCGCGAGGAGGGCTACGGTGGCCGAGATTCGTAATTACACCATGAACTTCGGGCCCCAGCACCCCGCCGCCCACGGCGTGTTGCGCCTGGTGCTGGAACTCGACGGCGAGGTCATAGAGCGCGCCGATCCGCATATAGGGCTTTTGCACCGCGCCACCGAAAAGCTTGCCGAAACGAAGCCCTACAACCAGTCGATTCCTTATATGGATCGGCTGGACTATGTGTCGATGATGGCCAATGAGCACGCCTACGTCATGGCCTTGGAGAAACTGCTGCAGGTCGACGTCCCGATCCGCGCGCAATACATCCGCGTGATGTTCGATGAGATCACGCGTATCCTGAATCATCTGCTGTGGCTTGGGGCGCACGCGCTCGATATCGGCGCCATGACGGTGTTCCTGTACGCCTTTCGTGAGCGCGAGGACCTGATGGACGCGTACGAGGCGGTGTCGGGCGCGCGCATGCATGCGAGCTACTACCGCGTGGGCGGGGTGTACCGTGATCTGCCGGACAGCATGCCCCACTATAGCGTATCGCGCTGGCACGACGAGCAGGACGTGGCGCGCATGAATGCCAATCGCGGCGGGAGCCTGCTCGATTTCCTGGCCGACTTCTGCACGCGGTTCCCGGGCTACATCGATGACTACGAGACCTTGCTCACCGATAATCGCATCTGGAAGCAGAGAACCGTCGGCATCGGCGTGGTGAGCGCGGAGCGCGCCTTGCAGCTTGGGTTCACGGGACCGATGCTGAGGGGCTCTGGGGTGGAGTGGGATCTGCGCAAGAAGCAGCCCTATGAGGTGTACGACAAGCTGGATTTCGATATACCGGTGGGGGTCCACGGGGACTGCTATGATCGCTATCTCGTGCGCGTCGAGGAGATGCGCCAGTCCAACCGCATCGTGGCGCAGTGCATCGACTGGTTGCGCGCGAATCCGGGACCGGTGATCGCCGCGGACCACAAGATTGTGCCGCCCTCGCGCGCGGAGATGAAGGCCGACATGGAGGCCTTGATCCACCACTTCAAGCTCTTTACCGAGGGTTATTCGGTCCCCGAGGGCGAGGCCTATGCGGCCGTCGAGCACCCCAAGGGGGAGTTCGGCATCTATCTCGTGTCCGACGGCGCCAACAAGCCATTCCGTGTGAAGATCCGCGCCCCCGGATTTGCCCACCTGGCGGCGCTCGACGAGATGACCCGCGGGCACATGATAGCGGATGTGGTGGCCATCATCGGCACCCAGGACATCGTTTTCGGCGAGATCGACAGGTGAGCCCATGCTGACGAAAGAATCTCTCGAGATGATCGATCGGGAGATCGCCAAGTATCCGCCGGAACACAAGCAGTCGGCGGTAATGGCGGCGCTGCACATCGCCCAGGATGAGCATGGGTGGCTTAGTGTCTCGCTCATGGACTTCATCGCCGAGTATCTCGGGATGCGCCCCATCCAGGTCTATGAGGTGGCGAGCTTCTATTCGATGTACGATCTGGAGCCGGTCGGGCGCCATAAGATATCGGTGTGCACCAACATTTCATGCTTGTTGCGTGGTAGCGACGATATCGTGACGCACCTGAAGAAGCGGCTCGGCATCGATTTCGGGGAAACCACGCCCGACGGACGCTTCACCCTGAAGGAGGTGGAGTGTCTGGCGGCCTGCGGGGGCGCGCCCATGTTCCAGGTCGACAAGACCTACTACGAGAATCTGACGCCCGAGCGGGTTGACGAAATCCTGACGGGCCTGGAGTGATCATGGCAAACGAGGTCTGTTTCCGGAATCGGCATCGCGATCGTTCATGGGCCCTCGACGTCTATGAGGGCGATGGCGGTTACCAGGCGTGGCGGCGCATACTGAGCGAGAAGACCCCGCCTGACGAGATCATCACCGAGGTCAAGAAATCGGTCCTGCGTGGCCGCGGCGGCGCGGGATTCCCGACTGGTCTCAAGTGGAGTTTCATGCCGAGGAACGCGCCGGGCCAGAAATACATCGTCTGCAACTCCGACGAAGGAGAGCCCGGGACCTTCAAGGATCGCGACGTCCTGCGCTATAACCCGCATGCCCTGATCGAGGGCATGGCGATCGCCGGCTACACCATAGGGGCGACCGTCGGTTACAACTACATCCGTGGGGAGTTCCACGAGCCGATAGCGCGTTTCGAGGAGGCGCTTGCCGAGGCCCGCAAGGCCGGTTACCTGGGGAAAGACATCCTCGGCTCCGGGGTCGATTTCGAGCTGCACACCCACAGGGGCGGCGGCGCCTATATCTGCGGGGAGGAGACCGCGCTCCTGGAGTCGCTGGAGGGCAAGAAGGGCCAGCCCCGGTTCAAGCCGCCGTTTCCGGCGAGCTACGGCCTGTACGGGCGGCCGACGACGATCAACAACACCGAGACCCTGGCGTCGATCCCATCCATCATGCGCCATGGGGGCCTGTGGTTTCTGGGCATAGGCAAGCCCAACAACGGCGGGTCGAAGATCTTCTCGGTATCAGGGCACGTCAATCGGCCCGGCAACTACGAGGTGCCGCTTGGTACGCCGTTTGCGGAGCTGCTCGAGATGGCGGGCGGCATCTGGCGCGGCCGCAAGCTGAAGGCGGTGATCCCCGGCGGCTCGTCGGTGCCGGTGGTGCGTGGCGAGATCATGATGGATCTCACCATGGATTACGATTCCCTGTCCAAGGCCGGCAGCATGCTCGGCGCGGGGTCTGTGATCATCATGGACGATTCCACGTGCATGGTGCGCGCGCTGGAGAGGATCTCGCATTTCTATTACGAGGAGTCGTGTGGCCAGTGCACCCCCTGCCGCGAGGGAACCGGGTGGCTTGCGCGGGTGCTGCATCGCATAGAGCACGGCGAGGGGCGCATGGAGGACCTCGACCTGTTGACGGACATGGCGAAGAAGATCGAGGGCCGGACGATCTGCGCCTTGGGTGATGCGGCCGCGCTTCCGGTCATAAGCTTCATCAAGAACTTCCGCGAGGAGTTCGAGCACCACATCCTCCACCACAGCTGTCCCCTGGCGGCCGCGGCGTGAGGCCTGGGAGATGACCATGCTCCATATCGAAATCGATGGCAAACAACTCGCCGTGGAAGAGGGCGCCATGGTCATCGAGGCGGCCGAGGCGGCGGGCATCTATATACCCCGTTTTTGTTACCACAAGAAGCTGTCGGTCGCCGCCAATTGCCGCATGTGCCTGGTCGATGTCGAGCGCGTGGCAAAGCCGGTCCCGGCGTGCGCCACGCCCGTGACCGAGGGCATGAAGGTATCGACGCGTTCGGAAAAGACGCGCACCGCCCAAAAAGGGGTGATGGAGTTCCTGCTCATAAACCATCCCCTGGACTGCCCGATCTGCGATCAGGGCGGCGAGTGCGACCTGCAGGATCTGGCCGTGGGCTATGGGCGGGATGTGTCGCGCTTCGCCGAGGCCAAGCGCATCGTGAAGGATCAGGACATAGGTCCGCTCATCGCCACCGAGATGACACGCTGCATCCACTGTACGCGCTGCGTGCGCTTCGGTCAGGAGATCGGCGGCATCATGGAGCTCGGTGCCACCGGCCGCGGCGAGCATATGCGCATCGGGACCTACGTCGAGGCGAGCGTCGATTCAGAGCTGTCCGGGAACATGATCGACTTATGTCCGGTGGGCGCCCTGACCTCGAAGCCGTTCCGCTACTCCGCGCGCCCCTGGGAACTCGTCGCCAGGCGTTCGGTGAGCCCCCATGATTGCGTCGGCACCAATCTTCTGGTGGAGACCCGCCGCAACAAGGTGATGCGCGTCCTGCCGCAGGAAAACGAGACGGTGAACGAGACCTGGATCTCGGACCGTGATCGCTTCAGCTACACGGCCCTGGACGGCCTCGCGCGCCTTTCGGTGCCGCTTTTGCGTGTCGATGGGCAATGGCGCGAGGTCGACTGGGATGTGGCCCTTGAGGCCGCGGCCACCGGTTTGCGCGAGATCGTGGCCACGGACGGGGCGGCGGCGCTCGCCGCGCTCGTGTCTCCTCAGGCCACGGTCGAGGAGGGCTATCTGTTGGCGCGCCTTGCGCGCGGGCTTGGCTCCGACAACATCGACCACAGGTTGCGGGAAAGCGATTTCCGTGATGATTCCGGCGCCCCCCCTTATCCCGCCCTCGGGGTCGAGATCGCCGAGCTTGAGCGTGTCGACGCGGTGGTCCTGGTGGGCAGCAACATCCGCAAGGACCAGCCGCTGCTCGCCCATAGGCTGCGCAAGGCGTTTTTGGAGGGTGCCCGGATCGCCGCGATCAATCCGGTGGACTTCGCCTTCACCTTCGATCTCGCCGCCAAGACCATCGTCGCCCCAAGCGGCCTGCCCGAGGCCCTGGGACGCCTGGTAGTGGCCTCGGCGACATGCACCGGATCGGCGTTGCCGGCGGATGTGGCGGCGTGGACCGAGGGCCTCGAGGTCTCGGGGGTCGAGCGCAAAACCGCCGAGTGGCTGTGCGTGGCCGAGCGCCCGCTTATCCTTCTTGGCACGCTCGCCGCCTGTCATCCAGAGGCCGCGGTGCTGCGGTCACTGGCGGCGGCCTTGGGCGAGATTACGGGTGCGCCCGTGGGCTTTCTGCCGCCTGGTAATTCCGCGGGCCTGTGGCTTGCGGGCGCAATCCCGCAGCGTGCGGCGCTCGGTATCCGGCGGCCGGTCCCTGGACGCGCGGCATCGGCGATGTGGGATGGCCGCCAAAAAGGCTTCCTGCTGGTCGACGCCGAGCCGGTAACGGACGGCGCCGACGGCGGCCGTGCGCGCACCGCCCTGCAGGCGGCGCGTTTCGTCGTGGCGCTGTCGGCGTTTCGCTCCGAGGCGCTGGACTACGCGCACGTCCTGCTGCCGATGGCGCCGTTTACCGAGACCGATGGGTCGTTTGTGAACGCCGAGGGGCGCTGGCAGTCCTTCGAGGCGGCGGTGGCGCCGCGCGGCGAGGCCCGTCCGGGCTGGAAGATCCTGCGCGTGCTCGCCGAGAAGTGCGGGGTATCGGGTCTTGCCTTCGATTCGGTCGCGGCGGTACGCGCGGCGATCGGCGACTTGCGTGAGGTCGTGGGGCGCCATGAGCCCATGGTCCTCGAGGGCCGGTGTCCGCGCACGCAGGGGCTCGAGCGCATTGCCGAGGTCGGCCTTTACGACTCCGACAGTGTCGTGCGTCATTCCGAGGTCCTGCGCAAGACCGCCGACCGCGGGTCTCCGATCCTGGGCGTGAATGAGAACGAGGCCATGCGTCTGGGTATTGCCGCCGGCACCAGCGTGCGTGTGGTGATGGGCGAGGCGCAGGCGGTCCTCGAGGTGGTGATCGACAATCGTATCCCGGACGGCGCCGCTTATATCCCCGCGGCCCTGGAATCGACGGCTGCATTGCCGTGGTCGGGGCCCATCACCGTGAGTCGGATATGATGGGCGGGCTTACGGCGTTGTGGGGCGGTTTTCCCGCCTGGTCGCAGGTGTTGCTGTGGGATCTCGCGAAGATCGTGGCGATCGTGGTCCCGCTCATGCTGAGCGTTGCCTATCTCACCTTTCTGGAGCGCAAGGTCATAGGCTACATGCAGGTCCGCATAGGGCCCAATCGCGTCGGTCCGCGCGGCTGGTTGCAGCCGATCGCAGACGGCCTGAAGCTCCTTTTGAAGGAGATCATCGTACCCTCGGGGGCCAACAAGGGTCTGTTTATCGTGGCGCCGGTATTGGCGCTGATGCCGGCCTTGGTGGCGTGGGCGGTGGTGCCGTTCACCAGCACCCTGGTGCTGGCCAATATCAATGCGGGGCTCTTGTTCGTGCTCGCGGTCACGTCCATGGGGGTTTATGGCGTGGTGGTCGCCGGTTGGGCGTCGAACTCCAAGTATGCCTTTCTTGGCAGCCTACGTTCCACCGCCCAGATCGTCGCCTACGAGATCGCCATGGGGTTTGCGCTCGTCGGCGTGCTCATGGCCGCCGGCACCCTCAATCTGCGCAAGATCGCGCTCGTGCAGGCCGGGGGGTTCTGGCACTGGCTGTTTCTGCCGCTCTTTCCGCTGTTTCTCGTGTACTTCATAGCCGGGGTGGCCGAGACCAACCGCGCTCCCTTCGATGTCGCGGAGGGCGAGTCGGAGATCGTAGCCGGGTTTCATGTCGAATATTCGGGGATGACGTTCGCGCTCTTTTTCCTGGCGGAATATGCGAATATGATCCTGGTATCGGCCTTGACCGCGGTCTTGTTTCTGGGCGGCTGGCTCCCGCCCTTCGATTTCGCGCCCTTTACCTGGATACCGCCGCTGGGTTGGTTCCTGCTGAAGGTCGCCGTGATCCTTTTTCTGTACCTGTGGCTGCGCGCGACCTTCCCGCGTTATCGCTATGACCAGATCATGCGTCTGGGATGGAAGGTGCTGATCCCGGTCACGCTGGTGTGGATCGGGGTCATGGGGTTTGTGATGTTTTTCACGCCGTGGGCTTTCGTGTTTTACCGCTGATGGAGGTCCCTATGAAGGCGCTACGTAAATACCTGCACAGCTTTCTGTTGATCGAGCTTCTGCAAGGCCTTCTTTTGACCGGCAAGCATTTTTTTGCGCACAAGATCACGGTGCAGTATCCGGATGAGCGCACCCCTCAGTCGCCACGATTCCGGGGGCTCCATGCCTTGCGGCGCTACCCCAATGGCGAGGAGCGGTGCATTGCCTGCAAGTTGTGCGAGGCGGTGTGCCCGGCGCTCGCCATCACCATCGAGTCCGAGCAGCGCGCCGACGGCACGCGGCGCACGACACGCTATGACATCGATCTCACCAAGTGCATATTCTGTGGGTTCTGCGAGGAATCGTGCCCGGTGGATTCGATCGTAGAGACTCGGGTGTTCGATTACCACGGTGAGAAGCGCGGCGACCTCGTGTATACGAAGTCGATGCTGCTTGCCATCGGTGACAAGTACGAGAAAGAGATCGCGGCCGATCGTGCCGCCGATGCACGGTACCGCTAAGGGTCGAGGGTGATGACGTTCGAGAGCGCGGTCTTTTATTTTTTTTCGGCGATACTGCTCGGGTCGGCCGCCATGGTCGTGACCATCAGGAATCCGGTGAAGTCGGCGCTGTTTCTGGTGCTGGCCTTCGTCAGCGCGGCGTGTCTTTGGATGCTCCTCAAGGCGGAATTTCTGGCCATCGTCCTGGTGCTCGTCTACGTCGGCGCGGTGATGGTGCTGTTTTTGTTCGTGGTCATGATGATCGACGTGAATCTCGCGGTGCTGCGCCAGGGGTTCGGGGAGTATCTGCCGATCGGGGGACTCGTGGCGGTGCTCATGGTGGTGGAGATCGCGCTCGCGGTTAGTCCAAGGCAGCTTGCCCCGACACGGATCGCGGCATCCGCGGTCGGCGCGCCGGTCCTGCATGTCAGCAACACCCGCGCGCTTGGCATGCTCTTATATACCACCTACGTCTACCCGTTCGAGATCGCCGCCGCGATCCTTCTGGTAGCGATCGTCGCTGCGATCGCGCTTACCATGCGGAGAAGGCCCGATACCAAATATCAAGATCCGGCGCGGCAAGTCGAGGTGCGGGCGCGTGACCGCATGCGGCTCGTCAAGATGCCGGCGGAGCCCAAGGCATGACGCCGAATATATTGATAAACGGGGGGATAGGACCGTGGTTTCACTGTCGCAGTATCTGATCCTGGCGGGCGCGCTGTTTGCCATAGGTGTGGTCGGCGTATTCCTCAATCGCAAGAACCTCGTTGTGCTGTTGATGGCGATCGAGCTCATCCTGCTCGCCGTGAACCTGAATTTCGTGGCCTTCTCGCACTTCCTCTGGGGGATGTCGGGACAGGTCTTCGTCTTCTTTGTCCTGACGGTGGCCGCCGCGGAATCAGCCATCGGCCTTGCCATACTCATCGTCCTGTTTCGTAATCGCCGCACGATCAATGTCGACGATTTCGACACGCTGAAGGGTTAGCCCGGTGACGTCCGCGCTTGCGCTGTACACGGCGATCCCGCTTGCGTGTCTTGCGGTATCCCTTGCCGCCGGCCTGTTTGGCCGGGCACTGGGAACGGTCTGGACGCATCGCATCGTCATCCTCGGGGTCGCGGTGGCATTCGCCCTGTCGGCTTGTTTTGCGCTGCCGCAGGTGATGTCCGGCCACGATCTCGACGCCACCGTGTATTTGTGGGGACGTGCCGGCGGATTGCCGCTCACGGTGGGCTTTCTGATTGATCCGCTCACCGCCCTTATGATGGTCGTGGTGACGTTCGTATCGCTCATGGTGCACATCTACACCATAGGGTATATGCGCGGGGACCCGGGCTATCAGCGCTTTTTCAGCTATATCTCGCTATTTACCTTTGCCATGCTCATGCTCGTCATGGCCAACAACTTCCTGCAGCTTTTCTTTGGATGGGAGGCCGTGGGCCTCGTCTCGTACCTCTTGATCGGCTTTTGGTATACGCGCGAGTCGGCGATCTTCGCGAGCCTCAAGGCCTTTCTGGTGAACCGTCTCGGCGACTTTGGCTTCGTTCTTGGGATCGCGGCGATCTATACGGTGTTTCATAGCCTCGATTACGCCACGGTCTTCGCCCATGTGGACGCCGCACGCCATGCGCGCCTTACCGTGACCGATGGCACGTCCTGGCACATGCTCACCGTGATCTGCATCCTCCTATTCATAGGCGCCATGGGCAAGTCGGCGCAGATGCCGCTGCATGTGTGGCTGCCGGATTCCATGGAGGGCCCGACGCCGATCTCGGCCCTGATCCATGCCGCGACCATGGTCACAGCCGGGGTCTTCATGGTGGCGCGCATGTCGCCGCTCTTCGAGCAGTCGCCGGTGGCGCGCAGCGTGGTGCTTGTGGTGGGGGCCTCGACGGCGTTCTTCATGGCGCTGCTTGGCATGGTGCAAACCGACATCAAGCGCGTGATCGCCTATTCGACGCTGTCGCAGTTGGGTTACATGACCGCAGCGCTCGGCGCGTCGGCCTACGCCGCCGCCATCTTCCATCTCGTCACGCATGCGTTTTTCAAGGCCCTGCTGTTTTTGGCGGCCGGTTCGGTCATCATCGCCCTGCATCACGAACAGGATATGCGCAAGATGGGCGGCCTGCGCCGCTATATGCCGATCACGTTCGCGGCCACCTGGGTGGGCTCGCTCGCGCTCGCCGGTATCCCGCCGTTCGCCGGTTTTTTCTCCAAGGACGCGATCATCGACGCGGTCGCGCGCTCGACCCTGCCGGGCGCCGATTATGCGTTCGCGGCGGTGCTCGCGGGCGTGTTCGTGACCGCGTTTTACACCTTCCGCATGCTGTTCCTGGCGTTCTATGGTGAACCGCGCATGGACGCCCAGGCCCGCCACCATCTCAAGGAATCCCCCTGGGTGGTGACGCTGCCGCTTGTGCTGTTGGCCATACCGTCGGTGCTCGCCGGTATGTTGCTCATGCGCCCGCTGCTCTTCGGTCACTTCTTTCAGGGTGCCCTTTACGTGCGGCCGGCCGACAATCCGCTCTTGCGCATGGCCCCCCACTATCACGGGGTGCTGGCCTTCATGGGCGCGGCATTCCTCTCGCCGCCGCTTTACCTGGCGCTCGGCGGCATCGCCAGCGCGTGGTATCTCTATATCCGCCGGCCGGAGCTGCCGGCACGGATGGCGCGCCGGCTGCACGCCGTGTACGCCGTATTGCGCGCCGGATACGGCTTCGATGCCGTCTATCTCGGGGGCTTCGCCGCGGGGGCGCGCGCGGCCGGACGTTTTCTATGGCGCGTCGGGGATGTGCAGCTCATAGACGGGGCGCTCGTGAACGGCACCGCGCGGCTCGTGGGGCGGATCGCGGCGTGGGGCCGGCGCCTGCAATCCGGCTATATCTATCATTATGCCTTCGCCATCATACTCGGGCTCTTTGTGCTCATGACATTCTTTCTCCACCGCGGATAAGGGCTGCCACCATGGACGTCTATCGACATATAGCCCTCAGCGTCGCGATCTGGCTGCCCATCGTCTTCGGGGTCCTCATACTGGTCGGCGGCCGGCGTTATCCTAAACTCGTCCGCCCGCTTGCCGCCGTCGGCGCCGTCGGCGCTTTTTTGGCGACCATGCCCTTATGGGGCTTGTTTCACGCCGATTCGTTCGCCATGCAGTTTCGCGAAAGCGTCCCCTGGATACCGGCGTTCCACATCAATTATGCGCTTGGGGTCGATGGCATCTCGCTGCCGCTCGTGCTGCTCACAAGCGTGGTGGGTGTGATCGTGGTGATGGCCGCAGGTCCCGCGATCAAGGAACGCGTGCCGGAGTATTTTGCCTCCTTCCTCATCATGGAAGGCCTCATGATCGGGGTGTTCAGCGCCCTCGACGCCATGCTGTTTTATGTCTTCTGGGAGGCGATGCTGATCCCGATGTTCCTGATCATCGGCATCTGGGGGGGGCCGAATCGGGTCTACGCCACCATCAAGTTCTTTCTGTATACCTTCCTTGGCTCGGTATTGATGCTGGTGGCCCTGCTTTATCTGTATTTCCGCGCCGGCGAGACCTTCAATATCGTCTCGTTTTATCATCTGCCGCTCGCCGCGACCCCGCAGATCTTGATATTCCTGGCGTTTTTGATCGCGTTTGCGGTCAAGATCCCGATGTGGCCGGTCCATACGTGGCTCCCGGATGCGCATGTGGAGGCGCCGACCGGCGGATCGGTGGTGCTTGCGGCCATCATGCTGAAGATGGGCGCCTACGGTTTCGTGCGTTTCAGTCTGCCGATCGTGCCGCAGGCGAGCCACGAACTGGCGGGTCTCATGATCACGCTCTCGCTCATCGCCGTGGTCTATATCGGTCTTGTGGCGCTGGTGCAAGACGACATGAAAAAGCTGATTGCCTATTCGTCGATCGCACACATGGGCTTTGTGACCCTCGGGATTTTCCTGTTCAGCCGCATCGCCATGGATGGCGCGCTCGTGCAGATGATCTCGCACGGCTTTGTGTCGGCCGCGATGTTTCTGTGTGTCGGGGTGCTATATGATCGCCTGCACTCCCGCGCCATCCACGACTACGGCGGTGTCGTCAATCGCATGCCGGTATTCGCGGCGTTCATGATGCTCTTTGCCATGGCCAACTCCGGGCTACCCGGCACCTCCGGTTTCGTGGGCGAGTTCCTGGTGATCCTGGGGGCGTTCAAGGCCGACTTCTGGTACGCGGTGCTCGCGGCCACGACCTTGATCTCGGGTGCCGCCTACACGCTCTGGATGTACAAGAGGGTCATCTTCGGGCCGGTCACCAAGCCCGCCGTGGCGGCCTTGTCGGACGTGACCGGGCGCGAACTTTCGTTTCTCGCAGTCCTCGGTGCGGCGGTGCTCGTCCTGGGGCTGTGGCCCGCGCCCTTGCTGCATGTGATGACGGCCTCCGTGCATCATCTTTTATGGCGCCCGGGCGTGCGACTCGCCGGCGCGACTCCCTAGGGTGGTCTCATGATGCATATAAGACCGGTGTTGCCGGAAATCCTCGTTTTTGCCATGGCCTGCGTGATCCTGCTCGCGGACCTCTTCTGGAAGCGGCGATTCAAGGGGATGATGTATGGGGTCACGCAGGCCACCCTCATTGCCGCCGGAATCACCGCCTACTCCCTGCGCGATGAGGGCGCGCGCGTCGTATTGCACGGCATGGTGATCGGCGATCGCCTGAGCATCGTGCTGCAGATCGCGATCTTTGCGTTGACTGCCATCGTGCTCGCCTATTCGCGGACCTATATCGCCGAGCGCGGGGTGTTTCGTAGCGAATTCTTTGTGCTCGCGCTCACCGGCGTTGTCGGTATGTGCGTGATGGTGAGCGCCGCGCATTTCCTGTCCTTGTACCTGGGGCTCGAGCTCTTGTCGCTCAGCCTCTATGCGCTGATCGCGATGCAGCGCGATTCGATTCCCGCCACCGAGGCGGCCATGAAGTATTTCGTGCTGGGCGCACTCTCCTCGGGGCTTTTGCTCTACGGCCTGTCGATGCTCTATGGCGCCACCGGCAGCCTTGCGATCGGCCGGGTGGCGACCGCGCTCGCCGCGCTCCCGCGCCATGACATGGTGGCGACACTGGGTCTCGTGTTCGTCCTGTCGGGTCTTGCCTTCAAGCTCGGCGCGGTGCCCTTCCATATGTGGATCCCCGATGTCTATGAAGGGGCGCCGACGGCCGTGACCTTGTATGTCGGCGCGGCCCCCAAGATCGCCGCGTTCGCGCTCTTTCTGCGCCTGCTGGTGGCGGGGCTTCATGGCCTGTCCGGCGCCTGGCAGGAGATGCTGGTGCTGCTCGCGTTTTTGTCGATGGCGGTCGGCAATGTGGTCGCCATTGCCCAGACCAACTTAAAGCGCATGCTCGCCTACTCGGCGATCGCGCACATGGGCTTTCTGCTGCTCGGGCTCTTGAGCGCGCGCGTGAGCGGCTATGCCGATGCCCTGTTCTATGCCTTGATCTACGCCTTCATGACCCTCGGGGCGTTCGGCGTCATCATCCTGCTCTCGCGCAAGGGTTTCGAGGCCGAACGTCTGGAGGATCTGCGCGGCCTCTATCAGAGGAGCCCCTGGTATGCGTGGGTGATGCTGTTGTTCATGTTCTCGATGGCGGGCATCCCCCCGACCATAGGGTTCTACGCCAAGCTCGCGGTCATCCAGGCGGCGGTCAGCGCCGGATTTTATGGGCTGGCGGTGGCCGCCGTGCTGTTTTCCGTGATCGGGGCCTTCTACTACCTGCGTGTCGTGAAGCTCATATTCTTTGATGCCCCCGTGGACGCCGGCCCGTTGCGTCAGGGGCGCGATCTGCGCTGGATCCTGAGCGTAAACGGCATCGCCATGGTGCTGGCCGCCCCGTGGGCCGGTACGCTCATCGCCATCTGTCGGGCTGCGGTTCGCGGCCTCCCCTGAGGGGCGCGTAGTCCGCGATCGGGCGGACACAACCGCTTCTTGCCGTACGGATCGGGGGTCTGGCGGGTCACCTTCAGGACCCGCCGTGCCGGCCGTAAGCCGGTGTCGGCTTGCGGCGCGCCGCCGTCACCGTTTTGTCATGCACCCTCCGTAGTATCGCGCCACGCGGCCCCGATGGACCGCGCCAGCCCCTCAATGGAGATCCCCAACCCATGAAATGCCTGAAGAAGGCCGTGGCCCTGTGGGCCGTGGCCGCGGTTCTTGCGCCCACCGTGGTCCTGGCCGAGACCCGCATCCAGTCCGATATCGCCTATCGCCGCGAACTCATGGCGGCGATGCAGTGGAATCTCGTGCGTATCGCGCAGACACTCCGCCGCCAGCGTCCTTACGATGCGAACCGCATCGCCGGGGAGGGCCGGGCGTTGGCAATGCTCGCCACCCTACCGTGGGTGGCCTTCGTGCCAGGGTCTGATCGTGGGGCCACCAAGGCGTCGGTGCGTATCTGGCAGCAGCCGCGCGCCTTCGCGGCGGCGGTTGGCCATTTCGAGGCGCTTACCCGCCAACTCGCACAGGCCACCGCCCATGCCCCGCTTGCGGCATCGGCACGCCCGCTCGAACACGTGGCCGATGCCTGCCGCTCCTGCCACCACCGCTTCATGCGTTAGCGGCGCTCAGATCTGCAGAATGAGCCAGGTCCCGAGGCCCGAGAGTGCAAGCGCGAGCACGCTCACCCAGGGTCGCGCGAAGGCGTCACTCGGGACCGGGCTCGCCACGGGTCGTGCCGCGCGCCCGGTGATCATGGGACGCACGAGATCGTGACCGGCTATCACGCGATGCAAGATCACCGCGCTCACGTGGGTGGCGATGAGCGCCAGCAGGACATCGAAATTCCATTTATGAACGGTCGTGAGCCAGTCGCCCATGCGGCTACCGACCAGCGGGTTCAAGGGTCCGGCGGTCAAGACATCGTCGGTTGCGAAAAGTCCGGTCCCGACCTGAACCATCAATGACACCAGAAAGGCGATGACCGCCCATCCGCCCAGCGGATTATGGCCGTGGATATCGGGCGCGCCCCGGCGCCACGATTTGATGTATTCCCAGGTGCGGCGGGGTGAGCGCAGGAAGTGCGCGAAGCGCGCGGTATGGCTGCCGACAAAGCCCCACGACAGGCGAAACAGGATCAATGTGAGCACCGCGTAGCCGCCCCACATGTGGTAGCGCATCAAGCCGTGCCCAAGGTGGGCCGAGGCCCACTCCCAGGCCACGAGCGCCGCCAGTGTCCAATGAAACGCACGCGTCGGAACATCCCAGATCCGCGGGCGCTCGTCGCCTTGCGCAACCCGCTTGCCCGGTGTCTTATCATTCATGCCCGCTGATACCTCATGGAGGCGGGGCACGCGCCCCGCGTGATGAACACAACAATCGACAATATCATGAATGCCGTAATGGTAGCCGATCTCCGGTCGCCTGACGAGCCCTGGTTATCGGCCGGCGCGCGGGTCCGCACCCCCCCGATGTCTGTCAAAAATCTGTCATCGAACTGGGCCGGCGTTGTCACACGGCTACGGCAGAGTACGCCCGAGAAAGTTCCCAACATGAAAAAAATCAGTGGAGGAATACCGCGTCATGCCGTCTCATTATCGCCCGTTACCGGCCACGCCAGGCCGACTGTCGGTGCTGAGTTCGCTCGTTTTGTGCGCACTGGCCGCAAGCCAGGTCACCGCCGCCGCCCACGACACATCGTCTGTGAACGTCGGCACCGTGAATGCCCAAAGCCGCAAGAAGGCCGAGGCGCTCTTGAAGGCCACGAGCACCAAGCTCACCAAACGCAAGATCCTGAAGTCGACACAGACCGAGCGTGTCATAGGGCGCCGCCAGATCGCCGCCAATGGGCCGCTGGCGGGCTCCGCGCAGGCGTTGGCCATGGCCCCGGGGGTGGCGGTGCGCGGGTACGGCGGTATCAGTGGGTCGGCGCGCTATGAGATCGCGCTGCGCGGGGTCAAGGTCGGCTGGTCGAGCGTGAACGGCGATGTCGAACGCAATGGCATCACCGTGCTGTTCGACGGGGTGCCGATGAACAATCTGATCTCCCATAACGGCGGTTGGGATTCGAACGAAATCCCGATCATGCAGCTCATCTCCGGCGTCAATGTCATCTATGGGCCCGGTAATCCCGCAAGCCGCTGGTTTGACAGCGTCGGTGGCACGATCAACTTTGTCCCCGTTCAGCCCACGAAGCAGGCGGGGGGCAGCGTTGGGTTGACGTACGGCAGCGATCAGACCGAGGGCGCGGATCTCATTGCCAACACCGGCACGCACGATAATTGGTCGACGGTGGTGGCGGCGGGCTTTGTGCGCGACAACACCTTCCGCACGGGCTCCTTTTCGGCGCCCAGCCGTTCGTCGGCATTGTTTGCCAAGACCGTGAAGACCTTCAGCGACGGGTCGTTCAGTATCGGAGGCTATGCGGACGACAATACCGAGTTCCGGCCCAACTTCATTCCGGTCTCGCCCATAATTGCGGGGCCCGGCGGCAGCGCCGTCACAGTCGACGGCACGCCCAACACGCCGCTCTACAGCCAGTCGACCACCGGATACTACTCGTCCTTGCCCGAGTCGGTATGGTTCAAGCAGATCGTGGTGCGCGATCGCATGCTGTATTCGCAGATCAAGCTTGGCCTCGCGCCCGATCTGTCGGTGCACGACCTCGTATGGTATCGCCACGGGCATAGGGTCCATTGGCGTGTGGACAATTACAACTACAATGGCGCGCCGCCCGGGACTGTGAATTCGGAATATTACAACCCGCGGTCCGACACCTACGGGAACCGTCTGGTGTTCGACTGGACGCTCCCCATGAATCGCGTGAAGTTCGGGGGGTCGTGGATCAATCAGACGTATTCGACGCCTTATACAGGCTATAACGAGACCTATGGAACGAGTCCGGCGAATCCGGTCCAGTACAACAACGATACGCTCGCCAACACCTATCTGACGGGCTTTGTGCAGGACGCGATCACGCCGATCAAGGCCTTGACGATCACCCCCGGGATCGCGGGCGTCGATTTCCAGACGCAATTTTTCAACAACGGCGCGAGCTATACCCCGCCCGGGGCCGCCAACCAGACGATAGCGCCAAGCGACAGCAAGGTCTTTACGCGCATGGAACCGTCCCTGGGGGCGCGCTACATGATCGCCCCGCGTTGGTCGGTGTACGGCAATGCCGCCGAGACCTACCAGAACCCCGGCGACAACGCCTTCGGTGCCTACAGCGGCAGCAATGCCATTGATCTCGCGACGCTAAAGCCCGTCAAGAGCGTCGACTACGAGTTGGGGACGCGGCTTCTGATCCGGCGCGCGGGCCTGCTGCGTCATTTCGTGATGAATGCGGATATCTACCGCGACACGTTGAGCAACGAGACCCTGACCACCTATATATCGACTGGTGGGGGTTTCGCGACCACCCAGTTCGCCCAGGCGAGCGCCACTTATAAGGGTTTGAACGTGAGCGCGCAGGACAGTCCGACGTGGCATTGGCATGTGTTTGGAACCGCCTCGCTTACGCGCGCGCATTTCGACTCCTATGTGCCGGGCGGCAGCACCACGAACTACGCGGGCTATCCGATCTCCTATAGCCCCGACGTCACCGCCTCCCTGGGCGTCAATTACCGCGTGGCCTTCGGGCGCTATCTGGTATCGCCCGGGCTGTCCGATCAATACACCGGTACGCAGTACCTGTTCAGCAACGTGGCCAACGCCCCCACCAATAATGTGCAGATGGCGTCTTACAACATCGTCAATACGCAGGTGGCCATCAAGGCCGGGACCGGCATCGCCGGCCTGTCGGCGGTGACCCTGACGGTGGGCGTGACCAATCTCTTCAACAAGCGCTATGACCCCATCCAGTACATCACGAGCGGCGGCTATTTTGGCGGCAACAGCGCCGGGGCCGTGCTCGCCGATCCGGGGGCGCCACGGCAATACTTCGTCAATCTGAACGCGCGCTTCTGACGCGTCCTTTCTTCTCCTCATTGAAGGCCTCAAGGGTGGTCCTTGGGCCTTCTTTTTTTTGGGGGTTCCGGAACCGCTCCGATTGGCCAAACCGCTCTTTGCCTTAAGACCCGGGACTGCGATGCCATGCGCGATCACGGAGCCCGCCGCACCCTGGCGGCCGCGGGACCGATGGGTTGTGGGCGCCGCTCCGGCCGCCTAGGGCGCGGGATGCCGGACAGGGCCGCGCCTGGACGTCACTGGCTATGCACGCGCGGCGTATACAGGATGCAATACCCCATGGGTGCTATGCGCCCCGCGACCTTTGTGCAGTGGCCGATCGCAAGCGTGCCATTGGCCTTGGTGCCCTGCATCATCAAGCCGTTCGAATGCCCGACGGCCGGCAGAAAGAAACGGCAGCGGCCGCATACGTCGCGGCCCTTGGGGTGGTCTTGATAGCGCACGCTGGCCTTGCTGGCCTTCGGGGCGGATTTCTTGGCGGTCGCGGCCATTGGCAGCGCGAGCATCGCCGCTGCCGCCGTACGCCGCAGAAAATGCCGCCGGGAGATCGGTCTTGCCATGGCTCAACTCCTATTTCCGGGGACCATGAGGCCATGCTAGTCCCGCACCTCCCGGGATGGCGATCACCGAAAGGTCTCGGTCGTTTCGCGGGGCTGGGCGATGATGAGCATGGCCGCCTTGTGGTCGGAAAGCGCGGGGCCTTGTTCGGGAAATGTGCGCGTCGCGAGCAGCCGGGCGCGGTCGCACCCGTGGACGAAGAGGTAATCGATACGGTCTTGCGGGGCCTCCGCCGGAAAGGTCGCGCCCGTTCCCTGTCCCACGCAGGCGTGGGCATCCACCCATCCGCTGGCGGTCAGATGGGCGATGCCGGGGGCGGTGGGCGGGGCATTGAAATCGCCCACCAGACACTGCGGCCCTGAAAAGCCCTCGAGGGCTTGGGCCAGGGCCGCGACCTGATGTCGGTTCTGCGTGGGGACCCACGAGCAATGGGCATTCGTCAATCGCCAGATCTCCCCCTGCCAGGCGAAGCTCGCGCTGATTACGCGTCGCGGACTCGGGTCCTCGTCGTCATCGTCACGCGGCAGGGCGAAGGACCAGGGGGCGCTCAAGGGGATCTCCGAGAGGATCGCGCTGCCTTGATGGGGTTGTGTTGTGTCGGCGGCCAGGAACAGCTGATGATGATAGTCGAGGTCGCCGGCGAGTTCCCGTAGCTGGTTGCGTGTGTCGTCGACGTGGGCCGCCTGCAGGGCGATGATGGCGGGCCGCTCTGCCTGGAGGAGGGCACGCAGCCGCGTGCACCGCTCGGGCCAGGGACCGTAGCCATCCCGGACATAGTTCAGGTTTACGGTGAGGATCTTTAGCATTCGTCGACTCTACGCACGCAAGCGGTGTCGACGCTATCCGACCCCCGGGCAGGCCCCAGGCTAGGCCATGGTGCCATGGGGCGGTGTCCGTCTCCCAAGACCCCGTGAAGCCCGGATGTCCGATGAAATTGGTAGCGGGGGTAGGATTTGAACCTACGACCTTCGGGTTATGAGCCCGACGAGCTGCCAGACTGCTCCACCCCGCATCAGAGGGCGCAGAGTCTACCATCTTTGCGGGCAATGGCAAGCCTCGGCGAACGCGCATTGAAGTTTTGGCGGGAAGGCTTATAATCCGCGTTTATCTCGTATAGGTCGTTTTGCGGAAGTGGGCTTTAAGCCCACTTTTGCGTTTATGGTCATGGAGAAACATATTCAGACGGATCGGCTGCGGGCCTTGGTGGAGCCCGTTGTGGCGCATCTCGGCTTCGAGGTCGTCGATATCGAATTCGTGAGCGGACAAAAGACCTTGCGCATTTATATTGATGGGCCGCAGGGGATCGATGTCGACGACTGCGCCCGGGTCAGTCGCCAGGTGAGCGCGCTATTCGATGTCGAGGATCCGGTCCCGGGGCAGTACACGCTCGAGATCTCGTCGCCCGGACTGGACCGGCCGTTGGCGCGGCCCAGCGACTTCGAGCGCTTCGCCGGGTCCCAGATCAAGCTGAAGACCGCGCTGCCCGTGGATGGGCGCCGGAACTTTCGCGGGCGCCTCGTGGGCCTGGTCGATGGGCGCGTGGTCCTGGAGGCGGACGAAACGCGTTATGATCTCGCGTTTGACAACATCGAGAAGGCGAGACTTGTGCCCGAACTCTGAGGGCGGCTGGAGGCAGTGATGGCGAACGAAATTCTAATGGTGGTCGAGACGGTTTCACGCGAGAAGAATGTCGATCGCGAGATCATCTTTGGGGCGCTCGAGGCGGCGCTGGCGACGGCTACGCGCAAGCGCCACAAGGAAGACATAGACGCCCGTGTCCATATCCACAGAAAGACCGGGGAGTACGACACCTTCCGGCGTTGGCTGGTCGTGCCCGATGAGCAGGAGACGCTCGAGTTTCCGGGGCGCGAGATGCGCCTGGCACAGGCAAGCGAGCGCCAGGCCGATATTCAGGTGGGGGAGTACATCGAAGAGCCGATCGAGGCGGCCGATTTCGGCCGTATCGCCGCTCAAGCCGCCAAGCAGGTGATCGTGCAGAAGGTCCGCGAGGCCGAGCGCGAGCAGATCGTGAACCAGTTCAAGGGCCGCCAGGGCGAGCTCGTCACGGGCGTCGTGAAGCGCCTGGAGCGCGGGGACGCGATCATCGATCTCGGCACCGCCGAGGCCCTGCTGCCGAAGTCGGCGATGATCCCGCGCGAGGGGCTGCGTCCCGGAGACCGGGTGCGCGCCTATCTGGAAGACGTCCATTCGGCGCCGCGCGGGCCGCAATTGTTCCTGAGTCGCACGAGCCCGCAGCTGCTCGTCGAGCTCTTCAAGCTCGAAGTCCCCGAGGCCGGCGAGGGGCTGATCGAGATTCACGGCGCGGCCCGCGATCCGGGACTGCGTGCCAAGATTGCGGTGAATTCCAAGGACCCGCGTATCGACCCCATAGGGGCGTGCGTGGGCATGCGCGGCTCGCGCGTGCAGAGTGTATCGAACGAGTTGGGGGGTGAGCGGGTCGATATCATCCAATGGTCTCCGGACCCGGCGCAATTCGTCATCAACGGGCTCGCGCCGGCGGAGGTGCTTTCGATTGTGGTCGACGAGGAGCTGCACAGCATGGATGTCATCGTCGACGAGTCGCAGCTGTCGCAGGTGATCGGCCGCGGCGGCCAGAATGTGCGGCTGGCGTCCGAGTTGACCGGCTGGGAGCTCAATGTGATGACCGAGGAAACGGCCTCGGTGCGTGGCGAGACCGAGGCGGCCAATGCCGTGCAGATGTTCGTCGAGCAGCTGCGCATGGAGCCCGCGACCGCCGAGCTGCTCGTGCGCGAGGGGTTCATGACCTTGGACGAGGTCGCCTATGTCCCGAAGCAGGAGATGATGTCGGTCGAGGGCTTGAGCGAGGCGCAGGTCGATGAGTTGCGCGACCGGGCGCGTGACATACTGCTCACGCGCGCCATAACGCTCGAGGAAAAGATCGACATGGCGGAGCCCGCCGACGACCTCCTTGGCATGGTGGAGATGGACGAGCATACGGCGCGCCTGTTGGCGAGCCACGGAATAAAGACGATGGAGGAGCTCGCCGATCAGTCGGTCGATGATCTGGCGGCAATAGAGGGGTTGGATGAGGAGCGGGCCCGCATCCTCATTATGGCAGCGCGCGCGCCTTGGTTCGCGGACCAGAGCCAGGGGGCCTGACGGATTTCATTCGATGCCTGAAACGACAGTCAAAAGTTTTGCCGAACAGATCGGTGTGGCGCCGGACAAGCTGCTTCAGCAGCTGGTCGCGGCAGGGATTGCTGGGAAGAAAAGCGGCGACCCCCTGAGCGATGACGAGAAGATGGCGCTCCTGAACTTCCTGCGCACGCATCACGGCGCGGGGGAGCCGGAGGCCAAGCGCATCACGCTCACGCAAAAGTCGACGAGCAAGATCATGCAGAATTCGCGGTTCGGCCAGAGCCGCGCCGTGCAGGTCGAGGTGCGCAAGAAGCGGACCTTCGTCAAGCGCCCGGCGCCTGGCGAGCCGGAGGCCCCGCCCGCCGAGGTCGAGGAGGCCATCGTCGAGTCGGCCGCGGAGCCCGAGGCGCCGCCGGTCACGGTGACGCCTCCCGAGCCTACGGAGGCCGCGCCGGTCGAGGCGGTGGCCGAGGAGCCGGTCGCGGAGACACCCGTGTCCGAACCCGTTCCGGCTCCGGTCGCGGAACCGCCGGCGGCGAAGGAACCGCCGCAAAATCGTACCGTACGTAAGGATACCCGCCCGGAGCGTGGGCGCAACGAGCGCCGGGAGCGTCCGGCGGCCCGGCCTTCGGGCGGGGATCGCAAGCCGCAGAAGGGGCGGCCGGGCGGTCCGCCGTCGCGCGGGGCATCGGGGGCTAAGCGCGTGGTCACGAGTATGAGTGGCCAGCATGCCTTCGAGATGCCGACCGAGCGCGTGGTGCGGGATGTCTATCTGCCGGAGGCCATTACCGTGGCCGAGCTTGCCCAGCAGATGTCGATCAAGGCCGTGGAGGTGATCAAGGTCTTGATGCAGCTTGGGATGATGGTCACGATCAATCAGGTCCTCGATCGCGAGACGGCGACCATCGTGGTCGAGGAACTCGGGCACGTGGCCCACGAGGCGCGTAGTCACGATCCGGAGGCGGCCTTGAAGGTCGGCGATCACGAGGAGGGGGCACGCGAGCCGCGCCCGCCGGTGGTCACGGTCATGGGCCATGTCGATCACGGCAAGACATCGCTGCTCGATTACATCCGCAAGACCAAGGTCGCAAGCGGCGAGGCGGGCGGCATAACGCAGCATATCGGTGCCTATCACGTCGAGATGCCCAAGGGCATGTTGACGTTCCTCGATACGCCAGGCCATGAGGCGTTCACCGCCATGCGCGCGCGCGGCGCCAAGGTGACGGACATCGTCATTCTGGTGGTGGCCGCCGATGACGGGGTCATGCCCCAGACCGTCGAGGCCATCCATCATGCCCGCGAGGCGGGCGTGCCCATCGTGGTGGCGGTGAACAAGATCGATAAGCCGCAGGCCGACATGGAGCGCGTGAAGCAGGAGCTGGTGACGCACGAGGTGGTGCCCGAGGAGTGGGGTGGGTCGGACATCTTCGTGCCGGTGTCGGCCAAGACCGGTCAGGGGATCGAAGACCTGCTCGATGCGGTGTTGCTGCAGGCCGAGTTGCTCGAGCTTACCGCCGTGCGCCATGCCATGGCGACCGGTATCGTCATCGAGGCGCGGCTCGACAAGGGCCGGGGTCCGGTGGCCACCATATTGGTCCAGGAAGGCACTCTACGTAAGGGCGATGTGATCCTGGCGGGGCGCGAGTCGGGGCGTGTACGGGCGATGACCGACGAGATCGGCCGTTTGATCAAGGAGGCCGGCCCGTCGATACCCGTCGAGGTGCAGGGGCTTTCGGGCGTGCCCAATGCCGGTGACGAGGTGAGCGGCGTCGAAAACGAGCGCAAGGCCCGTGAGATCGCGCTCTTCCGCCAGGGCAAGTACAAGGACGTCAAGCTCCAGCGCCAGCAGGCGTCGAAGCTGTCCAACATGTTCCAGCAGATGCAAGACGGCGACGTCAAGACCTTGACGCTGATCGTGAAGGCCGATGTCCAGGGCTCGGTCGAGGCCCTCACCGAGGCGCTCGAGAAGCTCTCGACCGATGAAGTGAAGGTGCGTGTGGTGCATGGCATGGTGGGCGGCATCAGTGAATCGGATGTCAATCTGGCGGTCGCCTCCAACGCCATCATCATCGGCTTCAATGTACGCGCCGACGGTGGTGCCCGGCGCCTGATCGATTCGGAAGGCGTGGATATCCACTATTACAACGTCATCTATGACGCGGTCAATGAGGTGAAGGCCGCCATGGCCGGCATGCTGAAGCCGCAGTTCCGCGAGGACGTGGTGGGCAGCGCCGAGATCCGTGAGGTATTCCGGACCTCGAAGGCGGGGACCGTGGCGGGTTGCCAGGTGAGCGAAGGGGTGATCCGGCGCGGCCGGCAGGCGCGCGTGCTGCGTGACAACGTGGTCATCTACGATGGCGAGGTCGAGTCCCTGCGGCGCTTCCGTGACGATGTCTCGGAGGTCAAGGCAGGCATGGAGTGCGGCCTCACCTTGAAGAATTATTCCGACATCCGGGCCGGCGATCAGGTCGAGGTCTATGAAAGGGTCGAGGTCGCCCGGACCCTTTGAGACGTCACGCGCCCAAATCCGGATCGCGCGCCGCGCGGGTCGGCGCGCTCGTGTTGCGCGAGGCCGCGCAATGGGTGCTGAGCGAGATCGATGAGGGACAGGTGCGCTCGGCGGCGCTCACCGAGGCCGATGTCAGCCCGGATCTGAAGCAGGCGCGCATCTATGTCACGCACTACCGGGGCGAGGCCGCGGCGCGCGAGGCCGTGGCGCAATTGAATGCCGCGGTACCGCGCATGCGCCGCGAACTCGCCTCCCGGCTCAGGTTGCGCATCGTGCCCAATCTGGTGTTTGCCTACGACCCCTCGGTCGACCAGGGCTTCCGGATCGATGCGCTTCTCGACCGCGCGCGTCGTGAACGCGGCGAGGAGGGTGACGGCTGATGAAGGCCCCGTGCGCGCGCCGTGACGGCCTGCTGGTCCTCGACAAGCCGCTGGGCCTTAGCTCCACGCAGGCCTTGGCGCAGGCGCGCCACCGCCTGCGCGCCTGCAAGGGCGGGCATACGGGGACCCTCGACCCGTTGGCGACCGGCGTGCTGGTGCTGTGTTTTGGCGAGGCCACCAAGGCCGCCTCGTTTCTGGTCGACAGTGATAAGCGTTACCGGGTCGCGATCACGCTCGGGGTGAGCACCACGACCTATGATCGCGAGGGCGAGGTCGTGGCGCGCCGCCCGGTGGCGGTGTCCGATGCCGCCCTGCGCGAGGCGGTGGGTCGTTTCATTGGTCGCATCGATCAGACGCCCCCCCGGTTTTCGGCGATCAAGCAGGGTGGCCGGCCATTTTACGAGCGGGCCCGGCGCGGTGACGAGGCGCAGCCCGAAAGCCGCAGCGTGGTCGTGACCGGCATCGAGATCATCGATCGCCAGGATACGGTGCTCACGCTCGATGTCGCCTGCGGCAAGGGTTTCTATGTGCGCAGCCTGGCCCACGATCTCGGTGAGGCCCTGGGCTGCGGGGGGCATGTCACGGAGTTGCGCCGGCTCGCGGTCGGGCGTTTTACCATCGATCAGGCCGTGGCGCTCGCGGATGTCGGCCTCGATACCGCCTTGCTCGAGAGTGACGCCGCGCTCACCGGTCTGCCGTCGGTGGTGTTGCCGGGCTTCCTGGCGCGCGCCGTCATGCGCGGGCAAGGCGTGCACATCGGTGGCCGGGAACAGGAGGGTTGGGTCCGTTTGTATGACGATTCGGGGGTGTTCCTCGGTATCGGGTGGTCGGTGGCGGCCGGGGAGATCCGCCCCAAGCGCCTATGGGTCGGGGCGCCTGCGCATGTTGAGCCCATGGACGCACGCGGTTAGAATAGCGGTTTATCCTTTTCTCGGAATATTTCGGGTCAGCGAGGGCGGTATGGCATTCACGGTCGAAAAAAAGACGCAGGTAATCAAGGAATACCGGAGGGGCGAGGCCGACACCGGATCCCCGGAGGTACAGGTGGCGCTGATCTCGGCCCATATCGATGAGCTTTCGCAGCACTTCGCCGTCCACAAGAAGGACAACCACTCGCGCCAGGGTCTTCTGCGCATGGTCGGCAAGCGGCGTAAGCTCCTCGATTATCTAAAACGCGTGGATACCGGTCGTTACCGCGACCTCGTCGCGCGACTTGGCCTGCGCAAGTAGGGCGAAACACCCCAAAAGAGCATCGAAGCGGAGGACAAGCGCGTTGGGTAAAATCACAAAGACGTTCCCGTATGGCAACCATACGGTCAAGATCGAAACCGGGGAGATTGCCCGCCAAGCCACGGGCGCCGTCATGGCCAGCATGGGTGACACGGTCGTGCAGGTCACGGTGGTGGGCATGCGGCAGTCCGCGCCCGATCGCGACTTCTTTCCAATGACCGTGGATTACCAGGAGCGCTCCTACGCCGCCGGACGTATCCCCGGAGGATTTTTCAAGCGCGAGGGGCGCCCCTCGGAAAAGGAAATCCTGACCTCCCGCCTCATAGACCGCCCGATCCGCCCGCTGTTTCCGAAGTCGTTCACCAATGAAGTACAGATTATCGCCACCGTGATGTCGCTGGATCCCGATATCGATCCCGACATCATCTCGCTCATCGGGGCGTCGGCCGCGCTGTCGCTTTCGGGCATGCCGTTCAAGGGTCCCTTGGGGGCGGCGCGCGTGGGTTATCGCGACGGCCAATACCTTCTGAACCCGGGGATGTCGGATCTCGCCACCTCGGCGCTCGATCTGGTGGTGGCCGGCACCCGGAACGCCGTCTTGATGGTGGAGTCGGAGGCCAAGGTCCTGCCCGAGGATGTGATGTTGGGGGCGGTGCTGTTCGGCCATGAGCAGATGCGCGCCGTAATCCAGGCCATCGACGAGTTGGTGGCCGAGGCCAAGGTGCAGCCTTGGGACTGGACGCCGCCGGCGAAGGATGCCGAGCTTGCCACGGTGCTTGCCACCGCGATCGGCGCCGAGCTCACGGCCGCCTATCAGATCCGCGAGAAGCTGCCGCGCCAGGATCGCGTGGCGGAGTTGCGCGACAAGGCGGTGGCGGAGCTTGCCGGAGAGGCCCCGAAGCCCAATGCCGATCAGGTGCTCGCGGCCTTCGGGGCGCTCGAGAAGCGCATCGTGCGCGGGCGGATCCTGAGCGGTGAACCGCGTATCGATGGGCGCGACAACAAGACCGTGCGCCCGATCACGATCCGCACCGGTGTGTTGCCACGCACGCATGGTTCGGCGCTCTTTACGCGCGGCGAGACCCAGGCGCTGGTGGTCACGACACTTGGTACGGGACGCGACGCACAGATGATCGATGCCCTCGAGGGCGAGCGCAAGGACCCGTTCATGCTGCATTACAATTTCCCGCCATCCTCAGTGGGCGAGACCGGGCGGGTGGGCAGCCCCAAGCGCCGCGAGATCGGCCATGGGCGGTTGGCCAAGCGCGCGATCGCGGCGGTGCTGCCGGACCTGGCGGAGTTCCCCTACGTATTGCGCGTCGTTTCCGAGATCACCGAGTCGAACGGTTCGAGTTCGATGGCCACGGTGTGCGGAACCAGCCTGTCTCTGATGGATGCCGGCGTGAAGACCAAGGCGCCGGTGGCGGGTATCGCCATGGGGCTCATCAAGGAAGACGACCGGTTCGCGGTGCTGACTGATATCCTGGGCGACGAGGATCACTTGGGCGACATGGACTTCAAGGTGGCCGGGACCGCCGAGGGCGTGACCGCCTTGCAGATGGACATCAAGATCGAGGGGATCAACCGCGAGATCATGGATACCGCCCTGAAGCAGGCGCGCGACGGCCGGCTGCATATCCTCGGCATCATGAACGGAGCGATAGGCGAGGCGCGCCAGGAGATGTCCGAGTATGCGCCGCGCATCATCACCTTCAAGATCAATCCGGAAAAGATCCGCGATGTGATCGGCAAGGGTGGCGCCACCATCCGCGCCCTGTGCGAGGAGACCGGTGCGACCATCGATATCGATGACGACGGGGTCGTGAAGATCGCGTCCGTGGACAACGCCGCGGGCCAGGAGGCGCGTCACCGCATCGAGCAGATCACAGCCGAGGTGCAGGTCGGCATGGTATATGAAGGGCGGGTGGCGAAGCTCATGGACTTCGGGGCATTCGTCACCATCCTTCCGGGCAAGGACGGGCTCGTCCATATCTCGCAGATATCCCATGAGCGTGTCGAGAACGTGAGCGAGAAGCTCGCCGAGGGTCAGACGGTACGCGTGAAGGTCCTGGAGGTCGACAAGCAGGGCCGCATCCGCTTGAGCATGAAGGCGGTGGAGGGCGGCTAGCGAGCGGCTCGACGCGGCAGCGCGATAGGAGAGGGGGCGGCGGATCACTCTGCGCGCCCCCTGTCATTTTTGGGGCCAATGACCGGCCCGTGATAGAAACTGTGGCGAGGAGGGAATTATGGAAGGCGCTCCCGCGTCTCTTGGTCTGCGCGAGACCATCATGAAAGACATGCAAGGCGCGGTGCGCCTGGCGACCGCCTATGTGGGCCTGAGCGGCGGACTTTTGCAGGCCATGGCGGCCCTCGGCCGGGCCGATGCCAGGGCGGTTGCGAAGGCCGCGGGCGCGGATGAGGGCTATGTCGTGCGCTGGTGCGACGCGGCCTATGCGTTCGGGATTCTGGATGAAGAACCGGGAGGGTTTGTGCTGACCGAGCTCGGACGGGCGTTCCTGCCGGAGGCGCCCGGGACGCTCATGCCCTTTGCCGTCCAGGAGGTGCTGACGGCGCATATCGCCGAGCGCGCCGCCGGCCTCATGAAGACCGGGGAACGTCCCGGGGAGTCGGTGCTCGCCGAGCGCGCCACCATCCTCCCATGGTTTGGGCCCATGCTCGAGGCCCAGTTCGGGCCGGTCTTTGAAAAGACCATTATGCCGGCGGTTCCCGTCTATGAACGGGCGGCGGGACGCGGTGGATTCGTCATAGACCTCGGCTGCGGCAACGGTTGGTATCTCATGCGCCTGGCGCGCGCCTATCCGGGCCTGCGGTGCCTTGGTATCGACGGCTTCGATGAGAACATCCGGCAGGGTCAGGCGCGCGCCGAGGCCGCGGGTCTTGCTGACCGCGTGCGTTTTGCCAAGGGCGACATCTATGGTTTCGAGAGCCCGGAGCCGGCCGACATCATCGCGCTCAATCGCGCCCTGCATCACGTATGGGACGAAAAGGATACGGTGTTCCGAATATTGCATGATCACGTGAAGCCCGGGGGCGCGGCGGTCATATGGGAGCCGCATTGGCCCGCGGACCGCGCCGCCTTACGCGAACCGGGACGGCGCATGGTGGCCTTCCAGAACCTGACCGAACATGTCCAGGGCAACCATTTCCTGAGTCCCTCCGAGATCGCGGAGGCCTTCCGGGGCGCGGGCCTCGTGCCCGAGGTCTATGATTTCCTGGAAGGGCGCGAGGCGGTGGTAGTCGGCACGCGGCCCTGAGGGCGGCGGGTATCGGTGGCGCCCGGGCCGGAGGGTCCGGGGGGCCCGATCCGGGGCACCCGCCGGCGTAAGATCCGGCGGCGGTAGGGCGACTAACTGGCGGCGGGCGCGGGAATGCGCCGGCGATAATACGAGGGGGGTCGAGCAGGATTGCCTGAACCACCCCAGGATGACCCACACCACGCTCAAAAGAGGTTCTATGGCAGCCCTACGTAAAATGGCAGTCCTGCGCAAATGGTTGTTCGTGATCCTGGCCTCCGGGGTTCTGGCGGTGCCGGCCCTGGCCGAGAACTGGACGCTATTCCATCATTACGACTTCAATAAGCCGCAATTCATCCATTCGCACCCGTTCGCCAAGGAGCATCTGGTCGTGCAGGTCGATCAAGGCAATCCGCATCGCTGGAGTCTCGCGCTCTCGAACGTCGCCAATGTGTTGAATTACTTTGGTTCCGACAAGATCCAGATCGTGGTCGTGGCCTATGGGCCCGGGCTCAAGATGCTGTTTGCCAACAGCCCCCTCAAGCTGCGCGTGCAGAGCCTGAATGCCCAGGGCGTGGAGTTCGATGCCTGTCATATGACGATGCTCGGGATCAAGGCCAAGACCGGGCATCTCCCGAAGCTCCTGCCGCAGGCGGCGGTGGTGCCGGGCGGCGTGATCCGCATCATGCAGCTCGAGCAGCACGGCTTTGATCTGCTGAAGCCCTGAGCGGCTGGGTTATGAGGCCCGCGGACTCACGCGGGCCTCATGCATGTAAGGCCCGAGAAAGGCCCCCAGGCGGTCGTCCAGCCAAAAACGTGGCGCCCACGGGGTACCTCCGGCAATGAAGCCCACATGCCCCCCTTGCGCATAGAGCTCCAGGCGCACCGCGCTCGCGAGTTCGCCCGCGGTGGGTGTGCTGCCGGGCATCAGGAACGGGTCGTCTTCGGCCTGCACGAGCAGTGTCGGGACGCTGATATAACGAAGATAGGGACGGCAGCTGGCGCGCCGGTAATAGTCGTCGGCGTCACGAAAGCCGTGCAGGGGGGCGGTCACCGCACCATCGAAGGCCCGGAAGTCGCGCAGCGCCTTCAGAAACCGCACGTCGCCGCCCCGCGCCCGGACCTTGCGTGCCAGCGAGCGCCTTAGCCAGCGTAACAGTACCCATTGATAGAGGCGCGATGGCCCGCTGTCCAGGCGACGCGCGGCGCTCGCGAGCTCGAAGGGTACCGAGACGGCGGCCGCGGCCTTGAGCGGCGCCTGTTCGCCGCGCTCGCCGAGCCACTTCAATAGCACCGAGCCCCCGAGCGAATAGCCGACCGCGCACACGCCCTCGGGGTGGCGGCGCGTCAAGAGATCGACGATCGCCTGGAGATCTTGGGTCTCGCCGGCATGATAGCCTCGCGGGAGGCGGTTGGGCTCGCCACTGCATCCCCGAAAGTGCATGACGACGGCCCTCCAGCCGGCGCCCCGACAATGACGCAAGAGGCGCGTGATATAGGGGGAGCGCGAGGAGCCTTCAAGCCCGTGGAGTATGAGCACCGTGGGGCCCGTGCGTGGCGAGGGCGTGAGCCAGTCCAGGTCCAGGAAATCCCCATCGGGCAGCGTCACGCGCTCGCGCGTCAAGACCTCGCCGCGGGCGCGGTCTTTCAGCGCCCCGAGCACGGTCTGGGCGTGGGGATTGCGGGCCCAGACCGGGGCCCTAAAGGGCGTCATTCCGAATCGTGCCCCTGGAGCTGGCGTATGATGTCCGGGTTCTCGAGCGTGGAGATATCTTCATCCACGGTCTCGCCGCGCGCCACGGCGCGCAACAGGCGGCGCATGATCTTGCCGGAGCGGGTCTTTGGGAGGTTGTCGGCAAAGCGGATGTCCGCGGGCTTGGCGATCGGCCCGATCTTCTCGCCCACCCAGGCGCGCAGCTCGGCGATGCGCGAGGCGCGTTCCTCGCCTTCAGGCCTTGGCCCGCGCGGCACCACGAAGGCGCAGATCGCCTCGCCGGTCAATTCGTCGGGCCGCCCGACGACCGCCGCCTCGGCGATCAGGGGGTGGGCCACGAGCACCGACTCGATCTCCATTGTCCCCAGGCGGTGACCGGAGACCTTGAGCACGTCGTCGACCCGCCCCATGACCCAAAAGTAGCCGTCGGCGTCGCGTCGCGCCCCGTCGCCACTCACATAGTAGCGGTTCTGGAAGCGCTCCCAATAGGTCTCGCGGTAGCGCTGGGGGTCGCCCCAGACCGTACGCAACATCGATGGCCACGGGCGCTTGATCACCAGGAAGCCGCCTTCGTCGGGGGCGGTCACGGGTGTACCCTCGGCATCCACCACGTCGGCCACGATCCCGGGGAGCGGTCGTGTGCACGACCCGGGTTTCAAAGCCACGATTCCGGGGATGGGTGCGATCATATGGACCCCGGTCTCGGTCTGCCACCAGGTATCGACGATCGGGCATCGGCCCTGGCCTATGACCTGGTAATACCACATCCAGGCCTCCGGATTGATGGGCTCACCCACACTCCCGAGCAGTCGCAGGCGACTTAAGTCATGACGGCGCGGGTAATCGTCCCCGTGTTTTTTCAAGGCCCGGATGGCGGTCGGTGCGGTATAGAAGACGCTGACCCGGTGGCGTTCGCAGAGGTCCCAGAAGCGTCCCGGGTCGGGGATGGTCGGGGCCCCCTCGTACATGACCATGGTCGCGCCGCACGCGAGCGGCCCGTAGGCCACATAGCTGTGACCGGTCACCCAGCCCACATCCGCCGTGCACCAGAAGACATCGTCTTCGCGGATGTCGAACACCCAGCGCATGGTGAGGATGGTCCCGAGGAGATAGCCGGCGCTGGCGTGCTGTATGCCCTTGGGCTGTCCCGTCGACCCCGAGGTATAGAGCAGGTACAGCGGGTGTTCGCTGCCCACGGCCACCGGGGCGCAGTCAGCGCTCACATCGGCCACCGCCTCGTGCCACCAGATATCACGCCCGGGGCGCCAGGCGATGGCATTACCGGCGCGCTTGAGCACGAACACCGTGCGTACCGTCGGGCACTCGTCTAGCACCTGGTCACAGATGGCCTTCAACCCTATGATGCGTCCCCCGCGATGCCCGCCATCGGCGGTCACTACGGCGACCGCCCCGGCGTCCTTGATGCGGTCCTTCAGGGATTCGCTCGAGAAGCCCCCGAATACCACCGAATGGATGGCACCGATGCGCGCGCACGCCTGCATGGCGATCACCGCCTCCGGCACCATGGGCATGTAGATCACCACCCGGTCACCGGTGTTGATGCCCTGGGCGCGCAGGGCGTTGGCGAAGCGCCCGACCTCGGCCAGCAGCTCCCGATAGGTCAGGATGCGCACATCCCCAGGCTCCCCCTCGAAGAGGATGGCCGGCTTGTCGGCACGCTGCGCGATGTGTCGGTCCAGGCAGTTGACAGAGACATTCAGGACGCCATCGTCGAACCAGCGATAATGCGGGGCATTGTCCCCGTCCAAGGTGCGCGTGAAGGGCTTGATCCAGTCGATCTCCTCGCGCGCGCGTCGCGCCCAAAAGCCCTCGTAGTCGCTTTCGGCCTCGGCGAGTAGGCGTCGGTAGAGTTCCTCGGTCATGGCCCCCCCGCGCCCGAAGTCCTTCGGCGGGGGAAACAGACGGTTTTCGGTAAAAAGCGACTCGATGGGATCGCGCGATTCGTGGGCCAAGGTTTATCTCCCGATATCAGATCCGTTCGTTGGATTCGGCCCCTGGCTTTCGTTGATCACCGGCGATAGGGGGCTTGCGAGCCGCGCGTCGATGGCGGCGCACGGCAAGGACCAGGAACACCATAAGGCCGCCGGCCACGGCATTATCCACGCCGTGCATATAGGGCGAGAGCGCCTGCCAATGTTGACCAAGGCGCAGACCGACCCATGCCAAAACCGCGCACCAGACGAGGGAGCCGGCCGCCGAATAGGCGATGAACGCCGCAAGCGGCATGCGCGCCACGCCCGCCGGCAGCGATATGAAGGTACGCAGGATGGGCAGCAGGCGGCCTAGGAACACCGCCGCGTGGCCGTGGCGCGCAAACCAGGCGTGCGCGGAGTCGAGGTCGTGGGGCGATATCAGGATCTTGCGGCCGTGGCGGCGCAAAAACGGCAGCCCGCCGTAGGCCCCGAGGGCATAGGCGGCAAGCGAGCCTGCCACGTTGCCGATGGTGCCGGCCGCTATGACCCCGAAAAGGCCCAGGGCCTTGGTCGACGCCAGATAGCCCGAGAAGGTCATGATGACCTCCGAGGGGATGGGGATGCAGGCGCTCTCCAGCATCATGAGCGCCGCTATGCCGATGTAGCCCGTCTGGCGGATCATGAGCAGCATCGCGCCGGCCAGGGCATGGATGAAGGCGTGTATCACAGCCGACCCCTCGGTCCTTTCATAACCAGGCCTGTGGCGACCGGCCGACCCGGAGTCCGTTTCTCCCGGGTGACGTCACGGCGCGAGGGGCCGGTGCGCACCCGCGGGCCGCCCCGCACCCTCAAGCCATCTGTTTTTCGCGGATCTCGTCCAAGGTCTTGCAGTCTATGCACAAGGTGGCGGTGGGTCGCGCCTCGAGCCTCTGCACGCCGATTTCCACGCCGCAATTCTCGCAATACCCGTAATCGTCGGCATCGATGCGACTCACGGCCTCGTCGATCTTCTTGATCAATTTGCGCTCGCGCTCGCGATTGCGCAGCTCCAGCGACATGTCGGTTTCCTGGCTCGCGCGATCATTCGGGTCCGGATGGTTGGCGGTCTCGTCTTGCATGGCGTGCATGGTGCGCGAGACTTCCTGTATGAGTTCCGCCTTCCAGGCGAGCAGAACCTTGCGGAAGTGTTCGCGCTGGCGGCTATTCATGTATTCTTCGCCCTCGGCGACGGAATAAGGCTTTATGCCATGCAGCAGAGTCTGAACTTCCTTCTTCTTCGTGACCGCCATCGATTACTCCTGCGCTCGAGACAATGGTAGGGCTTGCGAGCAAGCGCGAATCTATACCAGAAAGCACAGGGGCATGCAAGAAAGGGTCCGACGGGCGGGGGCGTGGCCGGTTTTGAGCGATACCTTGAAATAGGGGACGAGATGCTGAAGGCACTGATTTTTGATGTGGACGGGACATTGGCCGATACCGAGCGGGATGGGCATCGCGTGGCATTCAACCGCGCGTTCGCGGCCGAGGGCCTGCCGGTGGTGTGGGATGAGACGCTTTACGGACGATTGCTTGGCATCACCGGGGGCAAGGAGCGGCTCCTCCATTTCTTTACGTGCGTCCGGCCCGATTTGCGCCCCGCGGGCGATCTGGACGTCCTTATATGGCATTTGCATGCGCGCAAGACCGATATCTACAGCGATCTCCTGAATACCGAAGGGGTGCCTTTGCGCCCGGGCATACGGCGATTGCTCACCGAGGCCCGCGACCGGGGCCTTAAGCTTGCGATCGCCACGACCACCACGGAAAAGAATCTCGAGCCGATATGGGCGGCGCTCGGACCCCAGGCGCGCGGCTGGTTTCATACCGTGGGGGCCGGCGATTGCGTGGCGGCCAAGAAGCCGGCGCCCGATGTCTATGAATATGTCCTGGCGGGGCTTGGATTGCCGGCCGGCGATTGCCTGGCCTTCGAGGACTCGGAGAACGGTCTGCGCGCCGCCACCGGCGCCGGCCTGGATACCATCGTGACGGTCACCGACTATACGCGCGCGCAGGATTTCTCGGCAGCGCTGCTCGTGGTCGATCACCTGGGCGAACCGGACCGGCCGATGGTCCGTTTGTCCGGGACGGCGTTTGCGGGCCGCATGCTCGATGTCGATGCCCTGATGGCGCTTAAAATCGCCCGGGCGTGAGTCGTGGAGGGGACCATGGAGATATTCAAGAGCTTCCGGATCGAGGCCGCGCATCGTCTGCCCGGCCTGCCCGAGGGCCATAAGTGCTGGCGGTTGCACGGGCACTCGTTTCGTATCGACGTCCATGTCCGCGGGCTGGTCGATGCGCGGTGCGGCTGGGTGATGGATTTTGCCGACGTCGGCGCGGCCTTCCGGCCGATCTTCGATGACCTCGATCACCATTATCTGAACGATATCCCGGGCCTCGAGAATCCGACCAGCGAATGTCTTGCCCAATATGTCTGGGGGCGGCTCGCGGATGTGCTTCCGGGCCTTGCGCGGGTCGTGATCCACGAGACCTGCACCTCCGGCTGCGCCTATGAAGGACCGGGATCAGTCAAGGAAGGCCAAAAGCTCGGCGGGGGTGATTAACAGGCCATCGGCCCCCCAGCGCCGGGCTTCGTCCGGGGGGGCGTAGCCGAAGGCCACCGCCAGGCCCGGCATGCCGGCGGCGTGGGCCGCCTCGATGTCCCCTTCGTCGTCGCCGACATAGATGCAGCGATCGGGGGCGATACCCATGAGCCGGCAGGCGTGGAGCAGGGGATCGGGATAGGGCTTGCGGCGTGCCAGCGTGTCGCCGCCGACCAGGCAGCGGGCGCGACCATTCAGGCCCAGGGCGGCGAGCACGCGCGCCGCCAGGTGTTCGGGTTTGTTGGTCACGACCCCCCAGGGAAGGCCGCGGGCCTCGAGCGCATCCAGGACCTCGATCATGCCCGCGTTCGGCTCGGTGGCGGTGCCGATCAGGCGCTGATAATGGGCCAGAAAGGCCGCGCGCGTCGCCTCGTAGTCGGCCATGTCCGGCTCAAGGCCGAGCCCTTCGCGCAAGAGCGCGACCGTGCCCACGGCCGTCGCCCGCCGCACCCGTTCCGGGTCCACAGACGGGCTTCCCGGCGGCCGCAACGCCATAAGCGCCAGCGCCAGATCCGGGGCGGTGTTGGCGAGCGTGCCATCCAGGTCGAACAGTACGGCCTCGCGCGTCAAGGCCCCTCGCGCCGTGCACACACGAGATAATTGACGTCGACCGTAGGCGACAGCGCGTAATGCTCGACCACCGGCCAGTAGCGCACGCCGCTTATGGTCTCGGTCGCGAGCCCCGCGGCCCGCATCCACGCGGCGAGCTCCGAGGGGCGGATGAAGCGCGCGTACTCGTGGGTGCCGCGTGGCAGGACGTTCAGCAGGTATTCCGCGCCCACGACCGCCATCAACCACGCCTTGGGCGTGCGATTGATGGTCGAGAAGAACACCCGGCCGCCGGGCTTCACGAGTCGCGCGCAGCTTGAAACCACCGATGCGGGGTCGGGTACATGTTCCAGCATCTCAAGGCAGGTCACGACATCAAAGGTGGCGGGGCTCGTGTTGGCGAGGTCCTCGACCGAGGTCTCGCGATAGTCGATGGTAAGACCGTTTTCGATGGCATGCAGGCGCGCCACGAGCAGCGCCTCGTGCGCCAGATCGATGCCCGTCACGCTGGCCCCGGCGGCGGTCATGGCCTCCGTGAGCAGACCCCCGCCACAGCCCACGTCCAGCACCTTGCGGCCCGCCAGATCGACGCGCTCCTTGATAAATCGCAGGCGCAACGGGTTCATGCCGTGCAGGGTCTTGAGCGGTCCCTGCGGGTCCCACCAGCGGGCGGCGACCGTCTCGAATCGTTGGAGTTCTTTGGGGTCGGCATTCTGCGCCGGGGTCATGACAGGCCTCCATGATCGCTCGCGCGTATCTTATCACGCCAGGCCGCCGCCTGGCGGATGATCGCCCTTTCGTCCAGGGTCAGCACCTGTCGGTCGCGCAAGAGCGGCCGGCCCGCGACCCAGGCATGCGTCACCTGACCACGGCTTGCGGCATAGACGAGCTGCGAAAGCGGGTCATAGACAGGCTGGGTGGAGGGTGCGCGCAAATCGATTGCGATGACGTCGGCGCTCTTGCCGACCACAAGCGAGCCGATGTCATCGCCAAGTCCCAAGGCGCGGGCGCCGTTCAAGGTCGCCATCTCCAGCGCCACCGCCGCCGGCACCGCGGTCGCGTCCCCGCTCATGCCCTTGGCAAGGAGTGCCGCCGTGCGCATCTCCCCGAGCATGTCGAGATCGTTGTTGCTGGCCGCGCCATCGGTGCCGAGGGCGACATTGACGCCGGCATGGACGAGCGATGGGACCGGACAGATACCGGCGGCGATCTTCAGGTTGGACTCGGGGCAGTGGACCACGCTTACCCCGCGCGCGGCGCACAGCGCGATCTCGTCTGCCGTAAGCTGGGTCATGTGCACGGCCATGAGGTTGGCATGGATAAGCCCCAGGCGGTCGAGCCGCGCCAGGGGGCGTACGCCGTGGCTCTGCAGCGATTGGGTGATCTCGCCTGCGGTCTCGTGGATGTGCATGTGCAGGGCGATATCGAGCTCGTCGGCGCGCACGCGGATGCGCTTTAGTGTCTCGTCGGAGACCGAGTAGGGGGCGTGCGGGGCGAGCAGGGGCGTGATGAGCGCATCATGGCGCCATCGGTCGCACAGCGCGATCCCGCGGCTCAGGTATTCCTCGGGGTCGCGGGCCCAGGCGGTCGGCACGTCGATGACCACGAGACCGAGCGCCGCGCGCAGCCCGGCGCTGGTTGCCACGCGCGCGGTCTCATCGGCGAAGAAGTACATGTCCGCGAAACAGGTGGTGCCGCCTTGGATCATCTCGAGCGCGGCGAGCGCGCTGCCGTCGCGCGCGAAGTCGGCGTTGACATGACGGCCTTCGGCCGGCCAGATATGCTCATGCAGCCATTGCTGGAGCGGAAGATCGTCGGCAAGCCCGCGAAAGAGCGTCATGGCGGCGTGGGTATGGGCATTGACGAGGCCCGGGAGCAGGACATGTCCGGGGAGGTCCACGGTGTGCGCCGCCTGCGGGGCCTGCGCCTGCGGCACGATCGCCGCGATGCGGCCGTCGCGTATGAGCACGGCGTGGTCGTGCCGCACCTCGCCGCGTGGTTCCACCGGGATGATCCAGGGGGCCTTCAGGCAAAGATCGAAGTCCATGACAACCCTCGCGTGGTTGGGGGGTCTAGCGCGTGTGCGCGGTTTTGGCGCGGAAGGTCCCGGTCGCGACGATGCGACCACCCTCCCGCCGGGCGAACGAATGGCAAAAATCGCGCACCGGGGACTCGTGGTGCGCGATCGGCACGATGCGCATGCCGTTAGGCCGCAGGCTTGCCATCTCGGCGCGACACTGTTCCTGATCGGAGGGCGCCGGGACATGTTCGTGGCGGGAGCGCGGCCGTTTCTTGAAAAGTCCCACCAGCTTGCCCTCCGGGCTGTCCACGGGGTTGTGGTGGAGGAGCTCCCGGCAGGCATGCCCCACCGCCACGACGCCTTTGAGCGGCGGACGACAAAGAGCCCCGCCCGCTGTAAGGCCTGCCACGGTCCAGGCCATGGCCCGAATGTGCCAATCGGGCCGCCGTCGGCAATGTGTCGCCGCAGGCGAACAGGGCGCGCACCCCGACGACTGGCGGCCCCGCCATGGCGGTCGGGGGGGGGGGCTGTGCGAGACTTTTTGCCATAGACCCAACGAAAAAGCGACCTTCGTCATGATAGCATCATCGCCGGACGTTGTGTCCCAGGGCGTGCGGAGGAATGGCGGTGGATGCGGTTCTCTATGACAAGGTGCGCGCCGTCGCGTGGCGCGAGGGCGCGGTGCGACTTTTGGATCAGCGCGTGCTGCCTTCTACACTGCGCTATGAAGAGTGCGCGACGGCGCGCGAGGTCGCGGCCGCCATCACCGCCATGGTCGTGCGCGGGGCGCCGGCGATCGGGGTGACCGCGGCCTATGGCGCGGTGCTGGCGGTCACCGAGGCCTATAGGCGCGTGCCCACCGACTGGCGCGCGGCCGCGCGCGCCGATCTTACGGTGCTGCGCGAAAGCCGCCCCACGGCCGTGAATCTCGGCTGGGCCCTGGATCGCATGGAGCGCGTGATGGAGACCGTCGGCGCGGGGCCCCCGGTGGCCACGCTGCTCACCGCCGCGCGGCGCTTGCATGACGAGGATATCGCCGCCAACCGGCGTATGGGCGCGCTCGGCGCCGCGTTGCTGCCGCCCAAGGCGCGGGTGCTGACACATTGCAATACCGGGGCGCTGGCCACCGGGGGGTATGGCACCGCGCTGGGCGTGGTGCGCGCCGCGGCCGCGGTCGGGGGCATCAGCATGGTCTATGCCGACGAGACGCGACCGTGGTTGCAGGGTGCCCGGCTGACCGCCTGGGAGCTCGTGGAGGAGGGCCTGCCGGTGACCGTGCTCGCCGATGGCGCGGCCGCCGCGCGCTTGCGCTCAGGTGATATCGCGGCCGTCCTCGTGGGCGCCGATCGCATCGCCGCCAACGGCGACACCGCCAACAAGATCGGGACCTACGGGCTGGCGGTGTCGGCGCGCCATCATGGCGTGCCGTTTTATGTCGTGGCGCCGATCAGCACGATCGATGCCGCGACCCCCGACGGCTGGGGGATTCCCATTGAGGAGCGCGCCGAAAGCGAGGTCTTGTGCTGCCAGGGGGTGGCGCATAGCCCCGCGGGGGCGCGTGCCTGGAACCCGGTCTTCGATGTGACCCCGGCTGTGCTCATCACGGCGCTCATCACCGAGCGCGGGGTAGTGCAACACCCCGATACCGAGGGCATCGCCCGGCTTCTGACATCCCCGATCCCCGCCTGACGCAGGCGCTGCGCCCCTTTCACCCGCCCGCGCCCCAAAGGAGGGCCGGGCGAGGCCGCCGGCGCCTCGCACCCTCTTGCCCGGCTGCGGTTGGCGAGGCACCGGAAACGATCCGGCGACCTATAGTCCCGGCCTACCCCCTATAGCCCCGACGACGAAGGCCTCAGATCGCGCGCCCGTGAGGCGTCGGACCGCGGCGCCCCACGGTTGTCCCCGCGCCGCCCGGCATCGCGCCGGCGTCGATCTCGAGTCCATTAGTACGGCTTACTATAAGAATACGCCCATGTCCCTGATCTGTATCAATACGACCCGCCTCCTATCCCCTTAGGATAGCGCCCGCTGAGCCGGCTATCTCTCTTGCGGTAGAGACCGACTCCCGATGGCGCCCTGCGGCGGTCCGTGGGGCGGCGCACACGACGGGCATGGTGGCACGCGGTCCCTGCAGGGCCCGGGCGCCGACCGTCCCATTCATGAGGCTTTCGGAGATATGCCAACAAACAGGTTGCGATCACGGGCGTGGCGGGTCCTTTCTCTTGTGCCACTCTTGCTTCTCGCGGGCTGCGTCAAGCAGCGCGGCGGGGATGATTTCTGGATGCTGGATCCCAAGGGGATCATCTCCGCGACCCAGGACCATTACCTGACCCTCGATGTTCTGGTCATGCTACTCATCATCGTGCCCACCGGGATCTTCATCGTGTGGGCGATGCGCCATTACCGCAAGGACGGCGGGCGCGGGCATTACGATGGCCGATGGGACCACTCCAACGTCTTGGAGGCGGTCGTCTGGGGCATACCGATCGTCACCGTCGGGATCCTGTCCTACTACTCGGTCAAGGCCATCTATGCCGTGAACCCCTATCACCCGACGGTCATCGCCCGCGCCCTGCGTACTCCCCATGCCCGCGGCCCGCTCGACGTCGACGTCATCTCCACCGACTGGCAATGGGTGTTCGTGTATCCCAAACAGCACATCGCCACCGTCGATCGCCTGGTCATCCCCAGGGGCGTCCCGGTGCGTTTCCGGTTGACGTCGGCGACCGTGGTCAACGATTTCTACATCCCACAGCTGGTCGGCATGATCGATGTCATGCCCGGCATGCGCGTCCGGCAATCGCTCGTGGCCTCGCACATCGGGACCTACGAGGGATTCTCCGCGGATTACAGCGGCGCCGGGTTTTCGTGGATGGACTTCAAGACCCGCGCGGTCTCGTCCCAGGCGTTCGGCGCCTGGGTCGCCAAGGTTCAGACCGCGCCCCGGCATCTGACCTACGCGACTTTCAATATCGTCGCGCGGCCGACGATCAACGTCCATGACCGTGTGGCCTACTTCTCGCAGGTCCAGCCGGGCCTGTTCCGGCAGGTCGTGGCCGAGACCGTGGCCGGCAAGACCTACCCGACGCCGATGGCCATGACCGAGAACATGACGGGCTATCTGCGCCGGCAGGCCCGTCGTGACGCCCACAACCCAGATTAAGGAGAGGAATCGTTCATGCTAGTGCATATCGATGGGCCGTGGAGCCCGCTCTTGGGCCGCTTGGCGTTAAGCGAGATACCTTACAAAAACCCCATCCTCGTCGGGACCTTCCTGTTCGCGACGCTGCTTGCGGTCGCGCTGATCGGGCTTGCCACCTATTTCGGGGTGTGGCGCACGCTGTGGCGGGACTGGCTGACCTCGGTCGATCACAAGAAGATCGGCATCATGTATATCCTGATCGGCCTTGTGATGCTGTTCCGCGGCTTCATAGACGCAGTCATGATGCGCACCCAGCAGGCCTTGGCGGTGGGACCGCATTCGCCGGGCTACCTGCACTCGCTGCACGGCTATCTCACGCCCTATCATTTCGGTCAGATCTACACCGCGCACGGGACCATCATGATCCTGTTCGCCGCGACCCCGCTTCTGGTCGGCATCATGAACATCCTGGTGCCCCTGCAGATCGGCGCCCGTGACATGGCCTACCCTTACCTGAACGCGGTGTCCCTGTGGCTCACCGCCGCCGGCGCGGCGTTGGTGATGGTGTCGCTGTTCGTCGGCAATTTCGCGCATGCCGGATGGTTCGGGATCATGCCGGTGATGGAGCTCCCCTACAGCCCCGGGGTCGGCGTCGACTACTGGATGTGGGCGTTTCAGCTGAGCAGCATCGGTACGACCCTGGGCGGCATCAATCTGCTCGCCACCATCGTCAAGATGCGTGCCCCGGGCATGACCTGGGGACGGCTGCCGATCTTCACATGGGCCTCCTTGAGCGCCAACCTGATCAGCCTCACGACCTTCCCGGTGCTTTCCGTGACGCTCGCGCTGCTGGCCCTCGATCGTTATGTCGGCACGCATTTCTATACCGCCGGCCTGGGCGGCAACCTGATGCTCTATAACGACCTCTTCTGGATATGGGGCCATCCGGAGGTGTATTTCGTGATCCTGCCGGCGTTTGGCATGATCTCGGAGATCATCCCGACCTTTTCCGAAAAGCCGCTCTTTGGCTACATGGGCATGGTGCTGGCATCGCTTGGCATCGCCGGGGTGGCCTGGGGGGTGTGGCTGCATCACTTCTTCACCATGGCCTCGGCGCCGGCGGTCAACGCGTTCTTCAGCATCACCACCATGGCGGTTGGCATCCCGACCGGCGTCAAGGTCTTCAATTGGGCGTTCACGATGTTCCGCGGGCGCCTGCGCTTCGAACTGCCCATGATGTGGGCCTCGGCGGCCCTGTTCCTTCTGCTCGTGGGCGGATTGACCGGCATGATGAACGCGTTCGCGACCAACGACTACATGGTCCATAACAGCGTGTTCGTGGTCGCGCACTTCCATATGATGCTGTTGCTCATCGTCTATGCCATATTCGGTGGCGTGAACTACTGGTTCCCGAAGGTCTTCGGGTTCCGCCTCGAGCAGCGCTTCGGGAAGATGTTCTTCTGGTTGTTCACCGCCGGCACCGCCGTGGTCTTCATCCCCATGTTCACGCTGGGTTTCATGGGCATGACCCGGCGCCTCGATTACATCGCCTTCCCGCAGTGGGGGCCGTTGCTCGATGTCGAGGTGGTGGGGATCGGGATCTACGTATTGTCGGTGGTGGCGCTCCTCGCCCAGCTCTATGTGAGCTTCCGCGACCGCGCGAAGAACCGCGCCGGCCTCGATGCCTGGGAGACGTCGCGCAGTCTCGAGTGGATGACGCATTCACCGGTGCCCTTCTACAACTTCGCGGTGACCCCCGAGGTGCACGCCCGTGACGAGCGCGCGTGGCGCGTGGAGCATGGGGTCGATACCGTACGCCCGGAGCACTACGAGGACATCCACATGCCGCGCAACACCGCGATCCCGCTGTGGCTCGGCATTTTGTCCTTAGGGCTTGCCTTCGGTCTCGTGTGGCGCATGTGGTGGCTGGCCGAGGTCTGCACCGCGGCGGTCATAGCGCTCATCGTCATCCGGTCCTTCGATCGCGATACCGACTACACCATCGCCGCCAAGGACGTCGAGCGCATGGAGCGCGCCATCCGCGATGTCCCGAGCGGACGCCCGGTAACCGATGATGTGATAGGTGGTGTGCCGGCGTTTCGCGAGGGCTTGTAAATAATGAGGCGCGGCACACGCTTTAAGCGCGTGGCCGCCGCGCGGGGCGGGTGGCTCTGCGCCGCGCTCTGTGAGATCACGATAGCGAATTACGGGAGAACAACTGATGAGCACAGCGACAAGTGAGACGCTGGATGCCAAGAAAAGTCCGATGTGGTCGTCGGGTCACGGGCACGACGCCATAGCGACGCGAACCCTGGGGTTCTGGCTGTATATGTTGAGCGACGCCATGATGTTTGCGGCGCTGTTTGTGGCCTATACGGTCCTCGGGCATGCGGTCAACGCCGCCGGCGGTCCGTGGGCTGCGACCGTGGCGCATCCGGGGGTCGCCTTCAAGGAGACGGTGTGGCTCTTTTCGAGCGTGCTCGCCTATGGTTTTGCCATGATTGCCCTGAAGAGAGGCCATCGTGGCGGGGTGATGCTCGGGATTGCGGCGGCGCTCTTGATCGCGCTTGGTTTCCTGTCGGTCGATATCCACGAGATCCTGCATCTATTCCGCATGGGCGCCACGCCCGAGCGCAGCGGCTATCTGTCGGCGTTCTTTACGCTCGTGTTCTATCATGGCCTGCATGTGGTGGTGGGCATCGCCTGGATGCTCGTGATGCTCGTCCAGGTGGCGTTCGCGGGGCTTAGCGAGAAGGTCGTCTACCGGCTGCTGAACCTGCGGCTCTTCTGGCACTTCCAGGCCGTCATGTGGGTCTTCATGTTCACTTTTCTCTACCTGCGAGGCGCGATCGTATGACGCATACCACGGATAACGCATGGCAGCACCCGGAGGTCCAGCTCGCGGGCGGCGGCTATATCGTCGCCTATCTGGCGGGGCTTGCCTTGATGGGTCTGTCGCTTTGGATCGTCCGCGAGCATACGCTCGCGCCCATGGACATTGGTATCGCGATCTCGTTGGTGGCAGGGCTCGCGGCGCTCGTCCAGTGCGTCTTGCTCCTGCATCTGAACATCTCCGAGACGCAGATCTGGCACACGGTGGCGCTGATCCTGTTCATCCCGCTCTTTATCCTTGCCGTAGGGCTTAGTGCGTGGATGTTCCATGGTCTCTACCGGCGCACCATGCTGATGCCGGCGACGCACGTAAGCGTGCCTGCCGGAGGCGCCCAGGCAAGCGGCACCACGAGCGCGCCGGGCTGATGTTTGAGGACGGCCGGCGCAGCATAAGCACGCCGACCCACAAGCGACTCGGGGTGCCTGGGCAGGATAAGAGATGGCGAGGCACGGCAAGGGCTGCTCCGCGCCTTCTCCGATGACGCGCGACCCCGGCAGATGGGCGATATGCGCAATACCCGCGACAATGGCGTAATCTTTGGGGTCGCCCGCCAAGTCGCGCACAAGACTCTGGTCGATCTTCAGCTATACGTGCCAGGGCATCTCGGCCGAAGAGGCCCCGCGCCGCACAGCGGGCGAGGAAGGGGTGGGTTGATGGCTGTTTGTGGGGGCCTTATGACCCCGTAAGCGCGGTGCCGGGTGGGAAGCTAAGAGCGATGCCCACGGGCCGAGGCATGCCGCGCCATAAATGGATCACGTGGCAATACCCAAAAAGACCGCCAGGCGCCGCTTACTCTCGACCATGGTTTCGGCAGGAATGCGCCCGAAGACCGGTTCTATGTTGTCCCGCTTCACGGCGATCGTGTTGTCCGCCATCGCTTGGCGTGGTGTCCGCAAACGGTTTTCTGCGCTCGGCTGGACGGTGACGCGCAGCGGTGGGGCCGCAACGAGCGCGCTCATCACGGGCAAAATGGGTACGGTCGCGTGTCCGCCGAATGGGTCGACCGGAATGATCATGGCGGGCCGTGGTTTTCCGAAGTCACCTGGCATGGCGACGGTCACAAAATCCCCACGCATCATCCCCTCCCGCCATCCCTGTCGGCCAGCGCCTCATCCACGAAGTGCGGTCAATCCGCGTCCGCCATGTCCGCTTGTGCGGTAAGAGGGTGCTGACGGCGGCATTCCTCCGCAAGGTCTGGCCTGCGTGTGTCCGGCACCCAAATCGGGGCCGGGCGCAGCCCGGCCCTGCGACGGGGGTCGCGATGCTTCTGGGCTCGCGAATCGACATGCGACTTGCGGTAACAAGTGAATTTTACAGGAAGCATCATAATCCCCCCTCTCTATGGCATACAACAGCTGTTGCGGACCACCAAGCTTTCCACAATTCCTGGAATCAGTTGCTTGCCTTCCCGAACCCCCGTTCTTTGGGATGACTTCAGGCTTTGGGTCCTCGCGCACAGCCCTTAATGTCGGATCCTCCGATATCATCGGGCCCCATTGTCGGTCGGCATCCGTGCACCGCGGCCAGTCTATATTGCGGCTTCAGCGTTTCATTGGGGGTGGCCTCAGACCGAATTTCACCCGCCAGGGAGGACTCCCTGAGTCCTCCCGCTATCTCGAGAACACGGTCCTCCAAGGAAGACATCGCGCTTGCCCGGGGATCGGGCCGTGCTGTCGACTGCACCAAGACCCGCGCCGAATCCCCGCAGATCGACGTCCATGACGACAAGGGGTGGTGCGCATACCGACCTCGGCGTAGCGGTCGCTCCCGGAGGTCCTGACCGCGATCGATCAGGGCTGCGCCGTGTCGATCATTCCGATCCACGCAAAGCTTCCGACCCAGGCGGCGGCTTGTGTTATCAATATCTCGCGCCCCTTCATCGTCAACCGCGGGAGAGGGGCATTCCGTGTCCCAGGATCGGCCCCCACTGTCGCGTCCGCGACCAGGGTATGATCGCCTGCAAGAATCGCACTGATGCCTTGCGTCGCAAGGCCCTGGAGGGGTTGGCAGCGCAGGCAGGGGTACGGAGCGGATGAGTTCACGCGCCGATAACAGCCCCTTAGGCGAGCCATCACGATGGTGGGGGGTCGATAGCGGTCACGCCACGAGCCCCTTCGATGGTGCTCACCACAAAGCGTGCGCGCGGGGGCGCGCGCCAAAGTTCTTCAGCGTGTCGCTTAAGCCAGCTGCAGAAGTGTCTGCGCCATTTCGAGCACGCCCATGGCGTGCGCGTCCTTCGACAATGGATAGCGCTCGGTACCGGCATGGATCACAAAGGCCTTGGCCGGTCCGAGGTCTTCGCAGGCCTGATAGAATCCCTTGGTGGGCTTGGCTGACACTGAGCGCTTGATCTCGATGGCCCAGCGCCCGGTGCGTCCCGGCAGGTCGAGTACGAGGTCCATCTCCGCGCCAGCCGAGGTTCGGAAGAAGCTTGCCTGGGTACCGTCCGGCGCAACGGACAGCAGATTCTCGATCACGAAACCTTCCCAGCTGGCCCCGACCACGGGATGGCCGGCCAAGGCGTCGTAGTCTCCGATCCCAAGGAGCGCATGCACGAGGCCGCTGTCGCGGACATAGATCCTGGGTGATTTCATGAGGCGCTTGCCGATATTCAGAAACAAGGGCGGCAGGCGCCGGACGAGCAGGAGATCCACCAGGAGATCGATGTATTTGTTGACGGTTGGCGCACTGACGGAGAGCCCTGCGGCCAATTGTGAGGCGTTCACCGGGGCGCCCTGCATGTGCGCCAGCATCGTCCACAGGCGTCGCAAGGTTTCGGCGGGGATCCGCGGGCCGAGTTGCGGGATGTCGCGTTCGAGATAAGTCCGGATGAAGCTCGTGCGCCGCTTGAGGCTGTCCTGGTCGTTTCCGGCAAGGAAGCTGTCTGGGAAGCCGCCACGCACCCAAAGCCGGTCGTAGACCCCCTCGCCACCGCCCACCTCGGTGACATCAAGAGGTTGCATGTCGACATATTCGATGCGGCCGGCGAGGCTCTCGCCGGACTGGCGCAGCAGGTCCATGGAGGCCGAGCCCAGAACCAGGAAGCGCCCCGTCCGGCGACCTTTCCGGCGGCCCTGGTCGATGATCCCGCGCAAGGATTGGAACAGCTCCGGCGTCCGATGAATCTCATCGAGCACGACGAGCCGATCCTCGTAGTGTTTTAGAAAAAGCCCCGGGTTTGACAATTTAGCGCGGTCGTCCGGGTTCTCGAGATCAAGATAGAGCGCGTCGCGCTCCTCGGCAATGTCTTGCGCGAGAGTGGTCTTGCCGACCTGCCGGGGGCCGATCAAGGCGACGGCCGCTTGGCGCTCCAGCGCCTCCACAACCTGTGTTTTGATACGACGGACTATCATACTCGTATTATTAATACACAAGGTTGCAATTTGCAAGGATCACACGCGGCCGTCCTTTCCTCCCGGCCCCTCGCGATGCAAGACCGAGGCCGTACCGCCGGGCTTACCCGGGCGGGACCGCGCACGATAGCTCTGTGAGGCTGTGGGGGACTGTCGTGCGGGTCCTGGCGCGTGGGGCGGGAGCGGCTAAGGGGCGGTTCATGTGTCGATCGTTGCCGCCGCGAAGACCAGGATGCCCTGGGGCGGCCGGCACCCGGTCCTTGCCCGGTTACGCCTCGACCATGGTAGGGTTGAGGCCGGGCGGCTTCGGTTGGGGGATGGGTGATGTCTGAGGGCGGAGGCGCGCGGGCAGTGGCGGTGGCGCCACACGCCGCGGCCGCACAGGCGGCGGCGCGGGTGCTGAAAGACGGCGGAGGCGCCATAGAGGCCATGGTGGCGGCGGCGGCCGTGATAGCGGTCGTCTACCCGCACATGACGGGGCTTGGGGGTGACGGCTTCTGGCTCATTCATGAGCCGGGACGAGAGCCCTACGGGATCGATGCGGGCGGCACGGTCGGGGCGCTCGCGACCCCGGACATCTATCGGGCGCGAGGTCACGAGGCTATGCCGGCGCGGGGCGCGCTCGCCGCCAACACGGTGGCCGGGACGGTGGCCGGGTGGGAGCTTGCGCTCGCCCAGAGGCAGGGACCAGCGCTTGCGCTCGGGCGCATCCTGGAAGATGCCATAGAGTACGCCGAGGGCGGGTTTAGGGTGAGCGCGAGTCAGGCTACGAGCACCAGGGGGCGTCTGGAGGAGCTCCGCGGCCAGCCTGGTTTCGGGACACACTTTCTGGCCCCTGATGGCAGCGTGCTCGCACATGGGACGACGCTGCGCCAACCGGCGCTGGCCGTGACCTTGCGCGGTCTCGCGCAGCACGGGCTACGCGATTTCTATGAAGGCGCGGTGGGAGATCGCATCGCCGCCGATCTCGCGGCGGTGGCAAGCCCCGTGACGTGCGCCGATCTGCGGACGTTCCGGGCGCGTGTCGTCACACCCCTGCGCATGGCGCACAGTCTCGGCACCCTTTATAACCTGCCGCCGCCCACACAGGGGGTGTTGTCACTCATGATCCTTGGCATCCTCGATCGCCTCGGTCTCGATCGACGCCCGCGCGAGGGCGCGGATATGATCCATCTTGCACTAGAGGCCACTAAGCGCGCCTTCCGGGTGCGCGATCGTCACAAGGGGCGATTCCTGGAGGCCGGGGCGGACGTGGGCGAGTGGCTCGTGCCATCGCGGCTCGATGCCGAGACCTCCGCGATCGACCCCGCGCGCGCCGCGCCCTGGCGTGCCGTCGAGGGCCCGGCCGATACCGTATGGCTTGGGGTCGTGGATCGGCGTGGTTGTGCCGTGAGCTTCATCCAAAGCCTCTATCATGAGTTCGGTAGCGGCGTGGTCTTGCCGGGTACCGGGATCTGTTGGCAGAACCGCGGCACGAGTCTGTCCCTCACGGGCGTCGCCGACCGTATAGCCCCCGGCCGCCGGCCCTTTCATACCCTGAACCCGGCGCTCGCACGGCTCGCCGATGGGCGCGTGCTCGCCTATGGCGCCATGGGGGGCGACGGCCAGCCGCAGACCCAGGCCGCGGTGTTCACGCGGGCCGCCGTCTACGGCGATGATGCCCGGCAGGCCGTGGCGGCCCCACGCTGGCTCTTGGGGCGCACCTGGGGGAGTGCCTCCGATGACGTGAAGATCGAGACGCGTTTCCCGGACGCCGTGTTCGATGAGCTCGAACGGCGCGGCCATGTCGTGTCGCGGCTGGCATCCTTCGATGAGATTGTGGGGCATGCGGGACTTGTCATGCGTGATGCCGGCGGTATGGTGTCGGGGGGCGCGGACCCGCGCAGCGACGGCGCGGTGGTATTCGTCGATTAGCGGCTGGCGGATGGGAGCGAACGCTTACGTATGGGGCGGGGCTTGGTCGTTCACCCCCTCGAGTCCTTGATGAGGTGAGGGACATCCGATCCGCTGGCTTTCGGGTTTGCACTCGGTGATAGCTGGCATGAACGATCCGGACCCGTTCCGTGATTGAGGCGCTCTGCTCGCGGCGCGACGTGGATGCAACCGTGTATGTATGGGCTGGCCGCGTTGCCGCGGACTATGGCGGCATGGTATGAGAGGGTGTTTGTAGTGCTTGGGGTGGGGCGGTATGGTCGTCATGATTCTCGTCTATATGGGGCTTGGGCTTGCCACCGGCCTGCTCGCCGGCATGCTCGGCATCGGCGGGGGCAGCGTGGTGGTGCCGGCGCTGGTGTTCGTGTTTGCCGGAGAGCATCTCGCCCCGGGACTTGCCATGAAGCTTGCCATAGGGACATCGCTTGCGAGCATCTTATTCACCTCGCTTGCCGCCATCCGCGCGCAGCAGAAGCGGGGCGCGATCGACTGGTCGGTGGCCGCGCCGCTCGGGCTTGCCACCCTGGTCGGGAGTCTCGCGAGCGGCTATCTGGCGGGTTTTCTGCCCGGTGTCCTGTTGAAGGAGGTCTTCGGGGTGTTTCTGGGTCTGGTCGGCCTGCAGCTCGTGGCCAACTGGCGTCCGGCGGCCCACTGGCATCTGCCGGCGCGCCCCGGGCTCATGGGCGTGGGTCTGGGCATTGGGGCCTTGTCGGCGATCCTCGGTATCGGCGGCGGCAGCCTGACCGTCCCGTTCCTGACCGCCTGCAACGTGGACATGCGCCGCGCGATCGCCATCTCCGCGACCCTGGGCCTGCCGATCGCGCTCTTTGGTGCCATGGGCTTTGCGCTCTCCGGTCAGCACCGCGCCGGTCTGCCGCCGGGGACCCTCGGTTATATTTATCTGCCGGCGCTGGCCGCGCTCACCACCGTCGCCATACTGGTCGTGCCGCTCGGCGTGCATCTCGCCCATAACCTGCCGGTCGCGCAATTGAAGCGCGTGTTCGGTGTCCTATTGATCGCAGTCGGCCTGCAGATGGTGTTCGGGGCGTAACGGGACACGGCCGCAGCCGCGAAAGGTGCCGCGTGGGGCGGGCCACTGCGGCCGGCCGCGCTTGTGGGATGCGCGCGATCCGGCCTAGACTTCGGTGATCCGGGAGGTGGGCATGGCAGGATGCTGCGGTGGTACGACCTGCGGAATCGGGCGTTGTTTCGGGCACTTCTCGCGGCGCTATACCCGGCGCTACGAACGGCGGGGCCTGGAGGCGACTCAGAAGCAACTGGTCGCGGGCCTGCGCGAGGTCGGCTTTGACGGCCGGTCACTGCTCGAGATCGGTTGCGGGGTCGGGTATCTGCATCAACACCTGTTGTTGCGCGGGGCGGCCACGGCGGTGGGGGTCGATCTTGCCGAGGCGATGTTGACCGAGGCGCGGGCGCTGGCGGCGCGCCAGGGGCTTGCGGAGCGGGTGCGATACGTATCGGGGGATTTCCAGATCATGGCCCCTGAGCTCGATGCCGCGGATATCACGCTGCTCGACAAGGTCGTGTGCTGCTACCCGGATGCCCCGGGGCTTATGGCCGCGGCCATAGGGCGCACCAAGCAGGTGTGCGCGTTGACCCTCCCGCGACGGCATTGGTTCAATCGCGCCGCCGCGCACCTCGGTGCCGGGCTGTTCCGGGTCGTGGGCAGCACCTATCGACCATTCGTGCACGATCCGACGGCCATCGACCGGCAGATGCGCGCCGCCGGCTTCGAACCCGCCTTCGAGGCCCGCACCCTGATCTGGCTGACGCGTATCTACCGTCGCGCGCCGGCGCCCCCGGCCGGCGACTGATTGCGCGCGCGGTGCGCCGCCGGCCCGTCGCCCGCGAGGTTACGCGCGGAATTCACCAGCGCCACATGCGTGAAGGCCTGTGGGAAGTTGCCGACCAGCCGCCGCGCCGCCGGGTCGTATTCCTCGGACAAGAGGCCTACGTCGTTGCAAAGACCCACGAGACGCGCAAAGAGTTGCCGGGCCTCGCTATGCCGCCCCTGTAACACGAGATTGTCGACCAGCCAGAACGAGCAGGGCAGGAACACCCCTTCCGTGCCCGGCAGGCCATCGCCCGATTCCTGCGGGCGATAGCGCAAGACGAGGCCATCGTCCATGAGTTCGCTCTCGATGGCGCGCACGGTACCGACAATGCGCGCGTCGGTCGCCGGCAGAAAGCCGACCAGGGCCATCATGAGCAGGCTCGCGTCCAGGGCCTCGCTGCCGTAATACTGCGTGAAGCTGTTCTTTGCGGCATTGAAACCGTGCGCGCAGACGTCCGCATGGATGGTGTCGCGGATCTCTTCCCAACGTTCCACGGGTCCCTCGAGCCCATAGCGCGTGGCATCCTTGACCGCCCGATCGAAGGCCACCCAGGCCATGACCTTGGAGTGGGTGAAGTGCCGGCGTCCCCCGCGCATCTCCCAGATGCCGTCATCGGGGAGGTGCCAGTGGCTCTCCAGGAACCCCATGACCGCGCGCTGGATATCCCAGACATGGGCCTCGGGATCAAGCCCCACGCTACGCGCGAGATGCAGGGAGTCCATGAGTTCACCATAGACATCGATCTGGAACTGATCGGCGGCGGCGTTGCCGATGCGTACCGGCGCTGCGCCCTCATAGCCCCGCAGCCAGGGGATCTCGCGTTCCCCGATCCAGCGTTCGCCGGCCACACCGTAGACGATCTGGAGGTCGGCCGGATGGCCGGCGACCGCGCGCATGAGCCATTCGCGCCAGGCCACGGCCTCTTCGGTGTAGCCGGTCGTGAGCATCGACCAGAGCGTGAAGGTGGCGTCGCGCAGCCAGCAGTACCGGTAGTCCCAGTTGCGCGCCCCCCCGAGTTGTTCGGGTAGCGAGGTGGTGAGCGCGGCGGCGATGGCCCCGGTGGAACGGCAGGTGAGGGCCTTCAGGGTGATGAGCGAGCGCATGACGATGGCGCGCCACGGGCCTTCGTAGTGGCCCTGTGCCGCCCAGGCACGCCACCATGCCTCCGTGTGGGCCAGCGCGGCGAGTGGTTCCGGGGGCTCGTAGGTCGTATGATGGGTCGGTTGGTAGCCGAGGTGAAATATCTCGCGCTGGCCGGCGGTGAGCGTGAACCGCGCGCGGGTCGTCTGATCATGGCCGTGGACGGGGACCGTGGCGGTGAGATGGAGGCTGTCGGGGCCCGCGACCGCGAGCCGCGCATCACCCACCCGGCGTACCCACGGGACCATGGACCCGTAGTAGAAACGGATGACGAGCATCATCTCCATGTCGATCGAGCCGCTCACCCCCTCGACGATGCGCACGAGATGGCAGTGCTCCTCGGAGTCGTGGCCGTTCATGACCATGAAGTCGGTCAGACGCGCACAGCCCTGTGAGGTCTCGAATTCGGTCTCGAGAATCAGTGTATCGTCGCGATACCGGCGACGAACCGTCCCTATGCCGTCGGCCGGCGCGATCTGCCAGTGGCCGTTGTCGCGATTACCGAGCAGCGCGGCAAAGCATGCGGCGGAGTCCAGGCGTGGGGCGCAGAACCAGTCGATCGAGCCGTTTTTGCCAACCAACGCGCCGGTTATGGTATTGCCGATGAGCGCATAGTCCTCAATGGGCAGATTCTCGTTTTTTGGGTCTGACATCGCGTCTCCTGCAGGGCGGGTACGGCGCGGCGGGTGTCTGGCGCGCGTCCTATCCGCGGTGATGGCGACCCGCCGCTTGACGGGGCGTCGTTCCTGTATAGCCCTTTTGCCATGCCCGGGGCAAGCTTTGAGGTGGGGATCGTCATGCGCGAGCGGCAGCTTGCCGCCGCGCCGCGCCGATCGGCCGGTCTTGATTCCGTACCCAGGTACGGAACTAGGCTTATCGATTATTGCGAGGGCTTTGGGTGTGATGGCGGATAAGGGCACGCGTTCTCGACCGGTGACGACTGGACCGCGCGGATTGTGGGCGGCGGTGGTTACGGGCTTTCTGGCATCGGTCTGTTGCGTGGGCCCGCTCGTCCTGGTGGTGGCCGGCATCGGCGGCGCATGGGTCTCGGACCTTACGATTCTGGACCCGCTGCGTCCATGGCTCATGGCCATGACCCTGGGCCTGCTCGTGTTCGCGCATGTCCGTTACTGGCGGGACCGGCGCCGGGCGGCCGCATGCGGCTGCCCGCCCGGGGCCAGGCGTTCGGCCTTCTGGCTCTGGTTTGGTACCGCCCTGGTCGCGGTCACGCTGCTCGCGCCTTATGTGCTACCCGCCTTGATCGTACCGTCCATCCCCACTACACCCTAGGAGCATTTCATATGAAGTCGATCACGCGTTTGTTTATCCTCATGGCCACCCTGAGCCCGGTAGCGAGCCTGAGCCCCGCCGTGGCCGCGATCAGTCCCCGCGGGTCCGCGCATGCAGTCGCCATGCGCTTCGCGCAGGCCGTCATCCATATCCCCGGGATGACATGCAGCAATCATTCGTGCGCAACCGCGGTGTACATGTCGCTCATCCGCCTGCCGGGCGTGATGGGCGTGGGCGTCGATGAATCGACGCAGAACGTCACCGTGAAATACATCCCGGCACGCACGCGCCCGGCGGTGTTTTTGAATGCGGTCAAGAACGCCGGTTTCCCCGGGACCCTGGTGCGCGGCAAGGGCGCCTGAGGCTCGAGCCATTCGGCCCTGCCCGTTTGTGGCGGCTATCGTGGCGGCAAGGGGCGATCGGCCTGCCACAGGACATAGTCCGAATGCTCGTCGCGGGCGAGCACCCGCTGGATGGCGCGCCGCTCGCTTGCGGTGAGCGTATAGCGCACGAGATAGGCGCGGAAGAAGCGCACATAGGCGGCGTCGGGGTAGACCATGATGCGTGCCGCAAGCGCCGTGGCCCGCGCGGCCTTTTTGACGTCATAGGAGAGGTCGCGGGATTGTCCAGGCTTGATCCGGGTATCGAAGTATTGATGCTTGAGATCGAGACTGATGCGCCGTCCGATCACGAGACGGCGGACGCTGCCCGGGCACACGTGGCGCGCGCAGCGTTGCCAGATGGTGGCGACCACCTTAGGGGTCGTGTAGGTCGGGAAATCGTGACCGACTCCCGAATTCGTGATGACGAGGTGGGCGATGAGGGCATGGTCCGCACCGAGAGGCTGTGTCTGGAAGCGGATGGTGAGGGCGCGGCGCACGAAGCGCGGGTTGTGTATGCCATAGAAGTTGTGGCGTCCGTCCGGCATGTGACAACTCTGGCACGTCACCCCCTCGCGCGCGTAACGGCTCTTGCGCCATTCGCCGTAGACGTTTTCCAGAAGGGCGCCATGCAGACGCGCGCCATCCCGGTGGAATTGATGACAGCTTATGCAAAATCGACTGCGCGTGAAGTCCCAGCTCGGGGTAAAGCCACCATGGACGATGCGCCCGGCCGCCAGATACGGTTCGAGGGGTGGTCCGAAGCGCTGGTAGTGGCGCACATGGCAGTCGGCGCAGGTGACGCCTTGGCGCGCGAAGGTCGCAAGTGGATGGCCTTTCAAGGCCGCCTTGACCTCACGCCATTGACGACGCGCGGGGGCATGACATGACAGACAGCCGCGCACGAATGCCCAACGGCCGAGGCCGGCCTGGGCGAGCTGGCCCATGACCCCCGGCCCCATGGCCAGGGCGTGACGACTCTTGCGCCACTCCCGATATTGACTGATATGGCATTGGCCGCAGGCGCGTGCCGACAGCGCGGTCTCGAAGGCCGGCCAACGAGGGGGCGAGGGTCCCCCGATCGGGACCGGTCTATGCCAGTAGTGACTCAGAAAGGCCGTGGTCGGCCAGGCCCACGCCGGCGTGGCGGGATTGAATAGGAACAGTGCGAGCCACCACCGCACGGCGAGCGGCTTCACGGTCACGCGTCCGGAGGCCTTGCGTGACACTCTCAACCCGCTAAAGCGGGTAAGCCTCTTGTCGATTAAAGCAGGGAAAAACCCCGCCCGCCCCGAAGGACGGGAGCGAGGGGAAGTGCGGCCAGGGCCCCGTGCGGCCACGGGTGCCGGTTACGACCTTAGGAACCGCAGGCGTTCTTCATTTTACCTTTTTTGGAGCTATAGGAGCTCTTCATGGTGCCGCCTTTGGAGCCGCAGCCGGATTTCTTCATCATTTGTCCTTGGGAGCCGCAGGCGTTTTTCATGCTCGCCTGCGCCGTCGTGAGGGCCACGGTTGCAGCCAGGGCCATCGCGGTATGCAGTGCATAGGTCGCTATCTTCATCAGAAACTCCTTTATGAGTGCTAGTGGTGATGACAACACTGTCCCCGGACAGCATGATGCGGCGCGTCCCTTCGCCTAGGCCCTTAGTATCGCGGCCCTTGTTATCGTGAGGGCCATGCCCCGGGTCTTCCTGGCCGCCTGGGCACGGCAGTCCCCGTGCAAGGTGAGGGACCTCGTGCTTAGTCGCGCGCCATGGCCCGATCTTACACCCCATCCGGGCTCTTACCCAGGAGTGGTTGAACACCGACCGGCGCATGGCGATTGTCAGGAGAGGTGGCCGGGTCTGGCCCCCGGCCCGGCCGCTGAACGCACGATGGCCGCGAGGATGGGATCCAGTGTGCGCGCCAGGCGGTTCAGCGCGGGATTGTGGTAAGGGGCGAAGACCGCGCTCGGCGTGCGATAGGTGAGGTCGGCGGTGCCATGACGATTGGCCGTGACATAGATCCTGAGTGGTGCCTCGATACCGGCGGATACGCTGTCTTTGAGCATGGTCACGGCGAAATCGTTACGAAACACCATGACGACGGCGTTCCCCGGGATCTTGATCCCCCGGACTGCCGCCCCGCGACTGGCGCTCACCCGGGCTACGACGACCATGTGGTGGGCCTTGACCGCGGCGATGAGCCGTTGCAGGAGCACGGGATAGCGGTAGCGTGTCGTGTCCGTGTGCGTGCCCGGGTAGCCCATGGCGGCCTGGGCCGAAAACGCGGCGGCAGTCAGTAAAAGCCCGATGAGGATGGAGCCAGGACGCCGTAGCGCGTGGCGCCGTTCGTAGGGGGTGACGCGATTCGGCATGCGGGGTCTCCTGATAGGCAAAACCGTGTATGGCCCCAGGCGCTGCCGGTGGCCGGTCGTCGCGGACATTTCCTTCGCCGGACGGTTTGCGATCAAGTGCCCGTCCCTGGGCGAAGCAACCCGCCATCCCGAAAGGATGTGTCGATTACTTTGTCGCTCAGGTCGCGGCGAATCTTACAGCGATCTTGCGATGGTCGTGGGGTGTTTGGTGGGAGCGCCCTCGGGCGATCACCGTGTCCCGGGGGCCCGAGTCGGGGGGTGTGGCGGCTGGCGCCCGGTGCGGCGCATCGTAAGGCCCACCCCCGCAAGGACCAGGGCGCCGGCGATCGCCAGTCGCGTGGTTATCGGTTCTCCCAAAAACGCCCAACCCCCTATGGCGACAATCACCGGGACCGCAAGTTGCACCGTGGCTGCGAACACGGTGCGCAGTCGGGGCAGTAGCGCGTACCAGAGCAGGTAGACGGGCGCCGAGGTCACGGCCCCCGAGACCAGTGCCTCGAGTACGCCCGTCCAGTGCGGTGCAGACCGCGGCCCGACCTGCCAACCGAGACGCAAAAGCGCAAGACCGACCCCCAGTAAGGCGGCATAGAGGAAATTGACCGTGGTGTGCGCCAGAGGATCGCGGACGCCGCGCCCGCCTATGGAATAGAGGCCCCAGCCGAGGCCCGCGGCGAGCATACCCACGACCGCCCAGGGCGCCGGCCGATGGAGTTGCAAGGCCACCAGAATATAGAGCCCGGCGAGCGCCAGGACGCCGCCGAGCACGTGCGCCGTGGTGGGCCGCTCGCCCCCGATCACGGCGCCCACGAACATGGTGAGTTGCACCGCGAAAAAGAGCAGCAGGGCACCCATGGCGGCGCCCAGCACGACGTAGGTGTAGGAGAACGCGGCGGCGTAGAGGAACAGCCACAACACATTCGCCTGCGGACGCCGGAGCGGGACGCGACGGATCGCCGACAAGACCGCGAGCAGGGCCGCGCCGCCGGCCAGCCGCAGGAGTGTAAAGAGCGTGGGCCCGATCAGATGGCCGGCGAGCGCGGCGCGCGCCAGAAGACTATTGGCCGCCATGCCGACCAACACCAGGAGCGTGGCGCCCGCCACGGGGAGATTCTGCTTCAAGTCCATGCGGGTCCCCGCAAAACCGCGATCATAGCGCCAAAGACCACCGCCCGGCATGGAGAATTCTCAACAGGTTTGCGCAGGCCGCTGTAACCGATCTTGCGCGCACAGGCGGGTTAGGACCTGAGCGCGTGCGGCGGCCCCTCAATCTCGCGAGCGGCGATCACCGCCGGGCGGGCGGCGATGCGCGTAAAATAATCCGCGAACCGCACCCAGGGTGCGAGATCGAGTCGGATGCGCAGGGCCCAGGTGAGCATAACGAAGAGATAGGCGTCGGGCGCCGCCAACGACTCGCCGGTCAGGAACCGGCGCCCGTCCAGCATGCGGTCGATATATTCCAGGCGCGGCGCCACGAGCGCGCGGGTCGCCGCCTGACCCTCCTCGGTGTTGGCGAGGAAGTTGGCGGCCACTCCCCCGTGACGTTCCGGAGTTATGAAGTTGCCGTGGACCTCGGTTGCCAGAAAATTGAGCCACGCACAGGCATGGTATCGGGCACGCGATCCCGCAAGGGGCATGAGCCCCTGCCCCGGCGCCTGGTCCGCGATATAGCTCAGGATCACCGCGCACTCGGTGAGAATATCGCCGTCCTCGAGTCTCAGGGCCGGGACGTAGGCCTTGGGTGTGATCTCTCGATAATCGCCGTTCCGCCAGCGCTTCGCGCCAAGGTCGACTCGCTCCAGCGTAAACGGCAGACCGGCCTCGCGAAGCAGGATATGGGGTGCCAGGGAGCTCGCGCCGGCGGCATAGAACAGGATCAGGCAATGTTCCGAGGGCCCGTTGGCATCGGTCATCTTAAGTTTTCCTCGGCATGCGCAACCCCTCGTCGGCGATTCCCGCCAAGATGCCACGCCCCGGCCTGCATTCGCAATATGATACGTTCATGTGTTTACGCAAAGGACCACTTAGGGGGTCGCTCCGGTCGCGGACAAGAGATCCCTGGGGCGACACGCACAATACGGGATTTGGCGGCTCGCAGAAAGATCGCCCTGATCATCGACTAGGGTCACCAAATTGGTGACCACGGTCACCATGCTGGTGATACGACCCGCCCGCAATTCTCAAAAAACCGACGCCAATTCAAGGCCATTGCAGAATGGTCCGTCTCTTGCTACGAGTCCGCGACGACAACCATATCCGGAACCACCCTGGGGGAGATGAACGTCATGGGGATAAAAATATCCGTGCTGCATCGTAATGTGTTGGCGGCGCTGTGCCTAAGCGCGATTTCGGGAACCGCCCTGGCGGCCCTGCCAGGCCCCATAGTGAGCCCGCACTGGCTGAAGACCCATATGCACGACAAGCGTCTCGTGATCCTGGACTTACGCTCGCCCAAGGCCTATGCCGCTGGCCACATCCCCGGGGCCATATCGGCCCCTTACGTCCATTGGCGCATGATGATCCGCGGTGTCAACCGCATGCTCCCACCGATCCCCGTCATCCAGGCCTATCTCCGGTCGGTGGGCGTCAACAACAACTCCGAGGTGGTCGTCTACAACGACATCGCCACGCCCATGGGCCTGGGCCTGGGGGGTGAGACCCGGGCCTTCTGGACCCTGAAGGTCCTCGGCCACAACAGCGAGGCGCTTCTGAACGGCGGCTTCGAGGGCTGGCAGAAGAGCCATGGGGCCTTGACGAAGACCGCACGCCACGCGCACGGCAATCTCGTGGCCCACTTTCAGCCGCAGATCTACGCGACGTTGCAGCAGGTGCGCGCCGACCTCCATACCCACGTGGTACTGGTGGACAACCGTCCGATGCATCAGATCGTCGGTCTCACCAAGGCCCCGTTCGTGGCGCGATATGGACATATTCCAGGCGCCGTCCCTTATCCCGTCACCTGGATGGTCGGGCGCAATGGCAATCTACTGCCCAAGGCCAAGCTCGAGGCCCTGGCGCGCGTCGCGGGCCTCCCCGAGAACCACAACGCCCCGGTGGTGACCTACTGCAACACCGGGCACTGGGCGAGCATTGGCTGGTTCGTGGCCACGCAGGAGCTCGGTTACAAGAATGTCCGTCTCTACGATGGTTCGATGACCCAATGGGCCTACCACCATCGCGACCCGGTCTCGGTCGGCTTCGTCGACTAGGCGCAGGTGCGCGTGTGCTCGCGGAGATTTTTCGGAAAAGTTGTCGCCGGTCCTTTGCGCATAGGGCAGGCAGATGGAATCGGCGCGCACACGCGGCCTCGCGCGCGCTTAGCCGCATCGTCACGATTTTGGTATCGCGTTCGACGATGTGCTCACATGACATCCCAGGATGGGGACTCGCATCTCCAGGGACTGGCTGTCGTAAGATCACATCTGGATGTTTGACAAATGAGGTTGCGCGTACCCGACACATGTTGTACAAGCTCACTAGAAGGCGCGAATGGCCATGGAAAATTCCGAGTCAGTGGAATCAAGGTCGTGAGAATCCATAGCGCCCATGGGGTTGATAAAAATAGTACGAAATAAGAAATATAAAATATAAGAATAGCCTGAAAATCAGGAACGGAGGATATGAATGAATGCGCTCGTAAGACGTCTGCTTATGTCAGCGGCAATGGCGGCAAGCCTGCTGACGCTCACGGCGTGCCATCACAAGGCCGCAACCCCGAGTCCTTCCGCAGGTACAACGAGTGCGGCCCCGAGTACGGCACCCGCCAGCGGTGCGACTTCGAAATCGACAAGCGGTATGGCGGGGAGCGGAGGGCACCACACGTCCGGCACGAAGAAGGGGTCGATGGCCAATGCCTGCGGGGCATCGAAGGGTTCTTGAGGGAGGTGGGCGGCTGAGAATTTCTGAAGTGGTGATATGGCAATAACCATAAAGAAACCGGAGGAGACGTAATGAAGAAGCCGAATAAGAAGCG
>JAPTWT010000104.1 GCA_028064935.1 Gammaproteobacteria bacterium | reverse complement strand
ATCCGTGAACAATACCTATCTGCGCTACGGCGCAGCGCTTTTTTTCTACGCCATGCTCGGTTTGGGGGTCTACCTCAAGTGGTGGCCCGCTGCCTTCCTTGAGACCGCCCTGGAATCCGGGCTTGTTGCCCTCGGCATCTTCCACTCCGTCAACTATGGCGCTCTCAATTTGACCGCTGCGCCCTCCCTGCCTGCTGCGCCGGCGCCGCAGGAGCCCGCTGTGCCCACTTCAACCCAAGGAGATACCCATGCACCGCAAAGTCCTTAATCGTCTCACCGTGGCGCTGCTGCCACTTCTTCTGGCGGCCTGCGCTACCACCCCTGGCTCCGGCCCAAGTCCGAGTCCTCAAGTCCTGTATGCCGACGCAGTGTCCGCCTATACCGCTGCGCTTACCGCTGTGACTCCGCTGCGATCTGCGGGCAAGCTGTCAGCCGGCCAGATCGGGGCATTCAATACTCTCAATGCTTTGCTGGTGCCCATCGTGAAAGGGCCAATTCCGAGTAACCCCTCGCAAGACATCGCACTGCTCGATAAGGGCATCGCTGAGCTTGCAGCCATGAAACAACACCCGGGAGCTTAATGTATGACCACTGAAACAACCGCCACTGCTACACCTACCGCTGCGCCTGCCACTGGCTCCGTAGCCTCTGACATCCAAATGGCAACCGGCGTAGCATCGCTCGCTGCTGCCGCCTCCGGTAATACCGCCGTGGTCCCTGGCATCGTCGCCGCTGGGCAGCTTGCTCAGATGCTCAATTCCAGCATTGCTCTCGTCCAGAGCGGGCATATCTCAGCAGCGGGATGGGCGAAGATTCAGAGCGCCTTTGCAGAGGCCGTCGCGAACTGGAACGCGGCTTAGAGAAGCTGAGGCAGTCAGGTGATCCACTGGCTCCTCCTGCACCACATATTTATTGGGCCTCTTTACTCGCAGGCCCATCAAACTTTTCAACCGGGGGCTAATGGTCCCCCGGTGAATTTCCTCCCTGTTATCGGATCTCGGACGGGCGGCATGCGCCCAGATGGGGTTATCATCTACGGTCGCTTCCGGTTCTGATCCGCCTCCATGTCCGCAACACCGCGTGAACGTATGACTGGGTGTACGAAGGCTCTCCGCCGGCGTCGATCACGGCCTGTGGGCCCGCGTTGTATGCGCTTAGGGCGAGGCGCACACTATGGAAACGCCGAATCTGTCGTGCGAGGTACCGCGCTCCTCCCATAATGTTCGGCTCCGCCCGCCACGGGTTCACCCGAAGGATGACCCACGCCGTATGTGGCATGAGTTGCATGGGGCCTATGGCGCCCGCGGCGCTGATGGCCCGTAGATGCCCGTGGGACTCGACATGGATGACGGCGGCGATAAGCGAGGCGGGGATCCCGGTGGTGTGAGAGACGTGGCGGACAATAGGGGCGAAGGGGCCGACGACATGGACCCACTTGGGGGGGCCCGTCGGGGCTACAAGCACCGGGGGGGCGACGGCCTTCTTAACGTCTACAACCGGCACCGGGGTGGGGCAGCCGGGAGCGGAGTGAAAGACTAAGTGCATCGCCGCAACGAGGGGGGATACAGTCACAACCCACAAAAGCCAAGTATTGATGGTCCGCATAAAACCTCCTGAAAGGCCATCCATGGCTCGGAGAGGGCTACAGCGTGTGGCCCACGCCCAGAAGAATAACATCCTCGTCGAAATTCCTAAAAGTTGTCAGCCTTTCCCACGAGACCCGCGCGCGCCAAGCGCCGAGGCGGTACTGGAGGCCCACGGCTGTCATGAGAGCCGCGTTATATTGATCTTGGTACGTTCCTAGGCCCGTAGGGACGGTCACGGCGTAAAGATAGGGGCCGACTCCGGCGAACGTACTCACCGGCCCTACGCGGTCTGAGACGCGATAGAGAGCGAAGATTCCATCAGTCTTCAGATAGAGGCCGTGGCCGATACTGGCATGGCCGAGGTTCAGGTATCCGAAGTCCGCGCCGTACCGATAACCGCCGATGGTCGTGCCTAGGTGGTTCGTCTGATCGACTTGGTAAGCCGTTCCTTTCGCATCGTTCAGCGAGTTCATGGTCGACTCACCCCCGTAGACCGAGACGATGGGGCGCACGGCCGCGCGCGCAGCGTTGTCAAAGAACACCAGGAAGACCAAGATCCCAAGAAGGACGAAAAGCCCTGTAGCAAAAATAAAGTCGTTCTTACGCATGATATCTCCTTCCCGCTCCGGGCCTCCCTGGCCTTTGCGGAGTAAAAAGCGCCCCGCCCGTGGGGGCATGGGGAATCACCTAGAAACGGTAGCCGACCGTTGCCACATATGCTCCGTATATAAGGGGCGGATTGCGGTCTTGCGGGGCTCGCATGAGGTAATAATCAGCAGCCAGCGAAATGCCGCGATACCTGAGCGAGGCGCCCACCACATCGCCGACCTGTATCCGGTTGAACTTGTTGCCGGTCCCGACAATTTGACCCTGCGTATTATAGATCGTGACGTGCCACGTCGAATCGTAGAAGTATGGACCAACTTGTAGACTGCCGTGCCAGTGGCCTACGCCAAAGGTCGGGCCGACCGTGACACGAATCCCCTGATCCATGCCAGCGCCCACGAAATTGTACCAACCGCCACTGCAATTCGCGCCCAGGCAATGCTGGATACCATATGAGTAATCGGACGTATCCCATGAGTTTTCCGAGTACGTCCCGATATGCACGAAGTCCACATGATAGGCGAGGTACTTATAGGGGTGGCCGGTGATTCCTGCAAACCAAGTGATATTGTTCGAGTGCATGGTGTAAGGATTGCCGACCTGTCTCCAGGTTCCATTCGCCACGAGCTTGCCTTTCGCATATCCGGCCCCGATCTCCAAATGAGCCGCCTGCGCCGTCCCCATCGTGCCGAGTAAAGCCAATGTCAAAAGTGTCTTTTGCATCTCCATCCCTTCCTATTGTTGTGTTTGGTCAATAGGACTTTAGTCTGAGGGCAGGAGGTTGTCAACTTTTTTCTTGGGGGGGGGAAGGGGGGAGCCACGAGGCAGAGGAGGGTACAGACGCCGCGAGGGCGCGCACGTCCGCGTTCAGATGCCGCGCAAGAACACCGGGGGAACAGCCAACGTGTTTTCGGATGTACGTCTTTGAGGCCCCGCAGTAAGAGAGCCACTGGACATACTCGATCTTCTCAAGCGGCCAGAGGCCGCGGCTAGGGGTTTTCATGCGGCGCGGTGCATCCTCGGCAGCGAGGGTCACTCTCTCGGGATTCCCAGTGGCACTCGCGGCTCATGCGAAAGGGAACATCCACGAGGATCCGCCGGCCGTCCTCTGTCCACCCATCCTGGTAGCGCACCGTATCTGGTATGCGGCGGTTAAAGCAGCCGTACTTAGTGGCGGACATAGAGGCAGTACAGCGGCGACGGGAGGGGTTTTCGCGGCCAGTGAGACCCCATCCACTTGGGGCTCCAGATCGGCGTGAACCGACTGGCAGGCCGAGACTTGTAAGAAAGCGCCCCGACGAGCGCAATGGCGATGACAAGGGCGGCTACCAGGCAGCGCCACTTGATGTTGAGCACCGGAGGGGTCATGAGTGCTCCTTTATGGGGATTTTTATTATCCAGCATTCCGTATCTACCTTGCTAAACTCAATGGCGATCTGCACGCCGTTTTTTCGCCAGGCGGCGCGGAAGTTCCCCCCGTCGGTAAGCGTTACGGAGGGGGCGGCGCGAACATGCAGCGTGGTGATATACTGACATAAGGCTTTGAGCGACTCCGGGCGCCAGGGGATCTCCGTCACTTCCATGAGATACAGAATCTGCCCTACTAGCCTCCCATTGCCTTGCATCCGCTCGACCTCGGAGAGCAGCGTGTGTAGAGGGGGGTCCTCCTTTCTTAGAGAGCTTTTCCGGCTTTCCAGCATCTCGGCAGAGATCATGCATCCTCCCCTAATCCCACGACAACGACCCACCTGTTTGGTACTCGGTGACACGGGTCTCGAAGAAGTTCTTCTCCTTGCGCGTATTCGCCTGTTCATCCAACCAGGGCAGCGCATTAGCGGCCCCAGGATACGGCTCGTCAAAGCCTAACTGCCGTGACCGACGATTGGCGATGTACCTGAACTGCTCCATGTGGTCGCGCGAGGAATACCCTAAAATCGGCTCTGGAAGGATGTACTCAATGTAGTCCTTCTCCGCCTGTTCCGCCCTCTGCCACATATCCATCAGTAGGGAGTCCGGTACAGACAGGCTCTCCTCGTCGATGATCTGGCGGATTACGCGAATGCCAAAGCCAGTGTGCATGACCTCATCGCGCATGATGTACTGCAACTGCTCGGCGGTCCCCTTCATTAGCCCATTCCGTTGGAGGGCGAAGATAGGCGAGAAGCCATTGTAGAACCACACGCCCTCGAAGATGCCGGCGAAGAAGATATAGGCCAGCACGAAGTTAAGTAATTCATCCCGATCATGCAGGTTGATGTTGGGGCGGAGGATGCCCGCAAGATAATCATTCGCCATCTGAATCTTGGCGTGGATTTCGGGGACGACCCGATAGCGGTTGTAAATCTCTCCCTGGTCCAGCCCTATGGACTCGATGCAATGCTGGTAACACCAGGTATGCAGGCTTTCCTCATATATCTGCCGCGCGTTGTACATCTGAATCTCAGGCGCGGTCATCTTCTCCATAACGGCCAGCCCGATGTTTCGCATAGCGAGAATGTCGCTGGTAGTGAGGTAGGACAGGACATTCTCAAAAACACGCTTCTCCTTGGGAGAGAGCTTTGTGTTGTAATCCTGAACATCGCTGCCCATGCCAATCTCAAGAGGCGTCCAGTGGTTGCTATTCGCGTTCAGAAAGTATTCCCACGCCCACTTGTACTTGAAAGGGGCGAGTTGGTTAATGTCTGACGAGCCGTTGACGACTCGCTTATCGCTGGCTTTGATTGGGTTCATATCCTCTCCTTAATCTTCAGCCCAAACCCCGGCGCGGGCGGCTTGGCATAGTCTCGGTGGTACTCTGCGAGCCGGCGTAATCATCACAGCCGCAGGCTAGTGGCATTAGTCCTCCTTAAACCCGGCGAGCGTGATATACGCGTGAAACCCGCATGCGCTAGGGCAGACATAACTTGGGAAAACCGCCCCCACACTATCGACAGTATGCTGCGGCGCCCGCACTCCAGGCATC
>JAPTWT010000193.1 GCA_028064935.1 Gammaproteobacteria bacterium | reverse complement strand
GAATGAACCTGCATTCATCCGCTTCGACCTGCATTTCATCTGCATGAACCAGAGATAATTGCGAGTGACCAGATGCCTGGATACTCTTCTATCGGTCCAAAAAACGGAGGTTTTCTGCACTCCCCCAGACCGGGCTCTGGATGTCATTTTCAGAAGTCGACTGCACCAATCGACGCGGTTTGAGGCCTGCTGTGCAGTCGACTTCTGACAGGTAAATATCAGGACTCCTCTGCACGAAACTCGTCTATGCTCAATACTCGTGTGCACCAAAGCGAGGGGAGCATGGCGACCGACACACCACGGATTACCGAGCACGGCGTGGCCACTCTGCCAGAGCAGGCTTGGGAGCGTGCGCGCCGTCGCGCCGAGATCATCGCGCCGTTGGCGCAGTTGGAAACGGTTGGGCATGAGGCGGCCGACGTGGCGGCCCGGATACTGGGTCTGTCCCGGCGGCAGGTGTATGTCCTGATCCGCCGCGCCCGGCAAGGCGCGGGGTTGGTCACTGACTTGGCGTCTGGGCAGTCGAACGGTGGCAAAGGCAAGGGCCGCTTGCCGGAGTCGGTCGAGCGCATCATCCGCGAGCTGCTGCAAAAGCGTTTCCTGACCAAGCAGAAGCGCAGCCTGGCGGCCTTCCATCGTGAAGTCGCGCAAGCCTGCAAGGTGCAGCAGCTGCGAGTGCCGACGCGCAATACCGTGGCTTTGCGGATCGCCTGCCTCGATCCGCTCAAGACCGCTCGTCGCCGGGAAGGGCAGGATGCCTCTCGCGAACTACAAGGTGCCGGCGGCCTCCCACCGACAGTCTCTGAGCCGTTGGAGCAGGTACAGATCGACCACACGGTCATCGACCTGATCGTGGTGGACGTGCGCGATCGGCAACCGATTGGCCGTCCCTACCTCACGCTGGCCATCGACGTATTCAGCCGCTGCGTGCTCGGCATGGTGGTCACGCTGGAAGCACCGTCCGCCGTCTCGGTCGGACTGTGCCTGGCACATATCGCCTGCGACAAGCGTCCCTGGCTGGAAGGACTGAGCGTGGAGATGGACTGGCCGATGAGCGGCAAGCCCAAGCTGCTCTACCTGGACAACGCGGCGGAGTTCAAGAGCGAGGCGCTGCGCCGAGGCTGCGAGCAGCAGGGCATCCGCCTGGACTACCGGCCGCCCGGCCAGCCGCACTACGGCGGCATCGTGGAACGCATCATCGGCACGGCGATGCAGATGATCCACGACGACCTGCCGGGCACGACTTTCTCCAACCCCGGCCAGCGTGGCGAGTACGACGCTGAAAAGCTGGCCACCCTGACCCTGTGCGAGCTGGAGCGCTGGCTTACGCTGGCTGTGGGCACCTATCACGGCTCGGTGCACAACGGCTTGCTCCAGCCGCCGGCCGCGCGCTGGGCCGAAGCTGTGGCGCGAATCGGCGTACCGCCTGTGGTCACACGGCCAGCCGCGTTTCTGGTCGATTTCCTGCCGGTCATCCGTCGCACGCTGTCCCGCACAGGCTTCGTCATCGACCACATCCACTACTACACCGACACCCTCAAGCCGTGGATTGCCAAGCGTGACCGTCTGTCGGCCTTCCTGATCCGGCGCGATCCCCGCGACATCAGCCGTATCTGGGTGCTGGAGCCAGAGGGACAACATTACCTGGAAATCCCCTACCGTACCCTGTCGCACCCGGCCGTCACGCTTTGGGAGCAGCGCCAGGCGCTGACACGGCTACGGCAGCTCGGCCGCGAGCAGGTGGATGAATCGGCGCTGTTCCGCATAATCGGCCAGATGCGCGAGATCGTGACTGCCGCGCAGAAGGCCACGCGCAAGGCGCGGCGTGATGCGGATCGACGCCAGCACCTCAAGGCGTCGGCTCCGCCCGTCAAGCCTACACCGCCGGACGTGGATAGCGCCGACTTGCAGGCGACCAATCTGCCGCCAGCCAAACCGTTCGAGCAGATCGAGGAGTGGTAGCCGTGGACGAATATCCCAGCATCGACCTGTCCCACCTGCTGCCGGCGGCGCAGGGATTGGCAAGGCTGCCGACCAACGAGCGTATCCAGCGCCTTCGCGCTGACCGCTGGATCGGTTATCCACGCGCGATCGAGGCGTTGAACCGGCTGGAAGCCCTGTATGCCTGGCCGAACAAGCAACGCATGCCCAACCTGTTGCTGATCGGCCAGACCAACAACGGCAAGTCGATGATCGTCGAGAAATTCCGGCGAACACACCCGGCCAGCACCGACGCCGACCAGGAGCACATCCCCGTGCTGGTGGTGCAGATGCCGTCTGAACCATCGGTGATCCGCTTCTACGTCGCGATGTTGGCCGCGATGGGCGCACCGCTGCGCCCGCGTCCCCGATTGCCGGAAATGGAGCAACTGGCGCTGGCCCTGCTGCGCAAGGTCGGTGTGCGCATGCTGGTGATCGACGAACTGCACAACGTCTTGGCCGGCAATAGCGTCCACCGCCGGGAGTTCCTCAATCTGCTGCGCTTTCTCGGTAACGAGTTGCGCATCCCGCTGGTCGGGATCGGTACACGCGACGCCTACTTGGCTATCCGCTCTGATGACCAGTTGGAAAACCGCTTCGAGCCGATGCTGCTGCCACCGTGGGAGGCCAATGAGGACTGCTGTTCCTTGTTGGCCAGCTTCGCGGCATCGCTCCCGCTGCGGCGACCCTCGCCGATTGCCACGCTGGATATGGCCCGTTACCTGCTCACTCGCAGCGAAGGCACAATCGGCGAATTGGCGCACCTGCTGATGGCGGCGGCCGTGGCCGCTGTGGAGAGCGGCGAGGAAGCGATTAACCGTCGCACGCTCGGCATGGCTGACTACACCGGACCCAGCGAGCGACGACGCCAGTTCGAGCGGGAACTGATGTGAGGCCAGCACCACGCTGGCCGCTGCATCCGGCCCCAAAGGAAGGTGAAGCTCTTACCTCGTGGCTCAATCGTATCGCCACCTGCTACCAGATGGACGTGCATGAGCTGCTGGTACACGATCTTGGCTACAACCAACCCGATGACCTGGACACCGCGCCTCCCTCGTCGCTGTTGTCGGCACTCTCCCATCGGAGCGGAATCGAACTGGAACGGCTACGCGGCATGAGCCTCGTCGGCTGGGTGCCATGGTTGCTGGATAGCCTCGACGATCGGCTTCCAGATGCCTTGGAAACCTATACGTTCCAGTTTTCGGTGTTGTTGCCGAGACGGAGTCGCAAGACGAGATCAATCCCGAGTTGGCGTGCGTGGCTACCTACTCGGCCAAGTCGTCGAGCGTGCCCGATTTGCCTGAGCGATCCGGCGAACCAGGCCATGCTGCTCGCGTGGAAGCTTCCCCTGATGTTGAGTTGTCCAGTGCATCGCTGCTGGCTGGAACCCTATAGGGGCATACCGGGCCGCTTTCTCGGCTGGGATAATGCCGACTCTGCCACGTGCACGGCCGGTAGGGCGATTGCGGCGATGGACCGGCGCACTTGGCAGGCACTGACGATGGGGTATGTGGATTTGCCTCGCCGCCGCATCCATGCTGGCCTCTGGTTTCGGCTACTGCGCACGCTTCTTGACGAACTGAACACACCGCTCTCGCAGTGCGGGGCACATGCAGGGTATATCCGGCATGTCTGGGAAAGCTGCAGATATCCACCGCGAGCAGGGCAAAGCCTGTGGCGTCCCTATGAGATTCTGGACTGGGCGGTGCAGTCACAGATGCTAGAGGCGGCGGCCACCGCCATCGACCTGATCGAATCGAAGGAGTTGAGTCCAGCTGGGGAGTTGGCAGCTCTTTTCCTATCAGAGCCACAGACCGGATTCACCCACGGCCTGCCCAGGTTTGAACGGAAGCAGGAGCCGATCAATCATTGGCAGCAAGCTACCAAGGCTATCGACGAAGCCATCATCGAGGCGCGACAAAACCCTGAGACGGCGCGCTTGCTGTTCGCGCTGACATCCGTGGGACGGCGTGACCACGACTCCTTGGAGCGCTTGCGCATCGCGTTTGCTGAGGAAGGTATTCCGCCGGAATTTCTGTCACATTATGATTCCGATAGATCCTTTGCGTTCCTTAGTATAAATTACGAGTTAAATGACAAATTTTGACGACGGGAACGTTCGGCTCCAAACTGTCACGTAATCGAACGTATAAGTGACGGACTATCATGCTTATAGGCTACATGCGGGTATCGAAATCGGACGGCTCGCAAACCACCGATCTCCAGCGCGACGCACTGATCGCGGCCGGGGTGGACCCAACCCAGATCTACGAAGACCAAGCCTCCGGCAAGCGCGAAGACCGTGCCGGTCTGGTGGCCGGCCTGAAGGCCCTGCGTGAGGACGATACGCTGGTGGTCTGGAAACTGGACAGGCTCGGACGCGACCTGCGCCACCTGATCAACACGGTGCATGACCTCACCGGACGGGGTGTGGGTCTCAAGGTGTTGACGGGCCACGGCGCCGCCATCGATACCACCACCCCGGCTGGTAAGCTGGTCTTTGGGATCTTCGCTGCGTTGGCCGAGTTTGAGCGCGGACTGATCGCCGAGCGAACCCGAGCCGGTCTGGCTTCGGCCCGGGCCCGCGGCCGGAAAGGTGGCCGACCATTCAAGATGACCACCGCCAAACTGCGGTTGGCCATGGCCGCGATGGGGCAGCCCGAAACCAGGGTGGGTGATTTGTGCCGAGAGTTGGGCATTACTCGGCAGACTTTATATCGGCACCTTTCACCCAAGGGGGAGTTGCGTGCGGATGGAAAGAAACTGCTGTCGAAGACGTGAAACCGTACGCGTGGAATATGCCCACACTGCCCGTCCGGTGGATCAGCGTCTCAGACGAGCGTCCCTAATTTTGTTCCGTGCAGTCCACTTCTGAAATTTCGTGCAGTCCACTTCTGAAAATGACAACGGGCGCCATGACCAACAATCAACAGGATAGGGTTCTCGAAAATAGGTCTTGAAATGGGCTTCTTGATTCATTACCGTCATTATGAATATCGAGAGAGTCAGGAGAACAATATGCTGATCGGTTATGCCCGGGTATCCACCCAGGACCAAAATCTGGACCTGCAAAGGGAGGCACTGACCAAAGCCGGTTGCGAGAAGATCATGGAGGACCAGATTAGTGGTGCCCGTGCAGAGCGACCGGGTCTCACTCAGGCGCTGGGAGATCTCCGCGCAGGGG
>JAPTWT010000219.1 GCA_028064935.1 Gammaproteobacteria bacterium | reverse complement strand
TCTTCACGAAATAGCGTCGATGTCTTTGGCGCCAGAAACCTAGTAGATGAAGCAGGGCATGTGCAGCATGCGGGTGTTGTGCTTATCGATGAAATTGATGCCCATCTTCACCCTAAATGGCAGCGTGAAATTGGAAGTTGGTTTAAAAGAATTTTTCCAAGAATTCAGTTTCTTGTTACTACCCACAGCCCTCTTATCTGCCAAGAGGCAGACCATGGTAGCATTTTTCACCTTCCAATCCCCTCCGGTGAAGAAAAACCGTTTAGAGTATCGAATAGCGATTACCAAAAGATCATAACGGGTAAGCCGGACACAATACTGCTAACCTCCGCGTTTGGCCTCAAACATACACGGTCGGTGACGGCTGTCAAAGCCAGAAACGAATATTCTCTCCTGCAAACAAAAAAGCGACAAGCGTCACTAACTAAGGAGGAAGAAAAAAGGCAGATGGAGCTGTCGTGTTTTGTTGATGAGGAGGAGCCTTGCGAAGAGTAACGCGCGGCGCTGTCTCGCCCAGAGTATCTCAGTACCTTTCGGCCAAGCAAATGGCTGTCAATACTGGCGCAGATGTGGAAAAAACGTGGAAACATGCGAGGCGGACAAAAACCGTTGGTGAGAGTCTATTGGGTACTTTGCGATATATGTCAGGCAGCAATGAACGCTGCATGTACTGCAATGACTCGCGAGGAGTCGACATAGAACATTTTTGGCCGAAAGTCCCTTACCCTAATAAGGCGTTCGCATGGCAAAACCTTTTGCTATGTTGCACCGGCTGCAATAGACAGAAGGGCGATCAATTCCCATTAGATGCAGCTGGCGATCCTCTTTTCGTTGATCCAACATCTGAAGAGCCCTGGCAATTCCTGAACTTCGTTCCAAAAACTGGCGAGCTAACTCCCTGCTGGAATCATGCAGTTGGAGATTTCGATGCAAAAGGCAAAGTAACTACTGATGCTAAATATCTTCCCCTGAATTACGAAGCTGTGGTGAATCGTCGATTAGCTGAGTATCGAAGGTTGAGAAGTGCGGTCACGCAGTTCATTGAAGATGCTGCCAACGGCGATGAAGGCCAAGCGCTAGACGCTCTACTGGGTGAAGTTCAAAAGCTCACTGATTTTGGCCTTGATCGCTGGATATTTCATTTTGGCGGGCAGGACGAACAACCATTTTCAGACATGCGCACCTCTTTCCCAGATAGCTGGGGAGAGCTACAAGAGCAAACTTGTATTTAAGGAAATGCGGTTCAGCTTAAACTCAAATGCCAATCGTAAGGAGGCGTGAAAAGTCGGAAGATCTATCTTCCCGCAATGACCGGTTTTGGTCGGGAGAACCCGACCGCGTACCAGGCGCTGTCGGCCATTTACGGTCATCTGCCGAGCCATCCTGCCTTCGCCTAAGCGGCCGTCGATAGACCCCGCTGTCACCGATCGTACATGCTGGGAATCTGACCGTACGCCATGAGCGCGTTATCCATTCGCTTATTTGAGACCACTGTATCCAAACGGTTACTATGGCCTTTGCCATTGTCTATTAGTCGCGCTGCGAGATTGGAACAAAGAACGCTTGTAATTCTGGAAGTCATCGATGGTTTGGGGACTTTGAGCACCGAACAACGCAACATACGCTCTAAAGAAGTGTCGATCTCCTATGGGCCATTCCCAAGGCCTCGCAATATGAAATAGGAATAGTCTCCAGACAAACTCTGTTGGAAATAGGGTATTTGCCATACCTCGAATGACTTTTTTACTGATCTCTACTTGGCGAAGTCATGCAGCTTAGAAATTTCATTCAACACGCGAATAACTCGAGGATTTTGAACGTTTTCCCCGCCGGATACTCGTGGGTGAGTTAGTATTCTGGGGTCTTTAAAACGAAGCAGGCGTGCAACATTCTCAGAAGTTAGTGCGCCTGACAAATTAAGCTCGGCTACGTAGTCGATCCCCTGATTCTTACCAGGGGATACTGATACAGCACCGTGATAGTAGCGTTCCCAGCAATTCACAAAGGACCTGAACGAGGATGGGCCGAGGCTGCGAAACTTACTTCGGTCTAGGGAGAACATTGCCTCATCTCTAGCGCATTAATGGAGAACTTGCGATTCGATTTGCGCTCCTCAAGCTGTGCAAGACCGAAGCTGATGGCGTCCAAGAATTATTTTCAGCTGACTTCTCCTCACTGCTCGACGGTGGTGGTCCGCTCTGCAGGCAACTCTCCATTCTAGGCTACGCTGGTTCACAAGCATCGACTGATGCTAATTTAGCGCGGCCCTATTGCTTGTGCGGCTCAGTAGATTGTCTTGAACGCGACAATCCAATATGAACTAGAAACGTTCCACGGAGGAGGTCATGCGAGAATTTTGGAATGAGGCAGCAGCTCCCGGGAGACACCCGCAAGATGTCGAGATGATGGACCTGCATCCAGACCGATTTGTGCATTGGAATCTCGATGAAGCGAATGATAATGCAGACAATCTGCCTGGGAGTAATGTTCTGCATGTCGGCCTGCATCCGCAGCCGTTTATTGGAAATATCACGGATCCGCTTATATTTGTTCTGCATGGTAATCCCGGCCTTTCATTTCGCGACTATACGGATGAATTCGAGAACCATGGTCATGCCGCTGCGTGTGTGCAAAACTTGCAGAATGCCGAACTTGGATTTTTCCCGTTAGGAGAAATGTCCGCTGGTACCGGTGCGGCACAGTATTGGCTGAGTGCATTTGATGAGGCCATCGCGGCTCTGGCGGAAGCGAAAGATATTGGTATCGATGAGTCTCGCGATATCTTTCGCTGTAACATCGGCCTTATCGAATCTTGTGCCTATCATTCAAAGAGGACTCCCGACCGATGGACAGATACCTTGCCTTCATCTCGGCTGGCGCGGGAATATGTTCATGATGTTGTTTTTCCGAGAGGTCGGCATGGAGACTCGCTTGTCTTCATATGGCGGCGTGTAGGGCATGACGATTATTGGGGTCGTGGAGATGCGCATCCGAATATTATGGTTCGGGCGGCTAGAATGGCGCAAAGCGGCAGGATATTTCGCAATGAGCGGATGGCCATCGTGAATTTCTTGGCTGCACATCTCGACTAGAAAAATGGCAGGAGTACTCTGTTCAATAGCCGATTGGAAATCCCGATGCCAGTCATTCGGGGAATTCGGCTTTGGGTCGATTCGAGATATCCTTAGCTTGCCGGGAACATCAGTCAGAAGGCGTGAATTGACTTGCTGAAGCCGACGTCGATTGATCTGTGCGTACCCTTCAATATATGGCTTCGGCGTGAACCCGTTCAAGGTGCGTCAGACGCATCGACAGTACAAGACATGGGATTTCGTCGGCAGAATGCAGATTCTATGTTGCGTGTATTCTCGATTCGCGGGAAGTTTGGGAAGCCGAATTAAATTGGCTAAAGAGAGTCATCATGGGCGGAAGGGATTCCATTGGAACAGCTCTGAATGAAGGCGCGAATGTCTTCGGCGCGCCAGACGCTTGCGCCGCCGAACTTGACGGGCTTGGGTGCTCGCCCAGCGGCGATCCACGAGTACCACAGGGCGCGACTGACCGGGATGATGCCGGAAGTGCCCCGCTTCGGATCAGCGACAAGATCTCGAATGCGCAGAAGTCCGGTGTCCGGGAGGGCTGTTCGGATCTGGTTGTGATCGCTGGTTGCAAAAGAGGGTGCCGCGGCGGGAGGCGTTGGCGGGCTCTTGGTGGCGAGTTCTGCAAGTATCTCTTCGGCAACCGCTCGAGCAAGAATGCGTGAGAATTCCTCGACCGCGTGTCGGAGTTGTGGCGTGAGCAGGTTCAGTTTTCGTGGGGACTGGGTTCCGCGAGGCCAAGAAATTGAAGTCTTGTAGCGCAACGGCTATTCCTATGAGTGAGTTCTGTTATCGCGACACGATGGCGATCAGCATGTGATAAGCGATCAGGAGGAGGAGAGCGGCGATTGAGAAGGCCAGCATTTCCCAGAAGGGGAAGTCTGGGAGGTCGCCAGAACATCTCAAGATGACTCCAGCAGAAACGCCAATGAGCGCGGCACCCACCAAGAGAAGGCTGATGAAAGGCTCTATGGCCAGCAGAATCGCGAGCGCGGGGAGGCGAATGAGGTGCCAGAGAAGACGCGCGACTCCGCGCCCCATGATCTGACGCGGGTGTTGGGGCGGGCGGGTTCGGATGGCCGAAGAGGCGTGCAACCTGCAGGAGTTTGTCCGGGTAGGGTTGGCCACGTCAGCGTTCACGCAAAAGAGACGTATGGACCGAGCAGGGATGAACTGCCGAGGGATGCGTCAATAGACGTCGCGCTGCCTAATTCGGTGGCGCTGCCGATCCAGACCGGCAGTATCAGCCGAAAAATCGGCGAAACTCCCCTACCCGAGGCAGGGCGCCCCATGATGCGATAGGCACACTCCGAATCACCTCGAGGGTGTGCCATGAGGACGGATCGTCGAGAACTCGCGCGCCGCGCGATACGGACAGGACTCGGATTTGCGCTGATTGCGGTCTGCACGCCGGCGCTCGCACAGACTTCCCCATTCCTGACCGGGGCCACGGCCCTCGAGGCGAACATCCTCGCGTGGCTGACGCCGATTGCCATCATTCTTGTCATGGTTCTTGGGGCCATGGCGATGGCGAACCGCATTTCCTGGGGTTGGTGCATCGGGGCGATTCTGGGGATTGCGATCGCGTTCGGTGCGCCGCAGATCGTCGGTTGGGTGCGCGGGATGTTCGGCGTGTAGGTGTCTCATGGACGGGAGGAACACCGGACTCACGGCGGATTCGCTCTTCGTGGCAGTCACGCGGCCCCCGATGCGCTGGGGCGTCACGTACTCGGCGATTCTGTTCAATCTCGTCTTCACGATGGAGGCGTTTCTCCTTACCCGCAACCTCCTTACCCTGTTCCTCGCGATCCCCATTCATGGGATCTGTGCGCTCTTGTGTCTGAGGGATGCGCGCATCTTCGATCTCGTTCTGCCCTGGGGGCGGACGCGCCTTGCCGCCTATGCGGGGACCTTCCGGTACTGGCGGGCGAGCAGCTATGGGGCGCTGAAGCTCGATCTGCCCGATGGACGCGGGCGGCGACGGGGTGAACCGACACTCGTGATTGCTTCGTCGCGGTCGATCTGCGCGCCCGATCGGGCGGTGGGTCTGTCATGAGTGCGGTCCGGCGAGCGTCCGCGCTGCTCCGTGAGCCGACGGCG
>JAPTWT010000274.1 GCA_028064935.1 Gammaproteobacteria bacterium | reverse complement strand
TGCTCAGGTCGCAGCGCAGGCCCTGTCCTCGCACTTTCGTGATGGCCTCCTTCCCGGTCCAACAGCGGAAAAATGCCGCCGCCTGCATCGCCTTCGGCCGGTTCAGAATGGCCCGCAGTTCGCTTGCCGAAAAATGCCGCCGCGCGATAGCAAGGTAGTCGATGTCATCACGCAGGAATTCGATGTCGATGCCAACCTCGCCGTTTGCGCTCAGGCCGATCAGCAACCGGTCGTGTGTGTGTGACACGCTGAATTGAATTGCCAAGAACGTCTGCGACCGTGCGAGTCTTGGTTTGCCGTGCCGGCTGTAGTCGAATGTAATGTCGGCGGGGGCGATACCCGTGTAGCCGGCGAGCAGGCGCCGTATGGCGCTGTGGGCAGAGCAGAACCGTTGGCGATGCCGGTCGTCGCGGATCTCGTCGGCTCGACGCCGTTCCTCCGCGCTAAGCAAGGTTGAGTCGGCATCGGCGTCGATTGCTAACAACCAAGTGTGGACCTCGCCGGCTGCCAAGCCAGGCAAATCGATCGCGTAGCGCGTTGATTGGCCAGAGTTCGCACCATTCGACGTCAGCCCGACGATGCGCAGGCACCTCATGACATGCCTGCGACGAACTCAACTCGCACATCGCCGAACGCGTAGACGCAATATGCTAGCATCTCATTGATCCACAAGATCGGGTGTTGTGCGCGAATGGCATGACCGTCGCGGCGCAACCAGTAGCAATAGGCGTCCGACATTTACCGCAGATATCTTGGCAGCGCGAGTTGTGAATGCCGACGTAGGGGCCCCCGGTCAGGCCGAGCAGGCTCGTAGCATTGTCGCACACGTACAGGTTGCGCCGCCCGCCAAAGCGGACCCGACCGGGCGACAGGCAATGTTCCGTAGTAAGTACGGTCGTCCCCTCCATCGGGCGAAAATGCTCGCTATCCGCCGACACGAGATCAATATGGTTGAATGGCCAGCGTGAACACAGTCCTCTGCCCCGCCATTTTTACGGTAAATCGCTCATGCCGCGCGTGTCAGCGCATCCGGTTGAAGTTGACCATACCCAAATGCGTATCACGAAACGATGTAGTCGATTTCAGGCCGAAGCCAAGGCTGCGATCCATGGCAACATGCGCGGTCCAGATCAAGGCAGCGGCGAACGCATGGTTACCGTCCACCCAAGGTGCCAGCAACACCAGCAAAGCCGGGCCGATATAGCTATGGGTGGTGTTGTAGGCGCGTGCGCCTACACGGCTGCCGGCCACGTAGGCGAACAGTGCGATGTCTGGCAGCAGGAAGGCATAAGCGAAGGCTTCCCAGGAATAGCGGAGGTGCTGGTAGATCGCCAGGCAGGCCGCCAGGGCAAACAGGTTTTCCAAGCGGATGACGGGTATGTATTTGTCGTACATGCGGTCTCCTTGTAGGTGAATCATGTCGTCGCGCGGTGCGTCGCCTGTGCCGGGCGCAGGTCGGTTTGCTGCGTACTCAGGCTTGTTGAGCCCGCATACCTGGCGAGCTTGTCGGCAAGTTCGTGCAGAAATGGGGCCTCTGCCGTACGGATAAAAAAGTGGCCACCGTCGAATAGCGTCATGTCGAGCCGATACGTTGTGTGGCGCTGCCATGCCGCAATGCACGACGGATCGATCAGGCGGTCGCTACGGCCGACGAATGCATGGACTGGCAAGTCCAGCACTGGATAGGGTGCCTCGTGTGAATGTGTTTCACACAGTTTCAGGTCGTCGCGTACCCGCAGCAACATCCAGCGCACCCACTCCGCGTGCGCAAGCATCTGTGCGTCGACGCCGTCGAATTCCTGCATGAATTCGAGGAGGTTGTCGTCGCTCATCCGGTCACAGCTCGGAAACGGATATACAAGATGCGGCGCGTGCTGCGCCCCAACGCACAGGCAGGCGGGCGGAACCCCCGCTGCCGATCCCGCCACGGCGATGCTGTGAGCAAGCCACGCGCCCATGCTGTGACCATACAGGCAGTAATTTCTCCCGTCGACGGCCGTGATAACTGTATCGGCCAAATTTCCCGCAAGTGACGCGAAATCGCGGGCGCGCAATTCGTGGCGCCGCCCTTCCCTACCGGGTAGCACCACTGGACAGACGTTAAGCCAGGCTGGCAGCTTGCGACGCCAGCCAGCGAACGCGGCGCTGCTGCCGCCGGCAAATGGCAGGCAGACAAGGTTCAAGCGCCCGTCTCCAACCGGAGCGTTGGCGAACCAATGATCATGCATGGCGATATTCTCGGGCACCTTGCATCGCCGCCCGGACGCGCCATGCCAGTTTCACCAGTCCCGCCTTGATGCGCTGCCGTGGATCGGTGGCTAGAATGGTCGACACGATCCACAAGGACATGAGTCCCAGGTGGTTTGGCGATCCGTGCACGTCTGGCAGGCGATAAGACCGCAGGTCGCTTGCTAGCCACCCAAGGGCGGCGACCTCGCCTTCAGGGATTATCTCGTCCCACTTGCTTTGCAGGTAGTACACCGGGACAGTGATCGGCGGCAGATCATCGGGCAATGCCCAGTTGCGCATCTCTTCAAACAGCGTTTCCGGCGTGTATCTGGTCAGGTGCGCCAGCGTGCGCTTGGTAACTTCTGGCACTTGCGCAAACCACGCTTCATCGCGGAAAAATCGGACGACCGGGGCTCCGACAGTCGTCACGCCGATAATCCGTTGGTCCACGCTCGCATGCAGCAGCGCCAGATGGCCGCTGAAGCTGAGCGCCAGCAAATGGCAATGCGCGGTATTGGCGCGCTGCACCAGGGTGTCGAGGATCGCGCCATACATCGCATGCGCCGAGGGGTGGTAGCACAGCGTATTCTCGCCCACGCCCGGCATTTCGGCCACGACGACACACAATCTGAGTCGCTCAGCGAGTTGCAGGAACCGATGCCACTGCTCCTTAATCGACACAATGCCCCCGGTGACGATCAACATGGGCCAGTCATGGTCCAGTCCGGCCGCATAAGCCTTGAAGGCGCCGCCGGCGATGGTCAGCGTTTCGACGCGCTGCCGTGTTTGGTGAACCCATGCGGCGAACGAGGCCACGCAGGCGTGATGCGCGCGCCGCTGGCCTTCGCGCTGCACGAACGGGAAACGCGCCAAGTTAAACATCTTGACGGCATCCAGCCATCGCTGTTCGCGCCACGCAGCCTCACCCACTTCGCTCCATGCTTGGGTCCAGCTACCCGCACCATCGTGCTCCGCGCTCTCGATCGCCGCGAGCACCGCCGCCGTCAGCCTGCGGTCTATCGCCTGCGCGCGACTGTGCAGATGCACTAAATCCTTCAATTCATCCAGATATCTCAACTCCTATTTACTCCACATTGTTTTTCTACGGTGCTGGTTTGTGTAAAGCCACATTCGAGCGCCATTCAAGAATTGTTTGTGCATTCGTCGAAATGCAGCATCGCGCGCTGGCGCTTATAGGCGATACGGTCACTGATCCTTTTCTGGACGAAGCGCAGACGGTGAAGCGCCGCATAGTTGGTGCGCCGCACGAACTGCGCCCACGATGATTCGGCGCACAGCAGCCGTTCCTGCCGCATCTGCACTTTCATCACGAGCTCGATGTCTGGCTGCCTTTTCGCCTGGAACTCAGCGAAAAGCACAGAACCGAGGCGGTCCTGGCACAGCGCGTTCGCCAGCATCGGCGCCAACTCCATCGAGTCCTGGATTGCCAGATTCACACCTTGGCCCAGCAGTGGCGTAACCGTGTGTGCTGCATCGCCGATTAGCAACAGCCCATCGCGGCTCCAGGACGGCATGTTGATGGTGAAGATATCGAGCAAATGGATATCTCTCCAGTTTGCCACATGGCGGCGCACATGGCTGCCGAACTCTGGATCGATCCCATCGACCAGGGTGTAGAAAGCGTCGATACCCTGTCGCTTCTGGCCGGCGAAGCTATTCTTTGCAATATTGACACCTGCGCGGAACAGGTCGGGATACGTCGGTAGCAGGATCAGGTGCCGAGCACCTTTGAGCATAATATGCGCTGTATGATTCGACCATCCTTCGGGCACCGGCACCTTGAACCACAGTACGTCGCGGTTCATTGGCAGCTTGGTGTATGGTAGCTTGCTCATCTCGCGCACGCGGCTGTAGCGCCCATCGGCGCCGATCACTACGCGCGACTCAATTTCGCCGCTTTTTCCATGGCCGCGATAACTAACCCCAGAGACCCGACCATCGCGTTCCAACAAGCCGGTGCAGGCCGCACCGCGCAGCACACGGGCATTGGCATGGTCGGCGATGCGTGCCTGCAACGCCTCCAAGAGCACGGGCTGCGGGATATCCATCACAAACTTGTGCCGATAGGGGGCATCGGAATAGTCGATTGCCAGCAACAGGCGTCGGCGTTCGGATATCCCCATGCGGTAGGTCTCGACGCAGCCGTGCGCTAGCAAGGTTTCGGCGATACCCAACTCGTGGAAGATGCCTACCGTGTCCGGCTGCATTGATTCGCCGCGGAACGAGCGCTCGTAACTTTGCGCGCTCTCGAGCAGGGTCACATCCACATCGAGCCTCGCCAATTGCAGGGCCAACACAGCGCCGGCCGGGCCACCGCCCACGATACATATATCGGTCTTCATGCTGCTTGCTCCTCGTATCGATAATTTTCGAGCTCACGCTTGATGTCGACTAGTATCTCGGCAGAAATGGCGCCATCCAGCACCCGATGATCAAATGCTAACGTCAGATTGAGTATGGGCTTGAGTTGCACCGCGCCATCTACTACCACGGCACGGTCGACAATTGCGCCAACACCCAGTGTCAAGGTCGCGCCCACCTGCGGGACGAAGCGAGATATCGGCTGATGCCCCAACGAAGTAACGGCGAACGAGCCCTGCAGGCGCCCTTTTGAGGCGGGAGCACGCATCGCGCGGGCAAACATCCAACGACCCAGCCAGACAGGAAGCCGCTGCAGGCGCAAGAGCGACGCGAACTCGGGGCAATCAGTGACTTCACGTTGCTTGAAGTAGTCCAGTCGCTGCTGGATCTGGTCCAGCGTGGCGCGATCGGCGTTTCTGACTACCGCAGACACAACGATACGTTGGCCGTTCAGCGGCTTGTCGAGGGTGAACTTGGCGTCGACACCAGGGAGTCGGGACAGGCGCGGGAATAAGCGTCCGGTGATCATGGCATTGGCTTCAGGAAATCGGGCAACGACGCGCCCCACGGCCTGAATCACGTAGGCGATATAGCTTCGCTTGACGCTACAGACTTTGCGATGGGCGATGACCTGGCTCATATCGATCTCGGTGTCAAGATATACAGGCCGATAGGCAGTCGCTTGCTCAAGAAAAAACAGCGTGTGGCGGCGCTCGCGCGGAAAGGTGTAAGCGTCGCTCATGCCGGTACTATCGAGCCGATCAGAGCATAGATCTGGCGCAGGCTGGTTGCTTCGATGAAACGCGCGATTGGCACCCGTATGCCGAATGAGCGCTCTAACTGCGTCATCATCCGCACGGCGTTCAGCGAGTCCCAGTCATCGATGTTAACCAACGGTCGATCCAGATCGGCTGTGCTCAGATCGGTGCCCATGTGCTCGTTCACCCTGTCGAGAAAAATCAGTTCGTCAAGCATGTGTACTGCTCCTGGTAGGTTGCGACGATGCGCAAATGGTCAGGCAGGAGGCCAATCCGATCGAGCGCATGGCGGTACGACGTTGTGTCGCCTTCTTGGACCACCTCGAATCCGTGCCTGTCGTAAAAGGTGGCGAAATTGCCATTCTTGGCAGTGAGTACAAACCACGCGCTTGCCTCGCTACAACCAAGCCGCTTCGCCCAGCCGAGCAGGTGCAGCAAGGCCGCCGTTTCGATCGCACGCGAAAACACGCGGCAACTCAGCAAAAAGTTGTCGATGTGTAGCACGTCGTCGTGGACGCGATAAAAGACACACCCAATCAGGCCTTGGTCACCGAAGCGGTCCTCGCAGTGCATGGCCACTATGCCGTGCCCCGGCTGGTCGAGATAGCGCCGCACCTCGGGTTCCGTCATGCGTTGCGTTGTCAAGTTGAACTGGTTGGTGCGCAAGGTCAGTTGCGACACGCGCGGTAGGTCCCCTTCGCCCGGCGGGAACAGTCGCAGCGTCAATGCCAGCCCACGCAGGAAGTCGTCGGCCGAGCCACTATTCTTGAGTAGGTCCTGCCGCTTTGCCTCGGTCTTGTAGCGCGTACGACGCAGGTAGTCCTCATGGTTTAATTCAAGCTGTTCAAACGCATGGGCGCGCAACAATACGCCGACGTGCTCGGCCGGCTCCTCGCCAAGCGCAAGGATCTCCACATCGGGGTGGGCCGCACCAACCTCGGCGCGCTCGAAGGCGCTGTCGTCGACGAAGACGAGACTGTCGCTGTCGATGTTGAGCGAGCCGGCGATCTCGGCCAGCGCCGCGCTCTTGGGCTCCCACCCCACGTAGATCGCCGCGAAGTCGTCTTCCTTCAGCACCATGTCGGTGCGTTCAGCCAATAGTCGCCTGACGTTGGCGTCATCGTTTTTGCTGGAGACTACGAGCAAAACGCCCTGCGTAGCCAAGCGGCGAATCACTCGCTGAAATGCGACGAAGGCCTCGCCGGCCGCGGAGTTTGACAGTTCGATCCCATCGATTCCATCGTCGCCTAGGACGCCACCCCATAGCGTGTTATCCAGGTCCAGAACCAGGCACTTGCGCGCCTTGCCGGCCCGCGCCATTGCAAGGTCGGCCACTTCCGTCGCAATGGCGGCCAGCAACTCGTCGCCCAGGTGCAGCTTCGCGTAGAAGCTCAGTCTAGCGTTGCGCAGGGCGACGCCGTCGGCCAGCAGCACATGCGTATCGAGAATGAAGACATGTGCTAAGCGCTCGGCCAGTGCGCATAGTCCGGCATTGAATTCCGCCCAGGCCCGGCTGATGCGCGCCCGTCCGCGATAATCGAGCCGCTGGCGGAGGGTGTCGCCGCTCAAAGCAATCGTATTGAACACCAAGAGTCCACTACCGTGCTGGCCGTAGCGCTCCGCCAAGTCGGTCAACTGCGCCAGCTTGACCACCAGCGCCTGAGAAAACTGCCCAGGGTGCCATTCATCGGGCATTTCATCGAGCACGCAATGCTCATCCAGAAGACATAGCGTCAAGTCCGGCTGGAAGCGATACAAGGCGCTGCCTTGGTCCAGCAGGTCGTAACTGTATTGATTGTAATCGCACATATGGATCGCAGGCAGCAGCCCGCGACCGAGAAGGCGCGTGCGCAGCAAATCGTCGATTGCCTGGCAAGAGAAATTACCAGTGACGGCAATCTTGATCTCGCTGCCACCTTCAGCTAAATAGTGCTCGCGATTGATCGTTCGACACAGCTTGCCAAGCTTGACTTGCATCACAGCATCGGCAGCGCCACGCAACAGTTCCCTCAATCGCGGCATTTGTGCATTGGGCCACCCAGCGGCTCGGATCGCCGCGACGGCGGCGCGCGGATCAGTCTGCCCGATCGATTTATTGGCGCGGGGGATCATACGGACTCGCTATGCAGGATAAAGCCCGCGCGCAACCAACGAGAGGATTCGATGGCAATGGCGACGGCACGCTGCCCAGGTTCGATCACATCGGCCAGGCGGGCAAGCTGGAAGAACGCCAAGGCATTGCCGTTGTTGCCGGTGTCGGCAACGCAGTTGATCGCGCGCGATTCGGGCAACCCGAGACGATCGACGAGCTGCTGGGTCATCCGTCCCGACAACTGCGGTGGTAGGAACCATTGCACGTCTCTGATGCTAGCGCGCAAACAGCCGAGCAGGTGCCGCAACACCTCTTCGGCCAGCACCGGCACCTTCGCCTCAATGGCCTTGTAGTCTTCCCGCAACATTTCCCCCTGTTCGGCGCGGCTGCCGCGCCATTCGACCACCTGCCCTGGCGCCCAGCCCCGGTCGGTGAAGGTATAGTGTACGTGGGAGAGCGCTAGTTGCCTGGCACCGCGCACCGACGACAGCACGACGGCGCCCGCCCCGTCGCCGAACAGCGCGTAATTGATAAGCTCGCTCGACTTAGCCTTACCATAATCAGCCGCTGGGTCGATAAACTTGTTGCAAGCGTCTGCGCCAATTACTAGGCCGCACCTGTTGCGACCGCTCTGCAACAGCACGTTGGCCAAATCGAGTGCCTGAATGGCGCCTGAACACCCCGATTGGAGCTGATAGGTCTGGACGTCGCGTAACTGAAGCTGCGTGGCCACCTCGTTTACCGTCGCTGGCATCAGCCGGTCAGGCGTAGCGGTAGCCAGGATGACAAAGTCGATATCGCCGCGCGCGATGCCGGCATCGGCAAGGGCGCGAAGCGCGGCATCGGTTGCCATGTCACAGAGACTATGCGTCTGCTCGCCGGTACGAAGGTTGGTACCAAAGTGTCGGGTACGATTGCCTAGGAACAGGTTGATCCACTCTTCGTTCAGTGAAAAGCACTTCGCCAACTCCTGGTTGTCTACTGCGAGCCCCGGTAGGCTGATGGCTAGCCCGTTTATATAGTTCGTCATATTAATTCCTGTATTCCATATAACGCATGGTAGCCAAGCGTCAACGTAAGTGCTCAGATGATTGCCAAGGCATCCATATGTTTGCACAGATCGCCCACTGTTGATATTCCGATCGCATCCTCAAAGCGAAGTGCGCGCTCCGGTGGCAGGTGGCTATTCAGATTTTCTATCAGCTCGACCAGGGTGATGGAATCGAGACCGAGGTCCTCCGATAGCCGTGCTTCAGCCGCGATCGCCTCGACGCTACAAGCCAGGACGGCAGATAGGTAGCGGTAGGTCAGACGCGTCCCGTTGACCGGTTCTTGCGCGGCCATGTCAGGCCTGGGCACCGACACCGTTGCGATATGCTGACGCATGGTATCGCGCACCCCTTCATGCACGATACGTTCGCGAGCGAAGGCGTAGGGCGGCAAGCGCGCCTCACCGACCGGGCCATACAAACCATCGAGTTGCAAGCGCCGCCCGGCCCGGAACAGTGCCGCCAGGGATTCCAGATGTGACGAAGTATCTTCCGGCCCGGTCTGGACGCTCGGCAGCCAGAGCGTTTTCTGGGGCAAACCGCTTCTCAGCGCTAGTGCGGTCAGCACGGCGCTTGGTCCGACCTCAATACCCACGGCTTGTCGCACGTCCATTCCCAGTTGCTGGAGGGCCGCAAGGAACTTGATGGGCTCGACAGTCTGGCGTGTCCAGTACTCTGCATCCAGTACACCGTCGAACATCGTGCCGGTCAGCGTCGATGCGTAGCGCAGTCTTGGCCGCCGGAAGGCAATGCCTCGGCAATGCTGTTGAAAGTCCGCCAACACCGGGGCCATCAACGGCGAATGGAAAGCGTGGGTGACGTCTAGCCGGCGATGCCGCAAGGCAAAGCCTTCGGCCTGGGCGCACGCAGCGGCGATGGCGTCTGCGCTACCAGAAAGCACGAGATTTTGATGACCATTGACCGCTGCGACCGCTAGTGTCTGATGACGCGATTCAAGCAACGGCACGAACGGCTGAACGTCGCTATTTACCGCCAGCATCTGGCCGCCAACAGGTATCCCATCTATCAATTGCGCGCGTTTGGCGACCAAGGAAACAGCCTCGGCAAGCGTGAAGACGCTGGCCAGACACGCCGCTGCAAATTCGCCAGTGCCGTGGCCGATTACCGCCTGAGGCTTGACGCCGTGGCTGAACCAGAGTTGGGCCATGGCGTATTCGAAGGTGAACAGCGCCGCCTGCGCGAACCGCGCATGGCCAAGCAGGCCGGCCAAATTGGCATCGAACATCACCGGCAGCAGCGCCTGACCAAGAAGCGGTTGGAACAGCGCGTCGCAGGCGTCGGCTGCCTGCCGAAACGCGGCGTGGCGCGCGTACAGGGCACGCCCCATCCCGGGATATTGCGACCCGTCCCCAGTGAACAAGAACACGACCGGCGCGTTCGGCTCTACCGAGACATCGTGCGGCGCCGACTCGCTCGCCAGCGCCTCCAAGCCAGCGCACAGCGCATCGCAATCGCCTGCGACGAGCGCCTCGCGGTGGGGCTGAAAGCGCCGTAGCGCATGACTACGTGCCGCCAACGCCGGTAGGTTGACCCTACCGGCCGCGCGCAACTGCGCCGCGAGATTGGCGGCCTCCGCAGCCAGTGCGGCGGGCGTGTGGCCAGACAACAGGAAGAGTTCGGCATTGCTCGCCGGGTACCGTTCGCATGTAGCCGTCGGCATAGTGCGCTCCAGTACCACATGGGCATTGGTGCCGCCAAGACCAAATGCGCTCAGGGACATAAAGATGGGCTCACCTACCGGCAGGTCATAGGCGCGCGCAACGAGCTGCACGGGGCTTTCGTCGGTCAACACTGGATGGGGCGCATCGGCGTGGAGGCTGGCCGGAACATGGCCGTGTCGCAGCATCAAGGCCACCTTGATGAGGCCTGCCATCCCGGCGGCCGCCTCTGTGTGGCCGATCAGTCCCTTGATCGAGCCTATATGACACGGATTGCCGCGTGCTTCGGCGCCATGCACGCTTTGCAAAGCCCGCAGTTCGATGTGGTCGCCTAACTGGGTGCCGGTCCCATGGCACTCGATATAGCCAATCTGCGCGGGCGCTAGCCCGGCCAACGCGTACGACTGTGCTAACACTGACTCTTGTGCGAAGCGGCTCGGGGCAGTCAACCCATTGGCGCGGCCACCATGATTCACCGCGCACGCGCGGACGACAGCGTAAGGTTGGCTAGCCACGTCCGCCCGGCACATCAGTACCACGCCAACACCCTCCGCACGCACGATGCCATCGCCATCGCGGCTAAATGGTTTGCAGCGTCCATCGGCTGCAGCGAGCCCCGCCCGTTGGTAGAACACCTGGAGGGTTGGCGTGACGATGGCGTTGACGCCGGCAACGAGTGCGTAGTCGCACTCGCCAGCCCGCAGGCTGTGAATGGCGTAGTGCAGCGCAACCAGAGAGGACGAGCAGGCGCTATCCAGCGTCAAGCTCGGACCCTTAAAGTCGAACTGGTAGGACAGTCGATTCGCCAGCAGCGCCAAGCCATTGCCGGTCACCGTCTGGCTATTGAGATTGTCGGTGTCGGGCAGGTAGATGTGTGCCCAGTCGTTGGACATGGCCCCGACGAACACGCCCGTTCGGCTACCACGCAACGTGTGCGGCGCGATGCCGGCATCTTCGATGGCATGCCACGCGTTCTGCAACAGCAGCCGTTGCTGGGGGTCCATCAATTGCGCTTCCCGCGCCGAAATCCCGAAGAAGTTCGCATCGAATTCTTCCACACTGTCGATGTAACCGCCCGCGCGACCAAAGCGCCCGCCGTGGGCGCCATCCCGCACCGCGACCCGGTTGTCTCGGATCAGATTCCAAAACGCCTGAGAGTTGTCGGCACCAGGAAACTGACAGCTGATGCCGACGATGGCGATTCGCTCCATGCGTTGTTCCTTTTTGTGCATATTGATTATTGCCTTGACTAGCCTGGACGACTCCAACGCCTAAGCCGCCGATTCCGACGCACGCGTCGCCACTTCACCCGTCAGGAAGTCCGCCATCTTCTCGATGCTTGGATAATCCCAGGCGATCGTCGTATCGACCGGCACCTTCAGCCAATCCTCCAGATCGGCACACAGGCTGATGGCGTTGACCGAGTCCACGCCATAGGAGGCGAGCGGCGCATCCACGTCGATGATGTGCTTGGCTATGCCGATTTGAGGCGACACCTTATCGAGTATGAAATCAATGATCGCGGTTTTACTGTAGTTGACAGACATGGCTTGTGTTCTCTACGTGATGGGTGACAAAAAAGTTTAGGCGCTTGCTTTGGCGCGCCCGATCAAATCGTCGACCAGCTCGCGCTCGATCGACGGATCGATCTGAAAAGGGGTCTGCGCAATCTGATGCAACACAAAATCGAGCAAGCAGGCCATGACCTTCGGATGGGTGGCTACGCCAGTCGCCCAGCCACCCATCCATGCCCCCAAGGCCGCCATTGCGCACTGCACCCAGGCATAGCGGCGGGTCGCTTCAAATGCTGCCTCATCGTGAGGCTCGAACCTGCTTTTGCGAAGTCCAGCCACCTGCTGCTCCAAGGCCGTGACCAGACGTTGCAATTGGGCGTAGTCGGTTTCGTAGAGCACACCGTCTCCGCGCATGCCTTCCAACCGGCGCGGCCAATGCCGAAGACTTCCGAGCAGCGTGTCCTTGCCGGCACAGGAAAGACGAAGCCGACCGATATCGAATCGTGGCAGCGGCGAATCGTCGAACAGAGCCATTGTCCATTCTGACTGTTCTATCGTCCCTTCATAAAAGCGTCGCAAGATTTGTGGCAATTGCGGAATAATGGCGGCTTGACAGCTCAGGCTACTGGCGTGGCCTAGGCTGACTGCGGGATAGTCACGCACCACCTTTTCAAACAGCGCCGCCTCCCCTTCGCGCAGGTAGTAGCGGGACCCTAGCACAAGCGCCAGACGTTTGAGCACCGCGCGCATGCGCAATGGGACGATGAACTTGCACACAGACCCGAGTATGCTCATCTCCTCGGGCACTACATGGAGCCCCCGTGCGGAGGCCCTGCAAAGCCGCTTGGCTAGCATCAGTTCGATCCAGGATTCGGCCAATTGCGCGCGGACGTGCGGAATGTCGAGCGCGGTCGCGCCGTAGAGGCGCCGCGTCCCAACATAGCGCACGGTCGTATCGAGCGCCCGCGCGATCGCGCCCAGGCTCGCGCCGGGCAACAGGCCACGGGTTATTTGAAATGCGTGGAAAGCGTGGTCCGTTCCGCTTCCCACCTTGCCCATCAAATACGCATCCGCGACAAAGCAGTCGCGAAAGCGAATCCCCGCAATCTGGCAACCGCGCACGCCATCCGTCTGGACTCGAGGAAGGATATCGAAACAATTCGGGTCTAGATCTGCCTTGTCGATAAGAAACAGGGAGTGGGAGCGTCCGCCTGGCGCTTTGTCGGTGCGCGCTTGGAGCACCAGAGCAGCGGCACGGCCGATATTGTTGATAACTGATTTACTTCCGTTTAGAAGATAGCCGCCCTCCGTCCGCGTGGCGTACAGGGCGTTGCCCAGCATATCGTTACCGTGCGCTAATTCGTGGTAGGCTATCGACACGCGCCGCCCCGCGCGCAGCCAATCACTCAGGCGCCGGCGCTGCACCGCGGACCCCGCCTGCCACACATTGGTCGCCGCCATGAAAGTGGTAATCATGTAGCCGAGACCGAATCCGAGATCCTTACCGCAGACGGTCCGCAGCAAACCCATCAGCTTAGGCATGCTGGCGGGGATGCCGTCACCTTCGTCGCCCACCAGCATGGAAGAAACGCCCATGGCGTCCAGCTTTGCCTCGGCCGCCTCGTTCAGCGTGGCTGTCTCGTCGTGCGCCAACAAGGCAGCACTGGTAAAGCACGGCTCGTTGTAAAGTAGTGCTTCGATACGCGCGATCGTGGTATCGAGAGTCAAGGGTGCACCTATTCGGCCAATTCGCGAGCCAGCGAAAACGGAAAAATCGATATCAGCACGTTCTCGCGAACGGCCACGTCGAGGTTTTGAAGCAGAGTTTCGTAGCTCGCGCGCGCCGGGTCAAGCAGATGCGTAAGGCATTCGGCAAGCCATGCACCATCGCGCAGCGTTGCGTGAACGCGCCCGCGGTTGTAAAGGAATGCCTGGATGCAGCACGACGCGGCGAAGACCTTGCAATAAGACTCAGCCATATCGAAGTATGGTTTACCGACCTTCCGTGCGGGGACCACATTGTCTCTGAAAAATAGATCGACTTCGATCAGTCTCTCGATCAAGAACCCGGTCAAGGATTGCAATTGTTTCGCCACATCCTCCGCCACGCCGGTCATTTCACTCAGCTTCCCTTTGGCGTCCAGCACGGAGGACACGATCGTATCCTGCCCTCGGCTCGACAGCGCCAATTGGCCCCGAACAAGCGGTGGACATGGAGGGCCAAGGTCGAATAAAGCTCGCAGCGAGGCATCCCGCGGCTCCGCTTGCCCGCGCCCGCGACCGATCTGCCCCAACTGCAACATCAATGCCTGCAGGTTGACAACGGTGTTGCCGTCGAACATGCTAACCAACCGGCAGTCTCGCAGCAGCTTGGCGAAACTGACGTACTCCCCCTCAGCGTCGACATAGGCGCGCGCGCCCAGAACGTCCACCAAACTCTCGACCGCAAACTCGATGCGTGGCGGAACAAATGCCTTGACTGCCGCCGAAATGACGCTCATCTGCCCCGGCAACACGTTGATTGCCCGGCTGGCGAACAGACCCACGACGTCTGCGACAAGCACGTCAGCGCAGGCTTGGCCGAGAGTCCGGCGGATTATCGGCAGTGATCCCAGAGTTTTGCCATAGAGTTGGCGCTGCGCCGCAAAGCGCGCGGCGAGCCTCAGGGCATGGTCGCCCGCCCCACAGCACAAAGCCGCGCACAGCGTGCGAGTAATCTGAAAGCCTTTTAGCACGACCTCCAGGCCGCGCCCAACACCGCCGATAATCGCGTCTGCCGCAACTGGGGCATTGTTAAAACGAATACCGCTGATGTCGGCACCCTTAATTCCGTGCGTCAGGCTCTTCGGCAGCACGCTGAAACTCGACATGGGGAGAGCCGTCTTATCTACGAGGAACAGGCTGAAGTCGCGTCCGCCGTGTGCCGTGGCGGTGCGCGCGAACACGGTCACCAAAGTGCAGCGCGTGGCATTGTTGATCAGATATTTTTCGCCGTTGAGCAGGTAATGGTCCGCCATTAGGGTCGCGTAGGTCGAGCTGGCCGATACGTCGCTGCCATGCTCGCGTTCGGTCAACGCAAGCGACACGACCTCGTTTTGCAAAACTATTGTGGCAACGGCGCGGCATTGGGCATCCGCCCCGGCGACCCACGCGCTGACAGCGCCCAGCATCGTCTTGCCATGTCCAATCGCCACTGTCAGATCTCGGCGCGCCACCAGCCGCATAATATGGAACGGCTCGTCAAAGCCCACAAGCTCGCCCCCAAACGAAGCCGGCACGTAATAGCGCGGTAGCCCCCAATCGTCGAGACTAGCGGCGATATCAGCCGGAAAGGCTGAGCGGTTGTCGAGCTCCGCGCATGTGGGATAGCTGAAGCTATTTGATGCGCGCATCGGATCACCAAATCGCGATTCGAAACTGTTGGTCAATGCCTGCAAAGTATCCATCTCGTTTCCATAGTGGGGTAGTGTAGACCTAGGCAGAAACTGGCGGCTTTCGCCGGCGCCTCCGCTGCTCGGTGGAGAGTTCCAGAGACTGCCACGAATGCGCCTGGCCGCCGGCCAAACGACTCTCGTAAAGAGGCTCTAGAGCTGCTTTCGCCCACAGCGCCTTGGTCTTCCCTCTCTGGATCTTACCGCTAGTGGTACGAGGGATCGTGCCGAGCGAGGTCAGGACGACGCTTGCGACGGTGACATCGAGGTTATTGGCGACCTCGCGCCGCACCGCTTCGCTCAGAGACACCAGGGTCTCGCGCTCAACGCCGCCCCGTGTGTTGACCTCCTGCACGATCACCACCGCCTCACTGGTTCCGCCATCGACCGCGAAAGCTGCAGACAGGCCGGCCGCAAACCGGCTGTTGATCCGGCTGGTCAGGTATTCGATATCCTGCGGATAGATGTTGCGGCCGTTGATGATTACCAAATCCTTGATGCGGCCTGTGATGTACAGCTCGCTCCCGTCCAGAAAGCCTAGATCACCGGTACGCATATAGTGCGTGCCCAGTTCGCCCGCCACGCTTGCCCGGAACGTATCATTGGTCTTGTCAGGATCCTGCCAGTAGCCAGACGCCACGCTGCAGCCGTGAACCCACACCTCGCCTACCTGACGCTCGCCCAAACGGGAGTCTGTGGACGGGTCAACGATTGCCACTTCCAGATCGTGGGGCCGCCCGCTACTTACTACTGTATACGCCAGCGGATGGCCCTCGACCACCGGCACTACCCGATTGAGTTCCAGCTCATCGCGATTGATGCACATCTGCCTTGCCGCCACGCCAGGCGTCCCTCCAGACACGAACAGAGTTGCCTCCGCCAGACCATAACATGGGTAAAAGCTTTCGTAACGGAATCCATATTTCGAGAATCGATCTGCGAACGCACGCATCGACGAATACTTCACGGGTTCCGCGCCGTTGAAGCAAATCCGCCAGCACGACAGGTCGATTCCCTCAATCTCCTCATCGCGGATCCGTGCGACGCAATGCTCGAAGCCAAAGTTGGGACCGCCGGAAGAACTTATGCGATACCGGTTGATCGCACGCAACCAATTGGCCGGCCTCTTGACGAACGAGACCGGCGCCATCAGCACCAAAGACGCACCAAGATAGATTGTCTGAAGGATCAGGCCAATCAAACCCATATCGTGGTAGAATGGAAGCCACCCGCCCACCACAACATCCGCGTCATGCTGATACTTGTACTTGATGACCTGCTCGTTGTGAATGAGATTGGCATGCGTCACCATTACACCCTTAGGATTACCTGTAGACCCCGAGGTATATTGCAGAAACGCCAGATCGTCCGCCGCCAGCGTGGGCACCACCCACTCGGGTCCCGGTTTGGCGCAGTGTGGCACAAGGCATTCGAGATCTCCCAACGGACTGTCCTTGAGCCACTCATGGATATCCGCCTGCCAGTCAGATGCCGTAATGACCAGAGCGATGCCCGCGTCCATACTGATATGCTCGATGCGGCGCAAGTGATGGGGCTTGCGCGAAGACAACGATACCGGTACCGGAACCATGCCCGCATATTGGCAGGCTAGAAAAGCAACAATAAATTCTAGGCCAGGACGAAATAACATCAGCGCGCGATTTCCGACTTCGTATCGCAATTGCAATCGGGCGGCAATGCAGCGCGCCTTTTCGTCCAAAGTGGAATAACTCAGCCGCTCGGCCTCTTCGCCTCGTTCGTCAAGCATTATCAAGGCGGTCTTTTCTGGACTCGTTCGTGCGTGATTATTGCAAATCTCTACGATTGTCTACATTTTCTTACATTCCGCACCAATAGTCGATGAGAAGAACTTTGTTATTACGGTTTGCATTGCCACCGGTCTATGTTATTCCCCAATCCATCAGCTTACGGACGATTCTATAGACATCGGGATCATAGAAATAGATAACCTGTCATATATGACAGGTCTCTGGCACAGCCCCCTCTCCAGTATACCTTCACCGAAGCTGATTGAGGCGGCCCGTGTGGTCCGAGAAGCATATGAGAGAAATGGCCGGCTGACCGATAGCTGTAGGAATGCCGATTCCTCGGCACCCCCCGCACACATCCTGACAGGCGAGGCTCCCGCATCCGGTTCCACCCTTGAGTATTTGGCGTCAAAGCGTTGGTGAGGGTAAGGATGCACGATGGTAGCCTTTGGTATCCAGTGATCCGCGATCTTGCCGAAACGTTCCCAATTTAGTCGCTTGCGTTGACTGCGCCGACAGAGCGCCCGGTACCAACGAAGCCGTACCTCGTAGCAGAAAAGGCTCAGAGCGGCACCGTTCAAGGGGACACCATAATAATTCAGATGGCCTTGAACGACGCTCCGAAGCCAGTGGCCCGTGGCACGAACAGGTTGGTGAAGGCGCTTTTTCAGCTCTTGGCTTAGCGCCTTGAGCTTGTTCTGTAGGCGATCTCTCCGCGTTTTGCGGTGAATCAAGAATCGTCCCTGACGGCTCACCCCACAGATATGCGTAAAGCCCAGGAAGTTGAAGGTCTCGGGTTTGCCGAGGCCCCGCTTCCTGGTCTGCTCATGGGCGAACTTGCCGAAACGAATCAGCCGGGTCTTGTCGGGGTGGACTGCCAGACCGAATTCCTGAAAACGGACTTCAATCTCGCGCCGGAAGCGACTGGCGTCATCAGGGTTTTGAAACCCTACGACGACATCATCGGCATACCGTACCACCACGATCATTCCCCGGGCGTGTCGCTTACGCCATTGCTGCACCCAGAGATCGAAGATGTAATGCAGGTAAACATTGGCCATGAGAGGTGAGACGACCGCCCCTTGCGGGGTACCGATCGTGCCCAGCACTCGATGTCCGTGTTCATCCAGCACGCCGGCCTTCAACCATTGGCGCAGAAGGCGCAAGAGCCGCCTATCCTGGATACGGTGTTGTAGGAATCGGAGCAGCCATCCGTGTTTGACAGTGTCAAAGAATTTTCGAATGTCCATGTCCGATATCCAGTTCACCGGCTTACGTTCGATCCCTACGATCAGGGCATCGAGCGCGCCGTGCGGGCCCCGACCGGATTGATCCCCATAAGAGAATCCCAGGAAGTCGGTTTCATAGATGGCATTGAGAACCGTCACCACCGCCTGCTGGACGATTTTGTCTTCCAGGCAGAGGATATTGAGCGGTCGCTCGCTCCCATCTTCCTTGGGGATCAGGACCCGCCGCGCCGGTTGCGGGCGTGTAGACGATCCCCCACCATACAATCCTGCCTAAAGCAGCTTGCACGCCTCGGCGGATACCTCGACCGAGCCAGTGATCCTCCGCCGGGCAACATCGTCATCTGGCGCGGGATGTTAGGCTTCAGACATTGCGTTTGGCTTCCAGCTTGGCGCCACAATTGTGGGTAAATGAAAGGTTTATGGAGCCGATACGTTCATTCTCGGTGATATGTGATTTGCCGTTCTCTGTGTTTGGCGCGTAGCGCCTTGTGGTTCACATAACGCAGCTATAAATTGGGTCATCAGACATCGATCCAACACGCAATCACTGGACTCCCCTCAATCAAAACTGGGGGCCCCGCCCTGCGCCCCTCAATGCCTGCGCGCCGGATGAGCCGTTCGACGCCTAGCGGCGACACGGTAATGAGGCGCTTCGCGCCATGGGCTGCCGCGCATCGTATCGTCTCCCGCAAGAGGGGTTCCGCAATAGGCGACAGCATCGGGTTCAGGAGAGAGCGGCTTCCGGCTTTGTCTTTTGCATCATCGGGGCGACCGGCCGCGAAGCGCGAGAGTTCCCACACGTCGGGGGAACAAGGCACCGGCAAGCCGTTGAGAAGCTGGGGGAAGACCTTTCCCAGGAGATAGGGGCGGTGGGTGGGAAGCAGGCGCGCGCAGCCTATGATTTCGTCCTTGTCGTTTTGAGCTACGACATAAACGGTGTCGGGGCGGTCGAACTGGTCGGCCTCCATGCCTTGGAACGTGGGTAGCGGCCAACCGAGACGTTCCACAAACACCTGCCGACGATATCGGGCGGCTTGTTCGTAAAGGCCCGCGGGAAGCGTTTGCGACACTCCTGACAATAGTTGCATAAGGGTTCCCTTCAAGGTGACTATCCTTGCAGGGCAATCTAGGGAATTAGCGGGCGCTACGGTACTGACAGGTCTGACAGGATGCTAGCGATAGTGGGTAGCGAGATAGGCGCCAACGATGTCCTGCCAATCCCTTTGATCAATCACGTCGCCGAGTAAGCGGGCGGTGTCTGCGACGCCGATATCGCGGCCGTCCTGATCGACCAGAGTGATATTGCTAAAGGGGGCCTCGCGACGTCGGTAACCGGATCGGCCGGATACAAACTGCCATCCCCAGTCCCAACCCAAGGTGATCTGCGGATAGGTCTCACTAACCCATTCTGTATAGCCGTCCAAGCACGTGACAGTAGCACCAGCGCCGATACCGATGCCGATCCCGCAGGTCATAGGATCTTCATAGAGGCCGGAGATTATGTGCTGGAGCGGAGTTTTGCGCAGCAGCGACTCGGTCATACGGACAGCACCATCCTGGCCGAGCACGGCCCGGTGGTTCGTGACGGATGCTTTACGGCTCACGGACCCCTCCTCGATTCTGTGAGGATAGTCATTATGGGCATCATGGTTCGGACCGGCCAGTGCCAGCATTGACAGGTAGTCGGGGCCCAGATATAAGACATTTTTCGGACACCATTGAAGGCACTTTCGTATGACGGAAGAACAGGACGCCAAAGGCGATCGGCCCGACAATCCAGAAGACGCGTTCGCGCAGCTCGTCGATCACGCCCAGGCGCTCGGCTTTGAGTACTGCGCCTACGGCCTTCAGGTACCTTGGCCACTGACGCGCCCGCGCACGCACATGTTCAGCAATTATCCGACGGTCTGGCAGGCGCGGTATGCAGAACAACACTATCTGGGCATTGACCCCACGGTCCACCACGCCCGCACCTCCGTAGCCCCGGCGATCTGGTCCCATCGTCTGTTCGCCCATACGCCTGCCTTATGGCAAGAAGCCCAAGACATGGGTCTGCGTGTAGGCTGGGTCCAGGGAGTCCGGGACGTCGGGCACAACGGCATGCTGACCCTTGCTCGCAGCGGTGAACCTCTCTCGGCAGCGGAGCGCCGGGAGAAGGCCTCGCAGGTCCTGTGGCTCGCCCATACAGCTCATGACACCATGAGTTGTCTCCTCCCTCCGGTTATCGCCTGCGAAGGTTTAACCTCTTTGACCGAGCGAGAACGCGAGATCCTTCGCTGGACCGGTGACGGCAAGAGTGCGAGCGAAGTCGCGGCGATCCTTGAGATCGGCGAGCGAACCGTGCACTTCCATGTCCAGAATGTCATGGCAAAGCTGGGTGCGGTCAACAAGACCGCCGCGGTCGCGCAGGCGGTGGCCCTAGGGCTCTTATGAAGATCAGTCGGGCTTCGGCAAGATCGGGCAGGGCTCCGCCAGAGCGGCCTTCCCTTTCGTCAGGGATGGGCGATGGCTCTCCGCGAGGTGCCGCCCGGCACGGCCAGCCCTCTCTACCCAAGCCACCACGACACCCTCGAAATAGCGGGCTGTCGCACAGAGAGCCATCGCGTATGCTCCCGCTATGGAACCCCTTTTTCTGGAACTGTATCGCGACACCCGCACGGGTGATGCGTTGCTTTGGGCTGGGCAAGCCGGACGCTATGTGCGACTCCGTTATCTAGGCGCGTCGCCGGGGGACGAAGATGGCGTGCTGATTTACGATACAGCGACGTTCCTGGGGTTGTTGCGGCGGCGGATCCTGGAAGTGATTCCCTATGTCGTCGAGATGGATGGATGATCCCGCGCCACTTTTGTAATCACGTCGCCATAACAGCGTGGTAACCGAACGGTTCGACTTTTGTCCCCAGACCTGTCCACAGAATTTGTGGACAACCCAATCATGAATAAAATCATTACAGATTCCTGGATCATGGGCGATGGCGCTGATTCGGATGAGGCCTATGTGGTTCATACGACCGCTCCGCGCTTTATTGCCAAATGCGCGAACTGCGACCCCGAAAAGGTTTCGGAGAGCTATGGCGTGTCTGTCGCCGTTTATATCGATGACATCGTGTTTTTTGACGTCAGTTGGATCGATCCGGAACCGACCTCTGACGAAGCCTTGGTGGCGCTTTTTACGGCCGCGAATGCAGCGGTCAATCGTTGTCAACCACTCCCCCTAAGCCCTAACGGGCTCTAGGCGGAGCTTGTGAAAGCAGGCTCCTGGTTGACCAGGCTCAGTCTCAAAACATCGAGACTCCGTTATTAAGGTCATGACACCCGGGAATGCGTTGCCAGTTCCCGGCTCTGTCGGCAAGGATTAAACAGCGATTCGGGAGTATGAGCCGTGTCCTTGCCGCAAAAAGCCTTGATAACTTTGCCGAGGCGAACATAACCCCCGCAAGGGGAGACTGAAAAGGTAGCGACTATGCAACGAGTATTGGTCTTGGACAAGAACCGGCAGCCGCTCATGCCCTGCCATCCGGCGCGGGCCCGGGAACTGTTGCGGGAGGGAAAGGCGGCCGTGTTTCGGCGCTTTCCCTTCACGATCATTCTCAAGGACCGGACCGGTGGCGCGGTTCAGGATGTCTGCCTAAAACTGAATCCCGGCAGCCGAGTAACAGGCTTGGCGCTCGTGGCACAGTTTATCCGGCGTGGTTCCACGGTCATTTGGGCCGGAGAATTGGCTCACCGTGGCGCCGCCATCCGCAAGGCGCTGGAACAGCGACGTGGGCACCGGCGCCTCCGTCGGGCCCATTTGCGCTATCGGGCTCCGCGCTTTGATAACCGGACGAAGCCCGAAGGCTGGTTGGCGCCGTCCCTGCAACACCGGGTGGACACCACGATGACCTGGGTATGTCGGCTGCGGCAATGGGTACCCGTCACAAACCTTTCCACAATGCTCCACCGCTTCGACACTCAGGCACTGCAGAATCCCGAGATCAGCGGCGTCGAGTACCAGCAGGGCGAGCTTCAGGGCTACGAGGTCCGCGAGTACCTGCTGGAGAAGTGGGGCCGGCAATGTGCGTACTGCGATGCGGAACATGCGCCCTTGACCATCGACCACATACACCCCACGAGCCGGGGTGGCAGTGATCGGGTGAGCAACCTCACTCTGGCCTGCTTTCCCTGCAACCAGCGCAAGAGCAATCGACCGCTCACGGAGTTTCTGGCTCACGACCCGAAGCGGCTGGCGCGTATCGAAGCGCAACGGAAAGCGCCGCTACGGGATGCCGCCGCAGTTAATAGCACCCGATGGGCCTTGTTCGGCACTTTGAAGAAAACCGGACTGCCGGTCGAGGTCGGGACGGGTGGCCGGACAAAATATAACCGCGTCCGACAAGGGTACGTGAAGGCCCATTGGATTGACGCGGCCTGCGTCGGGAAAAGCGGAGATGCGGTCAGTCTCCATTCTGAACAACGGTCACTGGCGATAGAGGCCATGGGCCATGGCGAACGGCAAAGAACCAGACTGAACCGGCACGGCTTCCCCGTTGGACACAAAACGGGCACCAAGTCCTTTTCTGGTTTCCAGACCGGCGATCTGGTACGGGCCCGCGTTCTCAAGGGAAAACACGCAGGCATCCATGTCGGCCGCGTCGCTATCCGATTCCGACCGTCGTTCGCGTTAAAGACAGCGGCTGATATCTTCGATGTGCATCCGAAATACTTATCACTTATTCAAAGGAGTGATGGTTATGCGTACCAGTAACCGCAATGAGGGGGCGCTTCCGCTCCCGCTAAGCGCCTGGCGTTGTAGCGGGAGTACCCGCGCCGAATTGTGATGGAGAGCGTCTCGAAGAAGAGACGGGAGACACTGTCTGTACCGGGACTCTGAATTGATCATCCCAAACAATCACCCTGATCGCTGTTACCCTTTGGAGGTCATCCCGTGCGGCTTTCCGAACTCCTGCGTTTACTGGGCACGCTAGCTGCTGACAACCGCGCCGACCCGGAAATCGTCATTCCCGTTACAGATTATGGCGGGCTGGGGCCCACGCCAGCCGTTTCTGTCGGGGCGGCGTATCGCGGAATCGATTGGGACGCCGACCGTGTGTTTCTTCGCCCGGGTCAGCCGTTAAGCCGTCTATCCGAAGCGGATATTCAGGCTATCCACAAGAGTCTACGCGGCGCGCAGTCCTGGCACGCCTACAAGGCCTACAAGGCCATGGCGGAAAAGGTCCGGGCGGCCGAAGAGCGGGCCGAGACGACGCATAAAGACTCCTCCGGCGGCAACCATTGTGATCTCGTCGCGCATCTGCGCCGTCAGCAGGACTTTTCCGAACGGACGTTCGGCCCCGGGCCGCGTACGCGCGGCGTCTTGGACCATATCGCCAAGGAACTGGCTGAAATTGCGGAGCACCCGGACGATCTCGAGGAGTGGATCGACGTTGTGCTGCTGGCTCTCGACGGGGCGTGGCCCGCGCGCCACGCCCCAGAGGCCATTGCTGCGGCCTTGGCCGCTAAACAGGCCAAAAACGAAGAGCGGGTCTGGCCGGACTGGCGTACTGCTCCCCCCGGGCAAGCGATTGAGCATGTGCGGCACCAAGAACATCCCGCGCCACCCCAACAGCCTTGCCCCTGCCGACACTGTGAGGAGCAGCGGGGTGACACCATCAACGGATTCCCGTCTGCATGGTCGCACATGATTGTGTGTCCAATCTGTGGAAACAAGCACTGCCCGCATGCCGACAACCATACCTTTCCTTGCACAGGCAGTAACG
>JAPTWT010000037.1 GCA_028064935.1 Gammaproteobacteria bacterium | reverse complement strand
CGGACACGGTGGTGCTTGATGAGCTAGGAATCTGCCGCGGTGAAGTCCGTGTCGATGTTGCTGTCGTCAACGGCGAGATTCACGGATATGAAATAAAGTCCGACCGTGACAGCCTGCGGCGGCTTGCTAGCCAAGTTGAGCTCTACAGTAAAGTATTGGATCAGGCGACTCTGGTCGCGGGGGAGCGACATTTTGACGCGGCCGCCGCCTTACTTCCGGAGTGGTGAGGTTTGTTACTCGTAAAGCCATCCAACAACGGCCCACATTTAAAGCGGGTGCGGCGCGCGCAAAAAATCCTTCCCGTGACGCACGAGCTCTCGTGGAGCTCCTTTGGCTCGAGGATTCTATCGCACTTCTTGAACGGCACGGGCTGGACCGAGGTGTGCGGTCTAAGCCACGCAGGATCATCTGGGATCGTATCTGCGAGAGTCTTGATATCGAGGTCATTGCCGCTGCGGTTCGGGCGCACCTCAAGACCAGGGCAATCTCGACAGACCATCCATAACCATGGTCATGTGGTGTATGGTACCAAGCTTGCGCCACGCCTCGGCCGAACCGAGTTTCGACGCATGGTCCGCGGCGTCTTTGATGAGCGCGCAGCCCTGACAGTGCATGGATTCCATGAAATGATCGCGCAAATTTCCATATACGAGGTTTGTGGCAAGCGCAGGGAATTGAACGCTTGGCGGAATCCGCTTGGTACTTTCACCCTTGATGAGCAACCACTGATCGGCCAGGGTATAACGAATCGCGGCAGACACCTGCATGGTGAGCGGATTGAAACCTTCCACGCCCTTTGGATGCTGGATACCACAATCACTGAATGTCGGTAGTCGTGCAATTTGATTTTGATGAGCATAAAGTCCATCTCGCCACGCGATCCACTCCCCCCTTTCAACAAGCGAGTGTGAATGCCGCTCGACGTCTCCGATGCTCATTGGGAAAGCGCAGCCGGAAACCGTCAAGGTTCTCCAGCGACTAGAGTCGGGGATGGCTGCCAAGAATGCCGTAGTTAACGCCATAATGCCGGCCGAGACCATTTGATCTACGGCACCAAGATCTACGATGAGGTCGAGCTGTTCCGGGCTGAGACCGTAGGTGGCCAAGAACTGACCGATAGCCGCAGTCAACTCACCCCTTTCAAGCTCATCTCGCGTCAGGCGCAGCACGAGTCCGTGGCGTCGATGCGTCATTGCTGCAGCCACATCGGCTGTCCGCGATAACCCTGTGACCGGCGCAAACACAATACCGGCCGCAGCTGCGCGCCGGAAGACTTGGGCCGCCGCAGTTGGGCCATCAGAAGCGACCTCGCGCGCATCCAGAAAGCACCGACTAAACGGCCTTACGCTATTCGCAAGGTCTTTAAATGCGGTATCAAGGTGCTTGTCTATGGTGGGTGATTTGTCGGCCTTACGCTCGACAATTTCCAAAAGTGGCGTAATTCGCGAGGATAGGGGTGCCGCGAGAGCAAGAAGCGCCGCCTTCTCGCCGCGTTTCACTTTAAGCACCGGTACATAATGATTGGGTCCAAAGCTCACTCCACACCCCTTTCTATTGGATGCCACAGAGTCAGCGGGTTAACCTCAGTTACGAGGCTATGATAGTAAGAAAGGAGTGCGCGCTCTGGGTCTGAATTGCTTGGCGAGAAGCACACGCGGATCATAGTATCATGCGAAACCAACGATTGCATTCGCGTGTTCACCACTGCTGGTCCAAGCAGGGTGCAAAGAGCGATCAACATCGCTTCTACAACGACAACTCGGCCCGCAAGCGCATCCGCAAATCCTGAAGCGTCCTTTAAGGCGCGTAATGCCCGCTTGTCATTTGTGATTATAGTGAAGTGTTTCTCGGCGGCCAATGCAAAGAGCTGCGCCTCACCGGGGTCGATGTCTTGGATCAGGATGAGCCTGTCCAGCCACTGAGAGTCTGGTTGATCGATGGCAGGCATTGATTCTGCAATGGGGATCAGATTGTCGCTAGTGGGGCCGCCGTATTGGTTTCTCAGTCGCCCCTTCCGCAACATATAGGGAAGGGCTGGTAACCGCGCGCATCCTGACTTATTAGCGCCAAGCAGGCGGACTGTATCGTCGAGCAATTGCGAGGCGGCGAGTATGCAGAACGCGTCGCTATCAATCAGCAGTGACACGCGTTTCAGAGTTGCCGTATATACAGCTTAGTAGACTTCTATCTGTCTCCGTGGCTGAATCTATATTCACGTTGCGCTCGAAATGCTCGAGAAGTGCATTTCGCGCGCCTGCGCCCTTGTAAAGTGCTGTCGCAGCTCTAGCCGCCATTGCGTACTCACCGGTACGGCGGGCCCACGCGGAAATGATTATGCTCGCCTCTGCTCCCATAGTATGTTCCATGTCAGCCGCGTTCTGTGCCAGTTCCCGGAAATCGTTGCCCATGACATCAGGGATGGTGTCGTGGCCAACCAAAAGACGCATCGCGAACAGATCCGCATTGCGTTCGATCTCGGAATCGTCGGCGATCTCGTCTTCCTCATCGACGACAGGTTGACCTGGTGTGCAGTCGCGGGCGGCAATATGTCCCGCTTCGTGTGCAATGACAAAGGCGACTCGGCCTGGTTGGTCAATCTTGTGGCCGAGAAGGATGACTGGACGACCATCCACGATACACGACAATCCCTGAAAGGTGGGGGCTGGTAGCACGGCAACGGGTACGACAGGGATGTTACGGCTCCATAGGTCACCAAGAAGATCATTGAGATTGATCGCCTGATCGGTTGGACTGATTTGATGGCGCCATGTGGGCGCGTCTGTTGGTATATCTGATGGCTGGCCGTTGGCTCTTAGGGATCTGAGGACGGCACCCGCTATCTGAAGTGCCGAATGGATCGCTGGCCGAAGACGGTCGCGGTCGATATTGCGAACGCGCCGCAGTTTTGCTTGAGCATATTGCGGCACGGAAAGTTCTATGGTCGGGTTTTTGATGTCGGCAATGGATCTTTGAAGGAAGCGCGCGACGCGAATCTCGACATCTGATAGGGCGTTTGGATCGCTCGCACAGGCTTCGTCCCACCAGTCAGGAAGAATTGCCGAGCGTATGAAATCCCGCTTGAACCCACTCTGGGAAAGACGGCGCATAAGAGTCTGGAAAGTGTTGCTCCTCACCACGTTGTCCTCATCTAGATGCAAAGACCGAGAATCTGAGCGCAGTTACCGGTTGGGATGGAGAACAGGGCGCATGCTACGCGGCGCCGCGCGCCCTCGCAAGCTTCCTGAGACTGGCCTTCTAGAGCCCCAGTGGGTGGGGATGTGGGAAATCTTGTCCCTTGTCAATTTCCACCTTCGTGTTGGCCGTGCCCGCCCTCAGCGCCAACTGGTAGAGATCGAAGGGCCGATCACGGCTGATAAAGGCCTCGTTACCCCCGCGCTTGCTGATAGAGCTCAATCAGTGGGCGCGCGACGTCATGAACGAGACCCGGCGAACGGGAAAAACCCGGTGGACATCCTATCAGATCACCTATCCCTTCGTGGGGATACCAGAGTATCGGCGCCCAATCTTGGCGGGAGGGGGAGACCGCCTGCAAGGCACTGATCGCCGCATGCTGTGACCCGTGCGGCCTTGTGGGCCCTGGAAGCGGATAGCGACCATCGGTATGGTTTCATGTCGGCGGGTCCCCGATGGGCGCCCGCGGCCATCGTGGGCGACTCAAGGGCTATACCTCCCGTAAGCGGCGGGAACGGTTCCCGAAGCGCAAGCGCCTCTGTGGCCGGGAACCGTCCTGGATATAGGCGTACGGCCTGGGGACGGCGGATGCAGTATCCGTGGAGATCATCCATCCATACCGTCCTCCCCGCCTCACCGAATAGCCGTGGGCCTTCGTCAAACCCGACCATGCTCGTGAAGCGCGCTAAGAGCGCGCAGGGTCGGCGCATCGTCCAGGGACTTTAGGATCTCGCCGCCGGCCTCGGGTCTCGTGAATCGCCGCGATCGCCGATGGAGAGGCCTGCGCCGAGGTATGGGCCGCCCTCCGGATCGAGTGGGCAGCGGGCCGTTATTGCGCATCGCCACGATTTGAGGATAGGCCGGGGATGTTCAGGGACAGGGTCAGGATGATGAAGTCTCCTGGGACTCCATGGCGGATTCCGCGTTATCATGGAGCCTCACCCCACGGAGGTCACGCATGAAGGTCGCCTATATCTTCACCACCCAAGGCCACACGGTTTCTTAAAAATTGGGCAAAATGATCCTACCTCAGCTCGAGGCGGGCGTGCATGGCGTGGATGTGGTTGGCATGTTCTTCTTCGAAGATAATAATTACGTTCTCGTGCGGGGCAATCACCTTGGGTGAGCGCCTGGCAACGGTCGCCCGCGCGCAAGGGATGTTGTTGATGGGATGTGATCAATGCTGCTATGAGCGTGGGATTGCAGAATCCCTGGTGGATGGGGCTGTAATCGGGTGTTTCCCCAATCTCTGCCGGGCATTGGCCCCCGCGGCCCCCGATCATGTGATCAGCCTCTGAAAAGACGGCAGGGATAGCGCGGGAACCGAAACGAGCTTGGCGTTTATGAAGCCGAACCGTTCATGGGTGGCCGGACGGGCGCGGTGACGGCGCTTTGGTGCGATGGCCCGAAACGGGGGTGATAGACGCGTGCCGCGGGGGCAGGTCCTTTAGGTCTTTTCGTGTCAGGAAGAGAAGATAAGGATCGGTGGGGCTGGGCGCTTGCGGATGGGCCCTATGCAGTCCTGAAAGATGGCATCAAGGGGTCTCGCGGCCTCGATCTAGGGGCCGCCTTATCGGCCATGGATCTTGAGTTCCTCTCGTTCGCCCGTATCCTTGTCGAACGTATCGCCATCGCCATCGGCAAAGACGGTATCGCCTGGCCTTGCCGGGATCCGATACGGGGAGAGGACCGGGATCTGTGGGGACCCTTGCATGACCTCAGGGATGGCCAAAGCAGATGCCGGCACCATGATGGTGTTGCTGTGGGAGTTGCGTATTATCCCTTTCCGACCCGGATCCGGCCGACGGCCTACCGAGGGTGGCCACCGGTGTCGGGGACCGAGGAGGCCGGCATGATGATACGGTCCTATGCGGCCGATGCGATCCTGATCGTGCATTTCGCCTACGTGGCGTTCGTGGCGAGCGGCTTCCTGCTGATCCCGCTGGGGGCGTGGCGCGCGTGGCGGTGGACGCGTAGTGTCCGCTATCGGGTCCTCCATGGTGTCGCGATCGGCTATGTGGCGT
>JAPTWT010000056.1 GCA_028064935.1 Gammaproteobacteria bacterium | reverse complement strand
TGGCGTTCCTGCGCTACGCCTCCGATCCCTCGGTGTTCGAGCGCCGTGCCCTCGGCCGCTACGTGATCGGGGTGTTCGTCATCCTCTCGATCCTCGCCTACCTCCTGAAGAAGGATTATTGGCGGGAGGTGTGGGCTGGGAAGGTCCGTAACCCCAAGGCCAAGACCGACTCCTCGCCGTCCACGGAGGGCGGCGACTCCACTCATGCGTCATCCTGGAAGGCGTCCACGACGGCGTCTCCCGATACGGGTCCACACAGCGGACCTTGAACGATTGCTAGCGGGGTTTGCGCACCGGTACGTCCCCCTAGGCGTCCGGTGCGCATTTTTTATCCCAGTGCCGCAAGACCGCGACCCACCCGTAGACCCAACAGCGACTGCCTCCCGGTGTCACGCGCCGCCCGCGCGATACGCCCCGTGTTCTTCCGCACCTCCGGGCGTGCGCCCTTGCCCCTGCCGAAATCCACCAATGCAAGGTGCTGGCCGCAACCGGTGGCCGCCGGCTGTCCGTCATGCGCCCGCGCATCAACCGCCGGCCGAATAACGGCCTTTCCAAGGTCAGACCAGCTGCGCGACCCGCAGCCGGCGTTGGTCGCGTAGGCCCGGCGCCCGCCGCTTACGACCCCAGGAACGATCGAGGATCCACGGGTTAAAGCGAGAAGGAAACCTGGGCGCGCCGTGATGGCCCTCCTTCGCGGTGCTTCCCGATCCTTGGCCCCTTCCGCCGTTTTGCGCCCCATAGGCCGCACAGGGCCTAAGCGTACGCATACCTTGCACGACGTCTTGCCTACATCAGACCGACACACGCACAAAAATGGGCGTATCCTGGCTGGCATATGGCGTTCCTGGTGCGATCTCCCATGCCTGCCGTCGCCGCACGCCCGAGATCGTCATGAGTCCGCGGGCATCCTCTTCCATTGACTGCGATGGTACATATATTGCTATAGGCCGCCCATCGATCATCCTGAAGAAGTGAGGCCTACATGTCTTGTCTCTCGCGCAATCCCCGCAAGCGTGCGGTCTCGTCGCGCGCTCGCCTGGCGGGCGTCATCCGCGGCTACCAGCGTGCCTGCGCCGCTGCCTTGGAATCTCTCCGTGGCGCGATACGGGCGACGGGCGGGGTCCATGGGAAGACGGGCTGCCACGGCAGGATGCGCGCCATAGGGGTACGTGCGGATGGCGCGCGCGCCGCTTTCAAACGTCACCATGGCCTGTCCCCGTTGCGCGCCTTTGTTGTGGTTCCCGTACTCCTCGCCGGTCCGGCCGCTTACGCCGCGCTCGCAGGCGCGCCTATCGCGTACGATCCCACGCCCCGCATCGGCATCGTCATTCCCATCGGACCGCCGCACTACGGCGCCATAACCCGCCACGTCGCGGCCTCGAGTACGCGCAAGTACGGGCCATTTACCTTCCATACGGGGACCATCGACAAGATCCCGATCGTGTATTGCATACAACCCTTTGGCGGTGAGTTCACGCGTAGCCTGTCGACTCAGGCGATGGCCATCCATTTTCATCTCAAGGCGGTGTTGTACCCCGGTACGTCTGGCGCCCATGTCGCGCCGCCGCGCATGCTGATTGGGGATGTCGTGCTGGGCGCCAAGCAGGTGAACTTCGGCAACTTCTTCATGACGCGGTCCGGGCGGCTCGTGCCCGATGAGTTCCATGGCGTAAGCTCCATGGGGAAATACATGGACATCTACTTGAATCCGCGGCTACTCAAGGACCTTGCGTGCAGCGCGCATCGCGTGGCGTCGGCCACCACCCTGCCGGCTTGGTTGAACAAGGGTTACCACCAGACCGTGCCCCGTGTCTATTACTATGGTATTCAGGGAACCTCTTCCATGTGGCTTGCCAATAAGGCCTTCATCGCCCAGACCGATTCCGTATTCCACGAGGTCGATGAGGATGGGGACTGGTTCTCGGCGGTGGTCTCAGCCCTGTATCACATCCCCTTCATTGAGGTGAGCACTATATCTGACAGTATCCTCGAGCTACCCCATACGCGCGCGGGCGTTCCGCGCCCGCCGGCAGGGGCGCGGGGCATGAGTGCATCGGCCATAGCCCAGAATGTCAGTGACGCCATCATGGTGTCGTTCATCAAGCACTACGGTCATGAGCTCCTCACGAAGTCTTACGCGACGCCATTTTCTGACCCTTACGCGCATGCCCGCTATGTTCACCCGACCGTGCCGCATGGTCTCCTGAGCGGGGCCGGATGCGATTGAGGGCGCGGACGAAAGGGTACCGGAAGAAGAAAGGCCCCAGGGACATGTCGCGGCCCGAGAGAATCACCAAAACGGCGGTCCTGTGGGCGTTGTCCACGGGCGTCGATGCGCCTGCCGCCGTTCCCTCGTAGCAGGGTCGGGTGATGAGTGCGTCGCGGTTCGGGGCAGGACTCGGTACTCGTACTCAATCTCTGTCTTCTGCCCCCGTCGCGAGCGCGGCCTCGATCTCCGGTCGCGTCAGGCGTGGCACGAAAAGCGCGATGAAGTCGTACATGTAGCGCCGCAGGTAGGCACCGCGCCGGATCCCCAGCCGTGACACGCTCGCCGGGAACAGGTGGCTCAGATCGAGCGCGCGCAGCCCCCGGTCGCGTCGCGGATCGAAGGCCATGTGGGCGACGATGCCGATACCAAGGCCCAGCTCGACGTAGGTCTTGATGACGTCGGCATCGATCGCGGTCAACACCACATTTAACGCAAGCCCGTGTTGTTCGAAGGCCTCGCTGATCTTGCTGCGCCCCGAGAAGGCTAGATCGTAGGTCACCACCGGGTAGTGGGCGAGGGTCTCTAATGACACCCGGCGGGCCTTGAGCAGTGGATGGCCGGGCGGACAGATGGCGCAGTGATTCCATTCGTAGCAGGGTAGGGTGATGAGCTCATCGTAGAGCGTGAGGGCCTCGGTGGCGATGCAGAAGTCCGCCTCCCCGGATATGACCTGTTCGGCGATCTGCTGGGGGTTGCCCTGGTGCAGTGAGAGGCGCACCTCGGGATATAGGCGGCTGAACTGTCGTACGGTCTCGGGCAGGGCATAGCGTGCCTGGGTGTGGGTCGTGGCGATGGTCAGGCGCCCGCGGGCGTCGTTGCGAAAATCCTCACCTAGGCGCTTTAGGTTTTCGGCATCGCGCAGCATGCGCTGGGCGATCGCGACCAGGGCCTTCCCCGGTTCCGTGATCGCCACCACGCGCTTGCCGTTGCGCACCAGGATGTCGACCCCGAGTTCCTCCTCTAGCAGCCGCAGTTGTTTGCTGATCCCCGGTTGGGAGGTATGCAGGGCCTCGGCGGCCGCCGACATGCTCAAGCCCTGGCGCACGACCTCGCAGAGATAGCGCAGCTGCTGAAGCTTCATGGCTTCCCTCTATATAACATTAAGAAATAAATAAGTAACTCGATATTCGTTGTCAATATAAAGCAACTTCGCTATGTTGTCGCGCATCGCCGTTTACGGCAGACATTCAAGGCCCCGGCGCAGGCCCGGGCGACACATAGGGGGAAGGATGGTTTGGGAACGAAAGGCGCAGGAGGTCGGCCGGCGGCTGGTGGCCATAGAGCGCGACCACGCGCCCGCGGTATTCGCCAACAGTCTCGGCCTAGAGGATATGGTGCTCACCGACCTCATCATGCAGCACGCCCCCGGGATCGGCATGTTTACGCTCGATACCGGCCGCTTGCCCGAGGAGACCTATCGTCTGATGGATCAGGTGGCCGGGCGCTACGGTGTGCGCATGGCGGTGTATTTCCCGGATACCGGGGCCGTGGAGGGATTCACACGCCGCCATGGCGTGAACGCCTTTTATGAGAGCGTGCCCCTGCGCCGCGAGTGCTGCCGCATCCGCAAGGTCGAGCCCCTGGGACGGGCGCTCGCCGCCAAGAAGGCCTGGATCACGGGGCTGCGCCGCGAACAGGCCGCCACGCGCCAGGAGGTGACGTTCTCGGAATTCGATAGCGACCACGGCCTTTCCAAGTTCAACCCGCTCGCGGATTGGACCCTGGCCGATGTCTGGGGCTACATCCGCGCGTTCGACGTGCCCTACAACACGCTCCACGATCGCGATTATCCGAGCCTAGGGTGCGCGCCGTGCACGCGCGCCGTGGCGCCTGGCGAGGATCTGCGCGCCGGCCGCTGGTGGTGGGAGAGCGGCGAGACCAAGGAGTGCGGCTGTCACGCCCGTGAGGAGCAGGCCGTGGCCGAGGAAGACGAGGTGTCATGAGCGGGGGCGCCAGCTCGAGGACCTCACAAGGTATCTCGGTGTGATCGCGCGCGACCATGCGCCGGCGGTGTTGGCCAATGGCCGGTCCCTGACAGCGCGTGCGCACCGTGGCGGTGTCGGCAAGGCCGAACCCCTGGGGCGTGCGGGCCGGCGCCAAGGCGCGGGTTACCGGGTGGCGGCGCAAGCCGGCGGCGAGGTGGCCATCCGCCGCTTCCGCCTTTCGATGGCGATCATAGCCTCCGGCCGCTCAATCCCCTCGCGGATCGGGCGTTGGCCGATGTGTAAGCCTACATAGGGCGTATCAGGGTCCCCGGCAACGCCGCGATGACCGCGATCATCCCCGTAGGCGGCGCGCCGTGCCCACGCCCGTGGCCGCCGGCGAGGATGTCCGGGCCGGGCGCTGGTGGTGGGAGGATCGAGGAATCAAGGAGCGCCAGGGGTCACGCCCCGGATAACCGAGCCATGATGGACGAAGGAGTCGAGACATGAAGGACAACACAGTCAGGAAGGTTGACGATGCCGACGCGGCGCTTGTATGCGACCTCAGTCGACGGCCGTCACCGGCGCCCGGCTTCCGGCGCAAGCGCGCCTTCGATGCCGCGCGCGCGGCCGCGGACCCGCTGGAGGCCTTGGAGAGCGAGGCCATCCATATCCTGCGTGAGGTAGCAGGCGAGTTCGCAAATCCGGTGCTGCTGTTTTCGGGGGGCAAGGACTCGATCGTCCTGGCGCGGCTTGCCGAGAAGGCGTTCCGTCCCGGGCGCTTCCCGTTTCCGTTGCTGCATATCGACACCGGCCACAATTTCCCGGAGGTCATCGCGTTTCGTGATCGTTATGTCGCCGGGATCGGCGAACGCCTGCTCGTGCGCTCCGTCGAGGACTCGATCCGCGCGGGGCGGGTGGTGGCCAAGGATCCGACCGCAAGCCGCAATGCCTTTCAGTCGGTGACCCTGCTCGATGCCATCTCCGAGCTCGGTATCGACGCCTGCATCGGGGGCGCGCGTCGCGATGAGGAGAAGGCGCGCGCCAAGGAGCGGGTGTTCTCGTTTCGCGATGTCTTCGGCGAG
>JAPTWT010000279.1 GCA_028064935.1 Gammaproteobacteria bacterium | reverse complement strand
CGGCTCGCCCAGCGCCTCGGCAGTTATGTGGTGATCAAGTATGTCTGGCCGCTCATCAAGCGCCGGGCCGACGGCGCCCTCTGCTGTCCGGCAGCCCCCGTGGGGGTGATCGAGGGCAGCCGGGCGGACGTGAGCTTCCTTGCGGGCCTGCTCATCGACAAGTTCGCCTACCACCTGCCCTTGTACCGTCAACACCAGCGCCTCATGGATGCCGGCTTTCGGTTGAGCCGCCCGTGGCTGGACCGGGCTGGGGTCCACCACGTCGGCACCGTGCAGAGCCTGATCGCCACCTGCCGCCTGCAGGGGGGTCGATCCCTACGACTACCTGGTCGATGTGCTGCAGCGGGTCGCGACCCACCCGGCGTCTGCTGTCTGGCAACTGACTCAGCGGTTATGGAAGCCCCTCTTTGCCGCCGACTCCCTACGTTCCGACCTCCATCGCATTGCCCCATAGTGGGCCGCCAATGCTCACCGCGAATCCCTGACGGACCGTTCGTGGCGCACGCAACCGCGCTCTACGCCCGTAATCTCGCCCCCGTCGATCCCGCCACCCCTCAACGCCTCCTCGTCGTACCTGAAGACAGTATGCCGGTCGGCTTGCCTCGCGATCTCTAACGCCGCTGGGTTACCGCTTACCCCGCTATCGCCAAGCCCACCCCGGCGCCAGCGCTCGCACCGCGTCCGGCAGCGCCGCGGGATGCGGCCCTTGAGTCCCTACCCCCGAGATGCGCGAGGCGCTGTTGCGCAAGGCCTCCGATTTGGGCGTGCATCGAACTGATGATGTGGTGTGGGCCATGGTCGCCTCCGTACTGGATGCGACGCTCGCGGCGCAGGTCGCGGGCCAGCATGTCAAGACGTTGTCGCTGGAAACCCGCAAGGTCCCTGAGTTGATCTACCAAGGGACCATGAAGGCCAGCGCCGACTTGGCCGCCGGGGTTGCCAAAGGCATCGAGGACAAAACGGCTGAAGCGGGGGCGGCGTTGGTCACCACCATCGGCGTCGCCGCGAGCCGTGGCGCTGCCGAGCTTCAAAAGGCGGCTGCTGGATTGGACCGGCTAGGAGCCGAGAAAGGCGCGGCGTTCGTGGAATCGTAGAAAACCGAGGTGGCAACCGCCGTCGAGAAGCAGGCGCGGACCGCGCTTAATAGGTCCATCGCGCGATAGTGGGTGTCAGCGGCGTTCACGCTGCTGCTCACGGCCGTGGCCGGTGGCGCCGTGGCGCTCGGCACGCCGACTTGGATCATCACCTCATCACGGTCGGCGACTTGCAGTTTTTCCATCCCAGCCCGCATCGCGACGCCATCCTGCGGTACAACGGCTCTGGACCGATCACAGAGGGCCCGGATTGCCCGCGCTACGACCAAGCGTGTCTCAACATCCGATAACCCACAGGAGCAAAATACCATGACTGACATCGAAGCTCACCGGTAGTGGATGACGGCCCATTTGTGTCAGGTACAAACACCTGACCCGCGGGGACCGGCACCGCCATCCCCAACGCCACGCATCACCCGACACTGGCTTCGACTTGCGTGGCCGGTCCTTATGACGCTATCGCGCACTCTTCCATGGCTGTCTGTGGCGACCAGTGGGTAACACGGCTCACACGATCAAATATCTGTGCTAGCGGATCCCTATCATTCAACCGCGAATCCGCAGACGTCCGCGCCCTTTGCCTTTTTGGTTGCGATTGCTTAGACGTGACCACGGCAAGCATCGTTCCCACCAGCGCCAGCACAATAAGTCCCGGCACCGTATTGGCGAGCATGTGCCCGTACATATGCCCCGCCGCCCGCAACCGCACGTTCATAGCGAACGCCGCTAATTCCCGGTCATTTGTTTGGAGAGGCGCCTCGACTCTCAGCCGCAGCTGTTCCGCTTCGGTCGGGTGTTTACTGTGCCAATGGGCCCAAACGACAAACCGCGACATGGTCAGGGATTCCGTGTAACGAAGATGGCCGTTGATGAGATCCCTTAAGGCAGCATATAGCGGATGATCCAAGCCCCGTCCACTCTGAAGAAAGTAGTCGCGTACCTCCTGGCGCAAATCAAACAACTCATCGCGGGTCTTATCCAAGAGGCTCGGTTTATAGACAAACCACCATGACGATAAGGCCAGCAAAATGGCGATGCCAAGCATGATGTCATTCATGGATGTGATCCTCGGTCCTGCCGCGGGGTGGCGCCTGTCTCCGTCAAGCCACTTGTGCTCCGGTAGGCGTCACCCTTCTCCACCAACTGTTGGAAGCGTGCCTTTTCCTTGATGGCACGCTTCTTTCCTTGCCGCTCGAAGAACCAAGCAATAGACGGAATGATACCCCACAAGGATTTCACCAAGGTACTGGTGGCCGAAATGACGGCGGCGGAATGTCCCATGGCCGTACCAAGCCCCGCCATAATCATATGGAGAGCATAAAGGCCTGCGCCCAGAATAAACATCAGACGGATAAGCTCCATCCGTGCGTTAAAACGATCCGCCCTCAGCCTCAGTTTCTCAATTTCGATTTCGATCTCGAAATCGTGCTGATCCATCCCGTTTTGCCCTGGTTACCTCGCAAGCGACAGAAATAGCGTACCATACCGAACTGATCCGCAGTGCCTCAAAAGGGCCCAACCGCGGCTCACGGGGTTTTTGCCCATGACCTTAGCTGCTTTGTCCCCTGCGCTGTTGGGGGGAGGGAAAGGATTGGCCGTCTCGCACCCAATGCCACCACGGGCCGCTCCGAGCGGCTGAGCACGATCCTGAGCCCACCCCTCTCGGTCGGGGAGAGGTCTCATGACTTTTTCACTCCATGGGCGCGGGCTTGTACGAGGGCGATGAGCTCTTCCCCGGCGCGGCGGTTTCGCTCGGACAGGCTTTCACGTGCCGGCGGCGTCGTTCTGTCCACCGACCGAGACGCGTTCACGAGCAGGTGCTGGCCGCGGTTCAGTGCCCGCTCCATCCAGCCGGCCAGAAACTTCGGCATACCCCGCGGCGTCTCGACCTTGCTAGGATTGGACACGAGCCAAAGCTTCGCAGAGCGGATGCACTGGCCAATGTCCAAGGTAGGATAGGTCTCACGAAACAGCCTGCACGCGTCCTCGGTGACGGGGTACATCCCACCGCCGACCACGGGCATGGTGATCACCGCGGGCGAATTATCCACTGGCGCGGGCTTTCCCGATCCTTTCCCTGGATGGGGGTTTTGCCGAGATGGAACGTCTGCGCCTTCATTCAGCGTCTCACCCCTGTCAAGAATGAGATAGGATGGGCGCTTCTTCTCAACGCCATCAGCTTGGAGTGCGTCAGCGCTCCGAGCTGATGTATTTATCTGCATACTCCCTGCTGTGGTTTCGGACGTAGTCTCTAGTATATAGATCGGCGGAACCCGCCAAACCAGCTTGGCGCTTTCCGCCTTACCAGTATGGCGGATTTCGCCATACTTGTTTGCTCACCCCCACCAAGCAACAAGGCCGCCGCCAGCAGATCCAGGTCCACGCGGAAGTGCATCCTGGCGGGGATGTCGCGCAGGTCCTCTTGCCAAAATCGCGTTTCCCTGAGCCGCCCTCGCGCTGTTTCCTGCTCCCGTCGCCCCATGCCCGTCTCCTCCTCCCACTGGTCCTGGGTCTTCCAGAACCAGCCTTCGAGGTCCGAGGTGCGCTTGGTCCAATAGAGTGCCTGGATAGCGTAAGGGCCGGCAACACGCCCCCCGCCACATGCATCAGAGGCCTATGGAATGCAATCGGGTGATCCAACAAGTCAGTAAGTTTTTTCATGACGATCTCGCGCAGCCCAGTCAAAAGATGCCTGCCCCTCGCACACCGGCCGCACGCGCGGACGGCGCGGCCCGCTCGCATTATGCGGGGCAGGCGCTCTGGGTCGATGAGGTCTCTTAGAAGGTCGGCGCCTAACGGCCTGACTCACCCGCGAGGTTTGCGGCCGGCCCGGCTGGGCGGACGGCGCACGACCCGCCCCTCGGTAATAGGATCGTCCAGATGGGCGGCGATGTCGGTTCCATCCAACTCCTCTCGCACCCATGCCAGAATCCGGTTTCGCAGATTTCGGACCTGTCGCTGTGAGATCCCCACCGCCTCGGCGATCGCCGCCGTTTCTCCGCAACCGAGTTGGGCGCTCGCGATCAGAACGTCACGATCTGGAAAGTCGGTGGGGGCTGCCCCGAGAATCGCGTCCCAACCATCGCAGCCCAAAAGCCTGGCGGGCACCAATGGGGCGCGGCGTTGGCCTCGGCCATAACGACGCGGGTCGGCGCCCTGGGAAAGGTCGTCGCGGTCCAGGTCTATGGCGCGGCCCTGAAGTTTTGTTTCTCTGAGATTTGTATTGCGTTCGAAGTGTTCGGAATGGCCGATGGATAGAAAATGATCGGCGGCCGCGATTTTGCCGCCCATCGATTTGATGGGGTCCCTCTGCTGGGACAGTGTGAGGCCGGTCCACGGGGCAGATAGGCGGCAGTCGGGATCGCCGGCATTGCCCCCCGCATGGGGCGTGGAGCGGGTCTGGATGTGTATTAGGCCACCCCGACGCGACGAGCGGGGGCGGCCCGGGCGGGGTGCCGGGGTGGTCAGCGAGTCGAGGTAGGCGGCGAGGTCCAGGATAGAGACGCGGCGCCGGCGGCCGATTTTGACCGTGGGAACCGGAAAGCGTCCCTCGGCGACCTCTTTTTTAATCGTTTTGATCGACGCCGCCCGCGCGCGCAATATCAGCAAGCGACGCGAAGGCCTGACCCGGAAGGAGTTGTTGTAGTAATTCGAAATTTTCGATAAAGGTTTATGCTATGCATAGCTCTAGTCCTCTTTCGAGGACAGAGCCGCACGCGGATATCAGGGGAAAACGGCTTCGGGACTGTGCCGTATCCGTTTTCCCCACCGCCTTGTTTTTACTGACAGGCCCGGGGTCGTCTGTCGAACACCCCTAGGTGCTGGTGGCGCTAGGAAAACTCACCGCCCCCACAATTAAGCTTCTCCGTGGTGGACAACCCTAGTCTCCAACATGGCACACACTCATAGCCAAGGGCACTGAGAACTCTAGATGACCCCGATAAGCTCGTCAAGGCCCAGTAAACGATAACAAATGTTATAATTAGGGCAATTGTCCGCGTCCACATTCTGTCCACCGTCACCGTGACGAATCCCGTCCTTATGGCGCGCCGCCTTCGCGGGGTTCCGGGGGCGATGGCGGCCATAGGTGCGCGGCGCCGCGCACGCCGGAGGCGGCGCCGTGGCGGGCGGGGACGATGGGCGTGGTCAGATCGTCCGTGAACGCCGCTTGCGCGAGGATTGCGGGCACCTCGGTGT
>JAPTWT010000001.1 GCA_028064935.1 Gammaproteobacteria bacterium | reverse complement strand
TTTCAGATTCTTGCTATTTACCACAATGAAGTCTTATGCCAGCGCCGGGACGCGCCTCGGAGCCGTAGGCATCCCGCCCCCTAGGGCGCTGGGCAGAGCGCGCACCGGGGCAAAACGCCATGCGCTACGAAACACGCCGTGACGGGTGAGCGCGGCATCCGGCGATGTTGCCCGGGATCTCATCATGTGCCGTGACCGGCGCCATGAATGGTTGCGTTCTGGGTATCGCGGGGAGATCGATGGCCCGGTGGCCGACCTGGGCGACAATCATCCGGCACCGTCAGTCAAACGGTTTTGCCTCTATCGCCGAGCCGCCCCATGACTCAATCGTCTCCGGCGCCATAGGGGAATGGGCACGCCCAGGCACGACGGCCCTCGAACCCCGCAAAATCCGGGGCGTGTTATGGCCGGGTCATCGCAACGTGATGGGCTGGGACACAAAACCGGGATGGGCGACTATGAATGGACCGGCGGCCAAGGGGCACCACTTGGGGCTTGTGACGTTGTTGGTGGTGATTGCGATGGTAGGGCGGCCACCGCATCCTGGGCTTATGCAACGCGCACGTATGGTAACCCAAGGTGGCCCAGTGTCTTGGTTATGGGGATTGCGGTCTGCGGCAGGCATTACACGGGCATGGCGGCTATAGCCATAGTGCCGCAAGCGACGGTGCCGAGCAGATTCATGCGCTCGTCCATGGACGCCGTTTCCGTGGCCCCACGGGTAGCCTCTGTTAGGACCGCCGCCCTCGGCGTGGCACTTCGTGCCGAGCCATTTTTGGTCCGCGACGAAACATGGCAGGCGTGCGGCGACGGTTGCGCGATTTGAAAGGCATCGCTTTTTGGGTGGTAATATTCGTAATGGCGCGATCGCGGCTTTATGCCGATATCCCTACACGGACCGCTCCCATGAGAAATGGCGACCACCTTCGACAATGGCGTCTGCGGGAAGATAACCGCGCCCTTCAGTTGGTATCGTTGGAGGATTCCGCAGCCCCCATCCAATAGCACAGCAACGGCGCCGGCACGCGCAGGATCAGCGGCTGCCGGCCATCATCCCCTCCCGTTTCCCGAGGGAGGTCGGTTAGCAGCCCAAAGTCGTCCGCGGCCTTGGTCACGATATAGCCACGTGCGACGCGCGGATTCTTGAAAAGCTCCATCATGCCCTTCAGATCCCGCAAGCCCGTGTGCTGCTGCCGGTATTTCACCTCGAAGGGAACCACCTCGCCTCCCACCTCGGCGACCAAGTCGACCTCGCGGTCCTTCTTGCCCCGCCAATAGGAGAAGCGCACGTTCTGCGCATAGTAGCGCGTAAAGAGATGCTTAAAGACCGCAGTCTCAGTCGCTACGCCCAAAGCAGACGGGTCTTCGAGAATGGCCTTGCCCTTGAGCATGACGGCGGGCGCTATGGCGGCGTCAGCCAGATAGACCTTGAACCGTCCGCGCAAGACCTCCTTGCCATAACCATATGGCGGCAGCCGATAGATGAGGTGCGTAGATTCCAAAAGCTCGATGAAATGTTGGGCGGTCGGGCGCTTGACCTGCAGGTTCGCACAAAGATCAGTCATATCGAGCAATCCGCCGTCGTGCAGACATAGATAGAGAAACGTATGTTCCAGATCAAGCACGCGGCGCACCCCAAAGAGGGCGGTCATGTCACGCTTCAAGACCTTGTCGATGATGTCTTCGCGCAGCAGGCGTTGGACTTGGGTGATACTCTGCAGCGTCACCGTCTGCGGAAAGCCGCCCCGCACGAGATACTCGTGAAAATGACCCGTGTAGGCCGCACCGACCTCGGCTGTTCGGTAAAAATCGGCTGGCGACCAGGCGAACAACTCGCGCAGACTCCGTACCGTCGGCAGGGGCGGCAAGACCAGCTCAAGCCGTTTGATCTGGATGTACTCGTAAAACGACAAGGTCGTAAGCCGGATCGTATGCCAACGCCCCACACCGGACTCTTGACCTGCCTCCATGAGCGGTACGGCCGATCCGGTAAAAACGATCCGCCGATCCCGACGAAAGTCCACCTGATGCTTGACCCACGTACCCCAGTCGCGGATGAATTGCGCCTCATCGAGAAACACGAACTCAGGACCCTCGACCCTCGGTTCCCGCTCGCGCTATGCCTCAAGCAAGGCGTCGACACCGGCAAGCTTCAAGACGGGATGATCGAAAGTGGCGTAGAGGATGCTTGCGGCAGGCACGCCCGCACTGGGAAGGGCCTCGATGGCCTGGAGCATGAGCGTGGTCTTACCCACTTGGCGCGCGCCGCTGATCAATACCGCGCGGGCAGTGGGAGGAGCGCTTGCCCACCGGTATACCTCCCGGAAGGCGGCCCGCCGCCATTTCGGCAGACCCGCCATGCCCTCACCGTGCCACCAGGGATTGAACTGACCGAGCACGGCGATGAGTTCTTCTTTTGTGACCATCATAGGGCGTATTTTGCTTATTATCGCCCTATAATGCAAGTACACTTTATTATATAAGACATGTCATAGGATTTGCCTACGCCATGGGCAGGCCTTACGCGCACGCCGCCCTGGCCTTGCGTGCGACGTACAGCTCGGTGCGTCCCCGCCATCCCGCAGGGCGCCACGCCGCCGATAGCGACGATCTTGCACTGTAGGCGACGATACGCGCCTTACCCGGGCGGGCTACCATCGGCACCCCGATCCCTAGGCGACACCGCGGCGACGGCATCGCGGTAGCCGTGATCGACCGCCCACACGGCGATATCCACCCGCGAATGGAGGGAGAGTTTGCGCAGGATGCGCTTGATATGGACCTTGACGGTGCCTTCAGCGATGCCAAGCTCACGGGCGACGAGCTTATTGCTCTTGCCCTGCGCCACCCGTAGCACGATCTGACGCTCGCGGCCCGTCATGAGCTGTTCGTGGCCGGGGGCACGGCGCGATGCGGAGGCAAGCGCGCGCGCAAGCACCGGGGCCAGGCGCGGCGATAGCACCATATCGCCTTGCAGGGCGCGGCGAATCCCCCGCAGGATCTCTTCCGGCTCCATGTCCTTCAAGAGATAGCCCGCAGCGCCCCCCTTGAGCACCGCCATGAGGTCCTCCTCGGCATCCGATACCGTCAGAATCAGGATCGGAATCTGCGGAAAGCGGGCGCGGAACGCACGCAGTGTATCGAGGCCGGAGACGCCGCCAAGATTGAGGTCCAGGAGCACGAGCGCGGGCTTCAGACGCGCCGCGGCCGCCAGGGCCTCGGCCTGATCACGGGCCTCGCCCACGAGGGCCAGCGCCGGGTCCATGGCCAACAACTGGCCAATCCCCTTACGCACCAGCGGGTGGTCGTCGACCACGAGTACCCCTTGGCGACCGGTCATGGCAGGGCCTCGGCGCGAACCCCGCCCGGTATCTGCGGCCGCTGCGCCCGGTAGGCGGCGGGAACGAAACTCAGCACGACACGCGTCCCGCCTTGGGGGCGGCGCTCGACACGCAGGCGGCCACCGATGCCTCGGGCGCGCTCACGCATGATGGCAAGCCCATAATGCCCGACAGCCACGTCCTGGTCGGCAATACCGACCCCGTCGTCCTCGATGCGTACGACCGCCGAGCGCCCGCGCCGCAGGGCCAGCGTCACCCGGATGTGGCGCGCGCTGGCATGACGCTCGATGTTCGCAAGGGCCTCGCGCGTGATATGCAGGATGTCGATCTCCTCATTGGCGTTCAACAATGCCTGAGAGAGATGATCGACGAGCTCTACCGGGACACCGCTGCGCCGCGAGAACTCCTCGGCGGTGGCGCTCAGCGCCCCTTCGAGCCCGTGGTCCGGAATCTGCAGACGGAACGTGGCGAGCAGTTCACGCAACTGCCGGTAGGCGGCGGCAAGGCCCTCATCGATATCGCCCGCGATGGACGACAAGAGCGCATCGGCGCGCTCGGCATCGCAAGCGCGCAGGCGCGCCACCTGAATCTTCAGGTAGGACAGCGACTGCGCCAACGAATCGTGCAGATCGCGGGCCATGGCGTGACGCTCCTCGAGCAGCGCCAGGCGCCGCTCTCGGGCCGTGCGTTGCGTGGCGCCGAGCGCCGTCCCAATATGATGCGCCACGGTCTCCACGGTGCGCAGCTGCCAGGCCTCCCACTGACGGCCGGGCGGAAGCCGCAACGACAGTGCCCCCTGGGCGCCGGCTTCGGCCATCATGACCGGCACCGACAGCACCGCTCCCGCGCGCGCCGTGGCGCCCCACACGCGCATGTGCCCCCCGTTCAAGCAATCGCGGCAGGTGTTGTGCCGACACAGGAGAAACCGACTGTCGCGGACATCGGAGGCAAACACCGCCGCTGCCTCCGGATCCTCGCGGGTCAGACACAAAACCGCGTCACACGCGCCCATGGCCTCCTCGGTGGCGTGCAGAACCTGCCGGTACGTGGCAATCTCGCCCGGCGCATCCGCCAAGCGCCGGCTGACGTCATAGAGAAGCGTGAGCGAACGATTGGTGCGCGCCAACTCGCCGGTGCGCGTCGCAATCCGTCGCTCCAGACTCGCGTGGCTTTGCGCCAAGCTCTGCGCCATGCGGTTCATGGCACAACCCAGGCGCGCCCACTCGTTGCCGCCGCTTACCGGCACGCGGAATGAGAAATCCCCGTCCGTCATGCGCGCGGCGGCGGTCAATAGATCGGCCACGGGCGTGAGGATCGCACGACGCATGGCCAGCGCCACCGCCGCAAGCGTCGCCAGGATGACCAGGATGCCCGCGACCTCGCACGTCTGCAGCCACGCAATCTTGCGCCCGCTGTCATTTTGCAGAGCCACTACCAGGGCATTGGCGAGACCGACATACGCTGCGGCCTCATGCGTCATCCAGGCCCGCGCCGGCCTCGCGCCCCGCCCCCCGCCATAGGCCCGCAAACGTGGCTTCAGCGTCGTATTCCAGACTTGCCGAAGCGTCGCGTAACGCCGCGCCGGGACTGGCCCTATGGCGCGTCTTACGCTTGCGATCAAGTGCGTATTGTAGAGCGCGGCCGATAGCGCCTGGAGGTCTTTGCGCACCATCGCCCGGCGCCCCAGCGGGCGTCCCTCGATCACCGCCACCAGGCGATAGGTCTGCATGCGCACCGTGCCCGCGATATTGACCGCCCGCGCCTCGCCCCGCGCAAGCTCGGTGATGGCAAGGGACATCACCATTTCCGCCAACGATACCGCGACTATTAGCGCAAACGATCCGCCGATCCACCACCGTAGCGAGTCTCTATTCACCATGGCGCGTTCCTCGGGTGACGGCGGCCGCCCCAAACTTGCGCCTACCCCTTTTTATCATAGCCCCGCCGTATACCGG
>JAPTWT010000254.1 GCA_028064935.1 Gammaproteobacteria bacterium | reverse complement strand
TTCTGTAAAGCCAGCGCCTCATTGAACACGACACGGCACGAGCCGGCGAAGCGGCGCATCTGACGCTGCTCATCGCCAGTCGGTATCAGTTCATACTTGAAGGCTTGGAGGCGCTGCATGCGGATAGTATAGATCACCGAAAGGACGCCTTCGGCGTCCGCGCTATCCTTCCCCGCCCTGCACGGCGGGGCTTGTCGCGCACTGGGTCAGTCCCCGGTTGCCACCGGACGGCGCGCATCGCTCACCCAGGCGCTCCACGACCCCGGATACAGGGTCGTGACCCCGAAGCCCGCTACGGCCATGGCCAGGATGTTGTGACAGGCCGACACCCCGGAGCCACAGTAATGCACGATATCGCCGGGCGGACGCTCGCCGAGTAAGGCCAGGAACTCCGAACGCAATTCCGCCGGTGACCGAAAGGTACGGTCAGGACGCAAGTTGTTCTCGAACGGGCGATTGCGCGCCCCGGGGATATGCCCGGCCACCGGATCGAGCGACTCGGTCGTGCCCCGGAAGCGGGACGCACCGCGTGCGTCGACCAGGAGACGCCGGTCGGTACCGGACACGATCGCCTCCACGGCGCCGGTATCGAGCCACGCCCCCTCGGCCCGCGACGGCCGAGGATAAGGCGCCCCCAGCGAGACCTTGGGTACCTCCGTCGTAAGTGGCCGCCCCTCGGCCACCCACGCAGTCAGTCCGCCATCAAGGACCGCCGCGGCCTCATGCCCCCACCAGCCACGCAAAAGCCACCACAGGCGGCTTGCGTAGACAGAGCTCCCCTCGTCGTAGGCCACCACCTGCGTCCCGGGACCCACCCCCCAGGTCCGCAGGGTCTCGGCAAACGCCGCCGGTTCCGGCAAGGGATGGCGGCCCGAACGGCCGTCCCGAGGCCCCGACAGGTCACGCTCCAGATCGGCGTAACGCGCCCCCGGCAGATGCCCTTCGGCATAGGCCTCGGCCCCATCCTCCGGGGCGCTCAGCGTGAATCGGCAGTCAAGAATGATCCATGATGGGTCATCGATATGGGCGGCCACGATGGCCGGCGTAACGATCTCGCGATATCGGGACATGCGTCGCCTCCGGGGACATTCTAGGGAGCACTGGCGTCGGATGTCAAAAGTCGGCGCACCTCTTCGAGCCCTTCCGCCACCAACGCCAGGGCCTGGGCGCGGATCTCGGCGGGCGGTTCGCTGTCATGCATCAGGCGGTTGCGCGCGCCGCTGATGGTAAAGCCCTCGATGTAGAGGAGATGACGGATCTCGCGGATCAGCAGGACATCATGGTGCTGATAATAGCGACGGTTGCCGCGCCGCTTGACCGACCTGAGCTTTGGGAACTCCTGCTCCCAATAGCGCAGCACGTGTGGCTTCACGCGACAGAGTTCGCTCACTTCGCTGATGGTGAAATACCGCTTCCCCGGAATCGCCGGGAGTTCGCTGTTATCCCCCGGATCGAGCATGGCCGTCGACCCGCTCCTTCAGCTTATGGCTGGCGCGAAACGTCACGACGCGCCGCTCGGCGATCGGGATCTCCTCGCCGGTCTTGGGGTTGCGTCCCGGTCGCCGACCCTTGCGACGGATATCGAAATTACCAAAGCCCGACAACTTGACCGTCTCGCCCTGGCCTAGGGTCTCGCAGATCTTCTCGAAAAAGAGCTCGACAAAGTCCTTCGCCTCGCGCTTATTCAGCCCAAGCTCTCGGAACAACGCCTCAGCGAGGTCCGCCTTCGTCAGTGCCATGGTTCCTTCCCTTGACGTGACTGGTTTTTTGTTATTGTCGGAGTTCGGCCCCATGGGCCGCCTTCAAGGCCGCCAGGACCTGCGCCACAAGGCCGTCGACCACCTCATCTGTAAGAGTGCGCGAGAAGTCCTGCAAGGTCAAGCCCAGCGCCAGGCTTTTCTTTCCTAAATCAAGGCCTTCGCCCTGATACACATCAAACAGGACCAGGCCTTGCAAAAGCGGCCCGGCGTTTACGCGAACGGTCTCCAGGACGGCACCGGCGGGTAGGTCTGCGCGCACGACCACGGCGAGATCGCGGCGCACCGACGGGAAACGTGGGGGCTCCTGCGCGCGCCCCCCAAGTGGCTGCCCAAGGGGCGCGGCATGGATCTCGAACACGAACACCGGCTCCTCGAAACCGAGCCGCTCGCGATGGGCGGGACTAAGCCCCCCCAGGAATCCGATCGTCTCGCCGCCCACACGCAGGGTGGCGGCCAGCCCCTTCTGGAGAAACGGCGGGATGTCGCCGGCCTCCACCGCCAGCGTCGCACCGGCCAGCGCGCACAGCACCTCGACATCACCCTTGACATCAAAGAAGTCCACAAGACGCCCCGGCGCCCCCCACTGTTCCGGCCACGCCGGCCCCAGGGCCACACCGGCCAGGCGCAGCTCCTCATCCACCGCCGTCCCGGAGTCCGCCGCCCGAAAGCACGTCCCCACCTCGAACAGGCGCACGCGCCCCTGCTGGCGCCTGCGGTTATGGAGGGCCGCGGCCAAAAGTCCCGGGATCAGGCTTGCGCGCAGCGCCGACCAAGGAGCCGCCAAGGGGTTGCGCAGCAGGGCCTGTGCGGGGATCCCGAGACGCGTCTGCTCCTCGGGGTCTACGAGACTAAAGGTCATGGCCTCGTGGTAGTCGCGGTCTACGAGCAGATCAGCAGCGCGGCGTAGCCCCAAGGCCCGCGGCCGCGCCGATAGCGGGGCCTGCGAAAGCGCGACCGCCGGGATCTCGTCGTATCCGAGGAGTCGCGCCACCTCCTCTATGAGATCGACCTCGGCGCGGATATCGAAGCGGAAACGGGGCGCGGTCACGAGCAGGTCGCCGTGCGAGGCCGTGACCGTCATGCCAAGCCCCTTCAAGAGACGCGTCACGTGGGCGCGCGGCACGCCTACCCCAAGCAGCCGGCGGATACGTTCCAGACGCAGGCGTATCGGCTCCGGGCGCGGCCATAATTCCGGGACGCTGTGCTCGGCCGCCGGGCTTGCGACACCGCCTGCAATCTTCAGGATCAAAGCCGTGGCGCGCTCCAGGGCAAGCTCGCACAACTCGGGGTCCACGCCGCGCTCGAAGCGCAGCGCCGACTCCGTGGCGAGACCCAGGCGCCGCGCGGTCCGCGACAGTGTGTCGGGGCGAAAATACGCGGCCTCCAGCAGTACCGACCGGGTCGCCGGCCCGACCGCCGCGCGCCGGCCGCCCATGACGCCGGCCACCGCCAGCGGACCCTCGTCATCGGCGATGATGAGATCATCGGCATTGAGCCGGCGCGTCGCGCCATCGAGCAGCGTGATCTCCTCGCCCGGGTGCGCGCCGCGTACCACCACCGCGCCGCGCACGAGCGCGGCATCGAAGGCATGCAGGGGTTGACCGAGGTCGAAAAGGATATAGTTGGTGACGTCCACCGCCGGATGGCGCGCACTCGCCCCGCATACTCGCAGGCGCTCGACGAGCCATCCGGGACTGCCTTTGTCGGGCGCCATGCCGCTTATGAGGCGCGCGCAATAGCGGGGACAGCGGGACTTGTCCTCAACCGACACGTGCGGTGTGACGCCGCTTACCTTCAAGGCACGCGGTCGCGGCGCGCGAAAGCGCCCGCCGGTGAGCGCCGCGAGCTCGCGCGCTACACCCTTTACGCTCAGGCAATCGCCACGATTGGGGGTCACGGCCACGTCCAGATAGGGATCGGCGAACCGGAAATAGTCGGCGAGCGCCATCCCGGGCGGGGCGTCCTCCGGTAGCTCCCAGAGGCCCTCGGTAGCGGCAAGCCCGAGTTCCGCCCCCGAGCACAACATGCCGTGCGAACGCACGCCGCGCAGCTCGGCCTCGGTTATGACGCGCTTCCCGAGCACGGCCCCCGGCAGCGCCAGCGGCGCCTTCAACCCCAAGCGCGCGTTGGCCGCGCCGCACACGACCGTGCGCACGCCATCCTCGCCGCAATCGACCGTACAGATGCGCAGGCGCTCGGCGTGTGGATGGGCGGTGATCGCCGCGATGCGCCCCACCACCACCCCCGGCAAGGCCGGTCCGGTGGTGCCGGCGCCCTCGACCTCGAAACCGCCACGCGTCAATGCCGCCCCCAGGTCCTCGAAGGGCAGGCGCGTATCGAGCCAATCCAGCAGCCACTGTTTCGCGATACGCACGGCCTACCGCAGGCTCCTTAGGAAACGCAGGTCATTCTCGTAAAAGAGCCGGACGTCCGGCACCCCGTCTTTCAACATCAGTAGCCGCTCGACCCCCATGCCGAAGGCAAAGCCGGTATAGCGTTCGGCATCGATGCCGATGCGCGCCAGCACCGCAGGGTGCACGAGCCCACAGCCCAGGACCTCGATAAACCCGGTCCCCTTGCACACCCGACATCCCGTGCCGCCGCACAAAAGGCAGCCGATATCCACCTCCGCCGACGGCTCGGTGAACGGGAAATAGGAAGGCCGCAGGCGCATGCTAAGCGCGCGCTCGAAAAACCGCTCGAGAAACTCCTTCAGAGTCGCCTTCAAGTGTCCCATGTGGATGCCCTCGGCCACCACCAGGCCCTCGACTTGGTGAAATACCGGGCTATGGGTGGGGTCCAGGGCATCGGCACGGTATACGCGCCCCGGGGCGATGATCCGAAACGGCGGCTCGTGGTGCTCCATGAACCGGATCTGTACCGTGGAGGTGTGCGTACGCAACAGCCCTCCGGAGGCGAGATAGAAGGTGTCGTGCATGGCCCGCGCCGGGTGATGGGCGGGGATATTGAGGGCCTCAAAATTATGGAACTCGTCTTCGATCTCGGGCCCCCAGGCCCAATCGAAGCCCAGGATCGCGAAGATGTCCTCGATGCGCCGGAGGGCCTGCGTGAGCGGGTGTAGACCCCCCAACCATCGGCCGCGTCCAGGAAGGGTGACATCGACCGCCTCGGCGGCTAGCCGCGCCTCCTGCGCGCGCGCCGCCAGCGCCTCCCGCCTCTGGCCTTGCGCCCCCTCCAAGCGTCCCTTGATCTGATTGACGAGCTGCCCGGCGTGCGGGCGCTCCTCGACGCTCAGGGTCCCTATGCGCTTCAATTCCTCGGTGAGCCGGCCACTCTTGCCGAGGAATCGCACCCGCCACGCCTCCAGCTCCGCGAGATCGGAGGTGGCGGCGAGTTCGCCGTCGGCCTCACGCGCGAGCCGCTCAAGCCTCTCTGCGAACGGCTCGCCCATGTCCCGAAGATGGTCCCCTTAAGCGACGGATAGTGTCGCTTTGGCCTTCTCGGCGAGCGCTGCGAACGCCGCCTTGTCGGCGACCGCGATGTCGGCCAGCACCTTGCGATCGATGACGATCGAGGCCTTGCGCAGGCCATCCATGAGCCGGCTATAGCTC
>JAPTWT010000126.1 GCA_028064935.1 Gammaproteobacteria bacterium | reverse complement strand
GGTCACCTGGGTTTTGCTGATTTACGCAGAACACATGGATCAATTGGCGGACATGCAGACCCACTCGCATAAACACAATGCCGATGTATCCCGCCTCAATAGACTAGAAGAGTATCTCCGGAATTCCTCACAACTCCTGATAGCCCTGCATAGTTCCGCGGCAAGGATTGCCTACGCCTTCAAGTCGATAGAACCTCGCGTATCAGCGGGCCCCAAGGACCGCGCCTGGACAGACACTGAGGTAGACGACCTCTGGACTAATGCCATCAAGGGAATGCCGCTTGGCTTCCATGCCTTCTTCAAGGTCCTGGATCAGATACCGGAAGACCCGCTACTGGCGCCTTTGGTAGAGGAAAATTTGGGAAAAACGCCTACTTCCCCTATAACACAGCCGGCAAGGCAGAAGTTTCCTCGCTGATCTCCTATATCAGCATGATCCGGGCCACCTATAATCTGTCCCGCGGGGAGCAGAGCCTGACGAGTGTTGAGGACGATCCAACTACGAGCCATCGAGCTGCCATAATAAGCCTAAAAGAGAATCCGGGCCTGCAGCACCAGGCGCTCAGAGGGCTCTCGCGACTGACACTTAGAGATATGTTTGGAACGCTGTGTTTGGATGGCATCAGCGGAATTTTTAAGGCGCTGCCAAAGAGCAAGGATGTTGTAGGCCATCTCGTGACAAACGATTCTGGTATCACAAAGAAGGAAAGCACAGGCATGTCTCCGAACAAAAAGCTTTCGGATCGTGAACTCCTTGAAACGCAATCACCATATTACCGCATCCTGCGCCGCATGAGCGAAGACATGGAGCAGCGCTTCAATGATGTCCTGGAAATCTTCAATGCACCGCCTGTGATCCGTCTCAGACAAGAGGTCCCGGAATCGAAAGAGGGAGCTGGTAGGGCCGTGAATTGAATAGTGTTTGAGACCTATTTGGTAAGACAAACGCTGTAGCAACGAGCGATTTAATGGGCTTTTTGTGCAGGAGTCCTAAGAAGACCTCAACTACCAGCGTAAGATTGCGGTGACCGCAAGACCGCATATGGGTGGCGGAGGTCCTGGAACACGATGTTCCGGGTCTCCAGGCCACTGCGCTTGAGCCCCGCGGGATTCACGGGAATCGTCCAGGCACACGACGCATTATCCATCTGGCCGCATGGCTGGTCCCGCGGACTACGCGCCCCCGCTCCGCTCTCCATGGCACGCAGCGAAGGTCGTGACTATCCCTGCCAAGCGCTTCTCACTACACCCGGATGTAAAGAAACCGGCATAAGCAATCAGTACAGTCCTTAGGATCACAGGCACCCATACCCTGGCCTCTAGTATCTCGCCTTCGAAACATTCGAGCAGCGGCATGCGGCTTACCGTAGTGTCCGTCGCTTCGAGGACTGATCGCGCGCGTCGCATTGTCCGTGTAACCGACAACCCGAGGTCCGCTTTGTGCCGAACGTGAGCGTTCCCGCGCAATTTTACCCGCACCATACCGGTACGACTCGAACGAGGTCAATCTCCTCTCCGCAATGGTTGCATCGAATGTCACTGCCGTCTGCATGGTCCCGGCCGTAAGACGCCACCATGCAGATGCATTCTTTTAGGCCCGTGGATCGCGTACTTTAAGGACCGAGAACTCGGGGAAATCGCGATCGCGGGTATACGTCGTGACACCGTTGCCTGCAAGTATCGATGCAAGGTACGCATCGAGAACCAGATTTCCGCGCGTCGGCACATCGACGATCATCTTGCGGTAGATCTCCCAGAACCGATCCTCCTCCTCGCCGATCACGCGGCAATGCGGGAGACTATGTAGTACCTCGACGTTGCACATTGCTCCGTCGTGCATGAGTGGCCGTTCGAAAATGTTTGGGCGGGTCGCCATGCGCAGACAGCTCATAATGTGAGCTACGCAAAACAGAGCAACTCGCGCCCATTGGCGCTTTTCTCTAGGAACGCCGCAGCTTTCTCATACAATAGGATGCTATCGTACGGAGACGTATAGCAATATCGTGATGTCGACGCTGAAGCTCATCGCCTCAGGTCGTCCCTGGTATCGATGAGCGCGTGCTTATCGGCCAGATCGACACGTCCACGCATCGGTCGCGCGATCCATGTGAAAACCGGCGCCGCCGGTTGTGAACCGCGCTCCCGGGTGGTCGCGAGCGCAAGGGCCAGCAGATCTGATACCAACCGTCCCAGAGACTTGCCCTCACGCCGCTGCGGGCGCTTTAACTTCTTAAGGATCGGATCATCAATGTCGACAGTGGTACGCATGATTCATGATACCAGTTAATACCGCGTCTGCTGGCAATAATGTGTAGATCCACAACACACCGGCGCGGCATACGCCCCACATCGAGGCCAATCCCAAGTGCCCACGTCTCCCCTACTGCGCCAACGCGTCATCAATCCGGATAGCACGCTGTCTCGCCGGTCGAGCGGCGAGTGTCGCACAATAACACTCGAACGCCGGACACGCTTCGATGGTGCCAAACTGCATGCCGTACGCCAGATGGGAACCGACGTACACATCGGCCGCGGTAAACTGGTCACCCAGCAAATACGGTCGCGCCCCCTGCGTCACCGCCTCAAGGGCATCCATGACATCTTCGTAACGGCCGTAGCCGATCATGCGCTCGCGCTCCGGCGGCACGATGAAACCAAGCGCCTTATTACTCGTCGCGGCTTCGAGAGGGCCCGCAACAAAGAAAAGCCAGCGATAGTACGGCCCGCGCTCACGACTGAGGGGCGGCGGCGCGAGTCCCGCCGCCGGAAAGGCATCGGCCAGATAGGCGCAGATCGCCGCCACCTCGGTGACGACGGTGTCGCCATGGCGGATAGCTGGAACTTTGCCCATGGGGTTGATGGCGTGGTAGTCCGCACCCTTCAACGTCGTCGCAAAGTCGAGCACCACCGCTTCATAAGGGACACCCACCTCTTCGAGCATCCAGCGTACGATTCGTCCGCGCGATTGGGGGTTTGTATAGAAGGTCAACGTATTGGGGTTCACAGTGAATCTCCTTATATAAGTGACGGGTGATTGGGTAAGCCGTGCGCTACATGGACCCGAACGTGCGCGTTATGCGCGATGGGCGTGCATGCCTGCGCCGTGTTCATGAGCTGCCCGCATGCGCCACGGCAACACCCGTTCCCTTTCGGGCATCGAGGGCCTGCACTCCGGGCCGCCAACGGCGCATGTGGGCGAACGAGCCAATGAGGAGCCTCTTGGGCGCGTCAGCGGTCCGCAAACCCGTAAAGGGGGTGACAATGGCGAGATCCGTGAGCGCGGCTGCGCTGTCACAAACCCGTCCTCGACCGGTGAGGTGTGTATCGAGGACCTTGCCGAACTCGCGGACCATGTCTTCGTCGCGCTGGACTGCAGCACGGTCTGGGGCCTCCGTCCGGTCGCGCCCTTTATGGCATACTCCCTATGCAGACTCCCAACGGCCAGCGTGAGATGTGGGCCGCACCAGGAGAGCCAGTGGTTGACGTCGGCCCGCACGCGCGTCTTCGCCAGATGAATGGTCTGCCTCGGCGGCTTGTCCGCCAGATACTGCCTGATGGCATGGGATTCCCGCAGGACGAATCCGTTGTCTTCGCGCGCGGGCGCGCGGCCGTTGGGATTCCATTTCACAAAACGCGGCCGATGCTGCTCCCCTTTTTGCCAATCGACGAGGGCCAGATCAATCGATGCGTTGAGATGCCGCACCGTCATGACCGCTCGGCGGGCGTTGTCGGAGTATGGATGGTGGTACAGGCGCATCACGCTGCCTCCTCGCAATAGTGGGAACCCGTAGAAACATGCTAAGCCCCGGTCGCGTCAGTTTCTGTCAGCAGTGTCGTCCGCCCTACCGGCGGGATTGCGTGCTTCACGCTGTTGTTCCCAAAGCCTTGCGAGCTCCCTCCGTGGCCGAGGATACGTGGCGCCGGTGGTCTCAAGACGCGCGATCCGGTCAGCGCGGAAGTGCCGGAAGTCTCCTCTCAACTCGCACCAGGCGGCCACCAGCTGCACACCCTCGAAGAATGCGAGCGCCACCGGCCAGATCACACGCTCCGTTTCGACTCCGGCGAGATTAACGTAACGGATCTTGAGCTTGCGCTCATGACGGATGGCCTCCCTGAGAGCGCCCAGGCTAGTCACCTGTTCCGTTGCTTTCCCGAATCTTGGCGCCCACAGGCCGATCTCGGCGATCTCTTCGCGCAGGTCTTTGGGCGATGCGGTGGCGATCTTCGCCAACGCCGAATCGACAGCCCGCGCAAGCGTCGGGTCGCCTTGCCCTTTCACCCAGCGAGTGCCGAGAACAAGCGCCTCCAGTTCCTCGGCGTTGAACATGAGTGGCGGCAGGAAGAACCCGGCACGCAGCCGATAACCGACCCCCGCCTCGCCATCTATGGGTGCGCCGAGCCCGACCAGTGTCTGCACATCGCGATAGACCGTGCGCAGGGATACGGAGAGCTCCTCGGCCAGCTGCGCCGCCGCGACGGCGCGTCTCCGGCCGCGCAAAGCGTCCATGAGCTTAAAAAGACGCGTTGTTTTGCTCATGATTGCGAACCTTGGTACTCCGTTATACCGAGACATACCCTATGCGCCTGAAGGCCGCCCGGTCTTTAGGCCTTATGCTGACGAGACCGGAGTCTTAGGGCACGAGACCCTCTTTCGCGCCCAATAGATCTCGACCCAGGCGGCACTTCGCGCCCGCGCGAGATGCGACCGCGATGCAACCCCTCGACACCAATGCCCGGGGCGGCCAATTCCTTCCGGCCCCGGGACATCGTCTCGAATTCCCGTTTCGTGGCGCCACGCCATCGGGTCTCACACATCGCCGCGCGCACCCACGCCGCGAGTTCCCCGCGACGGGATTGTAACAGGTACAGCCTCTCAGAAAGCGGCCTGGCATGGCTTGCGAGGGCGGCGGGACGGGGCGTCTGTGGTCGGATGCAGGCGCCGATCAACGCCAAGCGTTCGCTCAAGTGCGAAGCAACGGGCCTCGCAATCCCCCAAATAACTATGGCAACTCCCAGAGCGGGACCACGACCGGCACGAAGGCCGCGGGTCGCATGGGCTAGGGCGAAACGGACATTCCGCAGCGCACATCGAGAGCCAGCGCGCGCTTGATCGCGCCGACGGGGATCCGGCGCGCAGCGGATATGCCACGTGCGCGCGGCACCGCCACCTTGCCAAACGAGGGCCGCCCGCATCGATCCCCAGATAAAAGCGCATAATACAGAGGGCTGAGGAAGATCACTCCTCCCATTGCACTTTTGAGGCCGCCTGCGGTCTACCCCTATCAAGATAAGGAACAAAACAAGATCCCGGGAGGAATCCCCCATGTATTCA
>JAPTWT010000226.1 GCA_028064935.1 Gammaproteobacteria bacterium | reverse complement strand
GAACCGCACCCGATCCCATCCCGAACTCGGCCGTGAAAACCCCCAGCGCCCATGGTACTGTGTCTCAAGACACGGGAGAGTAGGTCGCCGCCAGGCCCTCCAGCCTATCCAAACATACACCGCGGGGTGGAGCAGCCCGGTAGCTCGTCAGGCTCATAACCTGAAGGTCAGAGGTTCAAATCCTCTCCCCGCAACCAAGAAAATATAAATAAAATCAACAAATAAGCCCGCTAGAACAGCGGGCTTTTTGCTGTCCGTAACCCAGGCGTGGAAGCGGGACGGAAGCACGCGGGGACAAATACGTGCATGCTTGGTCAGGCCAATTGATCAAGCAACGCGATGATGTCCAAGTGATCAAAAGATACCGCGACGTCGCGTGCGGTCCCGACCTCCGGATGCTGACGCGTCGGATTAGCCCCATTCTCCAGAAGCAGGCGGACGCACTCGGTGTGGCCTTCCCCGGCGGCCACCAGCAGCGGGAAGGCGCCGGTCGGTTCGTGTGTTTGATCGGGTGTAGCCCCTTTCTGTTGATTTCCGCCGAGATCTGACCCGAGAGGGCCGGATTTTTCCACTGAGATTTGACCCATGTTTCACTGTTTCCCCGTCTGGAACTGGCGGGGGCGAACGGAGTGTTGGACATGGCGTTTTTGAGCATTATTCGCCGGTGGCATAAGCGGGAGCAGGTGCCGATCCGGGAGATTTCACGCCGGCTTGGCGTGTCGCGGAACACGATCCGTAAATATCTCCGGTCTGATCTGATTGAGCCGAAGTTTCAGGTGCCGGACCGACCAAGCAAGCTGGACCCGTATGCGGACAAGCTGGCGGGATGGCTGCGGCGCGAGGGGAACCGTCCGCGCAAGCAGCGGCGGACGGTCAAGCAATTATACGGTGACCTGGTCAGCCTTGGCTATGACGGGTCCTACAACCGGGTGGCAGCCTTTGCTCGCGCCTGGAAGGAGGAGTGCAAACTTCTGCAGCAGACTGCCGGGCGTGGCACTTTCGTGCCACTGTCCTTTGCGCCCGGCGAAGCGTTTCAGTTCGACTGGAGCGAGGATTTTGCGGTCATTGGCGGCACCCGCGTCAAGCTGCAGGTGGCGCATACCAAGCTCTGCCACAGCCGTGCCTTCGTTGTCCGCGCCTATCTGCTGCAGACGCATGAGATGCTGTTCGACGCGCATAATCACGCCTTCCGGGCCCTTGGCGGCGTGCCGCGGCGGGGCATTTACGACAATATGAGCACAGCCGTGGACAAGGTCGGCCGCGGCAAGGAGCGCAGCGTCAATCTGCGCTTCCAGGCGATGACCAGCCATTATCTCTTCGAGTCTGATTTCTGCAATCGCGCGGCAGGATGGGAGAAGGGTCAGGTTGAGAAGAACGTCCAGGATGCCCGCCATCGCCTGTGGCAATCCATGCCGCCGTTCGAAACCCTGGACGCCCTCAATGATTGGCTGGAGCAGCGCTGCCGGGAGCTTTGGGAACAGACGGCGCATGGCGGCGAGCCGGGAAGCATTGCTAATGTCTGGGCCCAGGAGATCGAGAGCCTCATGCCGGTGGGGCGGCCATTTGATGGGTTCGTGGAATTCACCAAGCGCGTCTCCTCGACCTGCCTGATCCACCTCGAGCGCAATCGCTACAGCGTGCCGGCTTCCTTTGCCAACCGGCCGGTCAGCCTGCGGGTTTACCCCAACAGGCTGGTGGTGGCGGCCGAAGGCCAGGTCATTTGCGAACACCCTCGCATCGTCGAGCCGACACATCATGGTCCAGGGCGCACGATTTATGACTGGCGGCATTATCTAGCGGTGATCCAGCGCAAGCCGGGTGCCTTGCGTAACGGCGCGCCCTTCCTGGAATTGCCCGATGCGTTCCGACGCTTGCAGCGGCATCTCCTGCACCGTCCAGGCGGCGACCGCGACATGGCGGAGATCCTGGCCCTGGTGCTCCACCATGACGAGCAGTCGGTGCTGACCGCAGTGGATCTGGCGTTGGCCGATGGCGTGCCATCCAAGACGCATGTCCTCAACCGGCTGCACAGGCTGATCGACAGCAAACAGGCGCCACCGCCGGTCATCACCGCGCCACAGGCGTTGATATTGGCCAATGAACCCAGGGCCGATGTCGAGCGCTACGATACTCTGCGCCAAGCCGGGGAGACCCGCCATGCGTCATGACCCTGCCGCCGGCGCGATCGTCATCATGTTACGTAGCCTGAAGATGCACGGCATGGCGCAGGCCGTCGACGAGTTGGCCCAGCAGGGAGCTCCGGTCTTCGAGGCCGCCATCCCCGTGCTCTCCCAACTGCTCAAGGCCGAGACCGCCGAGCGCGAGGTGCGATCCATGGCCTACCAGCTCAAGGCCGCTCGCTTCCCGGCCTATCGGGATCTCGCCGGCTTCGACTTCGCGAGCAGCGAGGCCAGTGAGGCCCTGGTCCGCCAGTTGCACCGTTGCGACTTTATCGAGCCCGCCGACAATGTCGTGCTGGTCGGCGGCCCGGGTACGGGAAAGACCCATATCGCCACCGCGCTCGGCGTGCAGGCCATCGAACACCACAAAAAGCGTGTCCGCTTCTTCTCCACCGTCGAACTGGTCAACGCTCTGGAACAGGAAAAAGCGCAGGGAAAAGCAGGGCAGATCGCCAGCCGCCTGGTCCACGCCGATGTCGTCATCCTCGATGAGCTCGGCTATCTGCCGTTCAGCACATCAGGCGGCGCCTTGCTGTTCCACCTGCTCAGCAAGCTCTACGAACGCACCAGCGTCGCCATCACTACCAACCTGAGCTTCAGCGAATGGTCCGCCGTCTTCGGCGACGCCAAAATGACCACAGCGCTCCTCGACCGCCTGACACACCATTGCCACATCATCGAGACCGGCAACGATAGCTTCAGGTTCAAGAACAGCTCAGTGCAGAAATCCCAAAACCGAAAGGAGAAAAATCAGTCCTTGACCCAATCATGACACCCAAATCATAACCAAGAGGAGGGTCAATTCTCGGCGGAATTCCCGGGTCAAATCTCAGTGGCAATCAACAACCAAACCCTCAGGCGTACCGTCCCATGCCGCTGATCGAGGCCTTCGCCACCCAAAACGAAGAGGTGGAGTTGGTGTGGCTTGCTGGTTTCAGAAAGGGCGAAGAAGGGAGGTGGCTTGTTGAGGCCGTCACGAACGCGCCGAGTTTCAGCAAACCGAAAGGTCACCTTCTGCCAATCGGCTTTTTGCCGATCCTGAAGGTTGGACAGTGCTTTTCTGAAGGTACTCCGACCATAACCGCGAGACGCGGGAACATCGGGGAGTTCATCCTCCCAAGGGCCGACGACTGTGAGGAAACGACATCCGACGAGATACCAGCGGAACTATTTCCCGTTAGATCTGTCAAGCGAGGCACACAACGCATTCTACGCTACCATGTCGATGGACTCGATATTTTTGTCCCGACGATCGAGATGATCCGTTACCTCTTTGTACATAACAAAACTCTGGCAAACATGCTGATGCAGCCTGGCGGCATCCTGGAGCTGTGCCGACCGGAACAACCAGGACTGCATGATCCCCTCGATTTACACTTTACCAGTACGATGCCGGTCCGCATCCTGACAAAGAGTTTCGTCGCTGAGTTCGCCTGGATTGCCGTTGACCCCCATGGACGCGAGTCGTGGGATAGTGTCTCAACGCTCTCGAACGGCAAGCCCTATGTCAGCTTTAAGCCGCCGCCGTTACCGAATGCCACATGGCGAGTTCGTTGGGTGTGCTGCGGAAACTCGGCCCTGGTCCTGGAGATCGTTCATATCGGGCCAAAACACGTTCCCTGGACCCTCATACGTTATTTTCACCCATCGATCCGTGAAACGAATCACGTCAATCTGCGCGAGCAGAGCCGCGAAAATGGCAAACCGATTGCGGATGATGTAACGGCACGCGAGATCCGTGAGTACGTGTTTGCTGACGATTCGACAGAAAGCCGGATCGATGTCAACCAGCCTGTGATACCGGTACCATCGAAGCTGACTGGCTTCGAGCAGGAAATCAAGGTGACGGCCGTACCGTTGGGCAGAGTGTCAACCGCTGGCAAGAACGACAATGATTCTGGGTCAGGCGATGGCGGCGGACGTCAACAGCACCATGGAACGGACCCGACGAAACCCGTCCGGCGAACCGTCCGTGTCGAAGGCAGTGTAGCCGACAAGCTTAGCAGCACCGCCCCTCCACCACTGGAGTTTCGAATGCTGGAGCCGGCAGATCCGAATTTCCTTGGGCAATTAGCGCCTATGCGCCAGACCATCCAGTTTATGACCCACATGTTGCCAACTGCGGACATCGCCGTGTCACTCTACGTTCTCAAGGAGGGGCGAGCCTTCTCACGAACCGGGGAGCACCGGCGACCCTGCTTGATCGCTGTTATCCGTGCGGCGGGCCGGCCCCCGCTGGTCCTCATCGAGGTGGACCACTCAGGCGGGAAAACGCTATCCAGTCTCCTCCTTCGGTACAGTGACAGCGTTCCGCTCGGGACCATCGAGCTGCACGTTAAGACTCTACTCGATGGACTGATCGACAACTCCGGCAGCTGGAGCACAGACCACAGCCATGCGTTTGCACCTGTTTGCGAATGCATCCGGCTGCCGTGCATCCTCCGGAACCCCGATCAGACCGACGAACGGAGCTACAAGCGCTACTGCTTGAGATGGGCGAGGCAGCTGATTGACCGCCTCGGATTGGAAGACCTGGTGGCTGACGATCGTATCTCGGCGTGATTTTTGTCTCACCGTTGGTCGGCATCGCGGCCAGGGCATGCCCCTTGAGTTTGCACCCATGAGCCGCAGGTACACCAAAAAACGATCGAATGTGGGCTAGCCAGGCTCGACGATGACGCCAGAACTCAGACGGGACCTCGGCGTCCATCAAGGTAGGCAATGACCTCGACCAGGCCGGTCTCGGTTTGCACCTTGTCGATCGGACGACCTTAAGGGCCGTGTTCGAATTCGCGAGCCACGATGCTGCAACCGCCTCGTCACCACCCACAATTGCATCAAGAGAAAGGAACAAACGCACGAACAAAATGGCGAGTTCAAATGCTTTCGTGCCCGGTTCCAGCCGGAATTCTCCTCGTTCCATCCGACATACGGTCTCTTCGCTAACGCCGATAACAGCGCCAAGAACCTGCGGTGTCACGTGAAGCCGTCGAGCGGCCCGAATGACCGCCCGGGTGACAACGTCAGCCTCGTTTCCAGAATGACCTACGTTCGAAGCACCGACTTCCGGCATGTGTATGGTCCTGTCAACGGCGGATCAAAACCAGGCCGGCGCGGCGGCGTAAAAACCAGCCACTGGATTGTGACGTGACGGATATGAGAACGGCCCCTGCAGGGGCCGTTCTCATATCCGCAGCCTGCTT
>JAPTWT010000172.1 GCA_028064935.1 Gammaproteobacteria bacterium | reverse complement strand
CGCTGCTGTTCCCGCCGGATCTCTCCGATGAAGCGGCGGCGGCCCTGAGTCAGTTCGTCACGGCATTGTCCAGCCTGATGGAAAGCCGTTATGGGCGACAAATAAGCCACTCCCGGCACTATCCCCCTCAAGCGCAGAAAGAGCCCTTCTGAGATAACCACCCCGCGCGGGATAGCCATCGCTGTCCCGCGCTTCTCTGGGTGCGTGTTCTTGCCGAAAGACCGTGGGATAACCCCGTCGTTTCGACCTCAAACAGCTTGGGATAAAGCACCTAATTTATTGCGGGACGTAACAGCCGGCTTGAAAGCCAACCATGACCGCTACGCCGCGCTGCACGCACAGTGAGCTCAGGGCGATGGATTGCTGCTAGGTGCGTTGCGAGGCTGCAGCGTGATGTTCTGGATCACTTGAATTTCTTGGTTCCCGCTGTAGTCCTGCTGGCTCCACGAGGGCACAAATCCGTAATGACGGAAGGTCTGCTTGAAATCCTCTTCCTCGAAGAACCCAATCAGGTCTCCCTCATCGCACTCGGAGAAAGGAAGGGCGTAAACGTACATGTAGCACCCCAGTCGGAACTCGCACACGACATGCGGCATCTTCGAGTGAGGCTCCTTACGGATATACAAGGTGATTTGAGCCGACGGGTCTGGGGGGAGCATTACCACCGCTGCAGCGATTTTCGGCAAAGGCTCGCTGGCAGGCTCTCCATAGCGCACCCAGCGCACTGTCTTCACCAGTGCCGGGAGCTCCTTCTCCGGAATGACGGATAGGGCGATTTTGCTTAGTGCTCGGTAGAAGTTCTGCGGGACGATGGGCTTGCTGCCCAGTTGTGCACTCAGCACGCCGGATGCGTCCTTCGATATCTTCTCGGAGACGACGACCATAAGCTTGTCGTCCTTGTTGTTGCGAAACATCCTGCCGCCGGGAAACTTGACGGTAGGCAATGACCCGCGAGCCTCAATGCCCAAGAACACGCGCTGGATGTTTAGCAGCTCGACGAGAGTAGGTTCAATCTCGTCTCCGAAGTACTGATTGCACACATCGCATTCGTCGGCGAGCTTTAAGTATTTGTTGCCTAGCGCGGCTGGCATGGCATGAGCTTCCTTGTGGAATCTAGCCCCGGTTTTCGTCGTGCCACCGCAGAATCGGCAGGTCCGCTTCGCCTTCCTAGCATTGCCGATGTCGATGCGCTTGTCCGTGCGAGGAGCGCACAGGTCATATTGCGCAAGCAAACGGCCAAAGACCTGCATATATTCATCCAAAGGTTGCTCTTGCGGATGATTAAGTTGATGCAGCACCCGTTCATACTGATACTGCTCGGCCGTTGAGGTCGGAGGCGTCAGCAACAGCAGGAAGAACTCTCCGTCGGACATGTCGGTGAGCATCTTGCCCAGGCGGAACAGATGTGGTGCTTTGGCGCCATGTCGATCGCAGAAATAGGAAACCCTGCTTCTGAGTTCCGGTGTCGCACACTGAACTGTGCTGATGGAGACCTTGGGCGGATCAACGGTACCGAATATCGACGCAAAATCGATCACCGGCTCGGTAACTTCGGGCGTAAAGGTAACGACCAGGGCGCTCACTCCACGCTCGGTCATAAATGTCCAATGAAAGCCGTGGCTGACGCCAGTATCGGTGAACATGATGCCGACCATTTCCAGGACCTGTCGGATGGCGAGGGCATTGTTCGGCACCGGGCTGCGCTGACCGCGCTCGAAGTCAGCAACAGTCGAGACCGCGACGCCGGCCTTTGCGGCGAGATCTTGCTGGGACCAACCAAGGAGGCTGCGCGCCGCGCGGATCTGCTCCGGTCTTGGGGATATGTCTTGTAACATAAATAAATTTACCTCAGTTAAAAAGTGCTACTTCGATTGTTTCACGTGCGAGCATGCGGGGCAACCTCCTGCTTGATGTGTCGGCAGGGAGCCGAGCCGTTGAGGGGCATTTTCTTTCCGCTGCTGAATGACTACAATCAGTCTGTTCCGGCTCTTCAACGGGCAACCTCGACCGACAGCTATCGTAAGCAATGGGATGGACGTCCCCACCCTATAACGGCATGGTCAAAAGCAAAACAGCGGGCGAGCGGGTGATGGCCAGCGTGACACGCTTCGTCAGCGACACACTGCGACTCACAGTGAATCCGCTGAAAAGCGCGGTAGATCGCCCAGCCAAACGCAAGTTTCTGGGATTTACGGTCAGCCGGAACGGAGCCAGACTGAAGGGAACTGACCCGCCGCACCTGAGCCACCGTTTGGCCGACATCATAGCAGGCTGAGAATAACCCTGCTTGGTTGGAAAGCGTACTTCGGCATAGCCGAGGTGCTGAGTCCTTTGCGCGACATCGACAAATGGCTGCTGCGTAAGTTACGCTGCACTATCTGGAAGCATGGGGCAGGTCAGGCTACCGGGAACTGCGCAAACGCGGCGTATCTGTGCGCGAAGCATGGAACACCAGTAAAAGCGCACACGACCCGTGGCGCCTGTCGAAAACTCCGGCGCTATCGCTGGCCTTGCCAGCGAAGTTCTTCCGCAGTTTAGGTCTGCCATCCCTCGCAGGATGACGGAATCTGTCCATTGAACCGCCGTGTACGGTCCCGTATGCACGGTGGTGTGGGGGCGGTAAGATTGCGAGGTCTTCCCCTATCCCGATTGGGGATCTCCAATCGGCATCCGCTGGTCGCATGTATTTGCAGTAGGAGAAGACATGACAGTCAAAGAAGATGTCGCCTTGATGCAAGAGGACATTTCGTATCTGAAGGGCCGTGTCGAGACCATCAGTAGCCTTTGCGCTCTCCTGATTGCAACGCATCCACGAGGGGGAAAGATCGTTGAAGTGTTCAAAGCCCGAGCCTCAGAAATAGAGCGTCTAGAGCATCCCACAGCTTCGTTGAAAGCCTACGCCGACGGGCTTGCTCGTCTTGCCTGCGAATTAAACATCGACGATATTCTTTATAGCTTTCAAGAGGACAAGTTAAAGCTCTTCCCAATTCCTCAATCTGGCGGTCACTAAATTTGCATCCTTCATGATCACACATAAAAACTCCCGCGGCTTCGTTACGCCATACCCCCAACCCGGCGGTCAACCGGACGCTCCGCCGATAAAGCCGGCACCGCGCCGGTTACCTTCACGTTAGGTGCTAAAAAACACATGGCTCACGAGTCTGATTTGTCAGAAAATATTGCCAAATGGCTCAGCGAGCATGGCTATCCACTGGAGATGCGAGTTGCAGAGATCGCTCGAAAGCATACGCATTTTGATGTCAGGCAAGGTTGGCACTACATAGACCAGGAAAGCGGTAATTCAAGAGAGATTGATATTGTTTGCACCGCCTCTGAACCCAGGGGAATTGCGGAAATCAATTTTGTTATCGAATGCAAAGCCACAAAGAAGCCGTGGATCATTTTTGCATCCGAAGATGCGGCTTCTTCATATCACCGATTAAGCTCATTCGGAATTTTCTCTAAAGCCGCACATTCAGCAGTGGCGGAACATCTGTTTCCCGTTGATTTGGAATCGCCTTGTGATTACGAGGAAGCAAAATCGATTCCTTGGTTTTGGAAAGAGGGGCTGGTTGGCTATGCAATAACACAGGCATTTGAAGGCAACAGGGATGTTCCGTATATAGCTTCATTATCTTCAGTAAAAGCCTCTATTTGGCTACTTGACCACAGTTTATGGCAAAGTGCCGAGTATCGTCCGTACTCGATATCATTTCCTATTATCGTCACCACATCCCCTCTATTTGAGTGCACGCTGAAAGACGATGGAAACCCGGCACTGAGGGAGATAAGCCATGGACACTTGCTCTTTAAGCAACACATAAATGAGTTTTTCGCTACGTGTATTTCTGTTGTAACCGAGGGCTATTTGGAGGTATTTATCAAAGAGTGCCAGGAAGTAGCGGATCGCATGTATGAGGCAATGAAGGATTCACTGGAGCAGGATTGGAGTGATTTTCTTAGAAAGTGCGAAAAAAATGCACCTAACAAATAATTTCACACGAACGCCAAACTCTCCACTTCGCTCCGAAGTGGCCGCCGGTGAATTACTGCGTAAGATGCTCAAATGACGCGTCCAATCTACCTTCCGCCCTACGACAGTCCCTTAGAGGACGCGTTTGCGTACCACGCGGTGAAGTACTTGTCCGAAGTGGCGTGCTTTCGGCCACAGTGGGATATTCAAACTATCTGCGGTCGCTTTGTGGTTGACTTTGTTATTGAGTCACAAGGCGGCCACAGAGTCGGATTTGAATGCGACGGCAAAGAGTTTCATGATAAAGCGCGGGATGAATGGCGAGATGCCATGATTCTCGGCAGTGATGCACTAGATGCCATTTACCGCTTAAGGGGACCAGATATTACCTACCACATGAATGATGTTCTGTTTATCGTGTCCCTTTGCGAGCCATTATTGTTCTCGGAGCGCGGTCACCTGAACCTCCGTTCCCTCGCATCCGATGATGCGCAACAGATAAACGTCGATCCCGTAGAGACTCGCATCAACATAACTATTTTTGATGAACAGGAAAAGCAATTAAACCACATTTTTGTAGAACGGCGGCACAAAGTAATTCCGTCTGGTCATCGCCAGTTCTGGCAAAGTGCTTTTGCCTTTGCCAGTGAGTATGGTGGAGGTCCGCTTGATGAAGTCATTGCAGCATACCGAAATCGCATCTAACTACAGCGTCAACTCGGGCGCTCAACTTTGCTGCGCTCTGTTGAGCGCCGGTTACGCCTGCACCTGCAGCTATCCCGTTTTTAAAAAATCCAGATTCAAAAAAGGCGTGTGGTAATTTGGTTAGGTCATCTCGACACATCAACCAAAGGAGTTTTCCATGCACCAGAGTACGCTTTCCTTCAAAAACACCCTGTCCGGTCCATCCGTCCAGGATATCGATACGTTCCGCCAACGGAACTTCTACCAATGGGTATTTACGGGTCCTCTGGGCTATTGTCAGAGCCATTCTGGATGGTCATTTTTTGGATTCTTACAGCGGGGAACCGACATCCTGTGTATCGCCGCTACGGATGGCGGGGACTTCTACACCAGCCGAATACCTCGGCTATCCCTAGAGCAGGCATTATCCCGCAGGATGCAAACCACTAACCTGCATACCTCGGAGCCACTGCTCATGTCCTTGTTGGATTTGGCTGCGGTAGATCCGACTTTTTTATTCACGCTGCCATACCGAAGAATCCCTTCTGGCCTCACCCTATGGGAAGAGGACTACACCGTCATTCTGCTCGCACAACTCGCCAGCCCTACTCGGAAAGACGATTCTGAGCTGGATCTCTCGGTAGCCCTGTTCGGTTGGATGGATTCAGAAATCCTGATTTTTCTGCGAGAATCAATTCGTTGTCCGACTCTGGGTGAGTACAGTTACCTGCAAGCAGC
>JAPTWT010000113.1 GCA_028064935.1 Gammaproteobacteria bacterium | reverse complement strand
AGCGCTGCGCCCGCTCGTCTGCGTCATTGCCGGACTCGACGCCGGCAACCTTGCCAGCGTGGCCACAGAGGCCCGTCGCCGCTGGCCTGCGCTGGACATTGTGGTATGCCCGGACTTTGACAGCGTGGGCCGCCAGAAAGGACAAGAGGCGGCAGAGAAAGCGTGCGCAAAGATATTGCCACCGCCTGCCGAGATCCCGCCGGGCTACACCGATTGGAACGATGTTATGGCCGCAAGACGGCATGGGGCGGCCCATGCTTGAAAACGACTGGACGCAAAACGTCCCACCCTATGGGAATGAGCGCGAACCCTACCGTGAGTCCGAGCCTGCCCCTGCTGGTGCTGATGACAGTTTGCCCGAACCGCAGCCCCTGGTGGACCTGCCGCGCGTGGATGTGGCCGGGGTAATCAACAACCCTTCGCCGCCGCCGGACTTTGTCTGGGACGGCTTGGTCCCTCGCGGTCACGTCTGCCTGTTGTCTGGGCATGGCGGTTCCGGAAAATCTACTCTTGCCCTGCAACTCGCCGTAGCCACGGCAATGGGCTTGCCCCTCCTTGGCATACCGACAAGGCCGGGCCGGGTGCTGTTTTTTTCTGGCGAGGATGCGGGGCCTTTGTTGCGCCATCGACTGGCTGCCGTCTGTCGCGCCCTCGACGTAAACCCGCATGCCTTGGCCGAGCGCCTGCTGGTGCTGGATGCAACGGAAAGTCCGGCACTTGGCGAATCGGTTCGTGACAGGGAAACGGGTCGCGATTTTATCGCGCCGACCACCGTTTGTGAGCGACTGTGGGAAATCCTTACCGAGTACAGGCCCGCCCTTGTCGTTGTGGACAATGCCAGTGACGTTTTCGAGGCCAACGAAAACGACAGGTCGCAGGTTCGCGGTTTTGTGCGATCCCTGGCGAAGATATGCCGACAAGTGGACAGCCGCCCAGCGATCCTGCTGCTGACCCATACGCCCAAGCAGGCCGTGGGTGGACGGGGGGAGAGCTACAGCGGCAGCACGGCTTGGCACAACTCCGCACGCGCGCGCCTGACTCTCACGCCCGATCGCGACAACGACAGCCGCCTGATTCTCACCCTCGACAAGATGAACCTCGCTCCCCTGCGCCGTGAGCCGCTGCGCCTAGTGCGCTCTCATGGTGGGGTACTCGCCCTAGATGGGGGCGCACACGACGCGAAAGAAAGCCTTAGCGAGCCGCCGACCACCACCCTGCTGCGCCTGCTGGCAGACTTCAACCGACTCGGGGAACACGTCAGCCCTGAGCAATCTGCCAGAAACAACGCTTGGAAGATGTTGCAACAGGAAGATGGTTTCCCAAAGCGCACCTATCGCGCCGCAGGGCCGTTATTTGCCGCCATGCGGGAACTGGAGCGCAGGGGACTTATCGAGCGGGCCGAGTACGTCAACGCTCACCGCAAGCGCTACGAACAATGGCTATTGACCGCCAAAGGATGGGCAGAGATTGGCGAATCTGCGCCCACCGCGCCCACCGCGCCCACCTCAGGAGTAGGCGCACTAGACGCAGGGCCTAGAGGGGGTGCGCCCACCGCGCCCACCTCTGGGCCTAGGGGGTGTGGGGGAATAGAGCGCGCACAGGTGAGCGCACAGGAGCACGCAACCGATGAGCCATAAACCCCCTCACGCTTTGGTGGCAGCATCGAGCGTGGGCGCTCCTGGTCGTATCACCTGTGGTACCTGCGCCCACTTCCAGCCCGACACCATCAACCCGCCGCAAGGGGTGGGCCGCTGCACGCGCACGCTCTCCGGATTGCCACCTAAGGGCGGATCTGGATACGGGTGCTGCTACCCATTCAGCCCGCGCGTTTGTACGCACCATGAATCCATCAAGGAGTGAGGCGATGACGAGACTTCCTCATCTTGACGACGCGGATCGGTGGCTGCTCGAGAATGATCCCCAACTGTCCAAAACCAGACCTCAGGCCCTCGTGAGTCGCCGTATCCGGCAGCAGCACAGCCAGGGCCTGGAGTTGCTGGACGATGCGGTAGTGGCGGCAGAGGCACCCCTGCCGCTTTTGGAGGACGACCCAACCGCAGATCGCCTCGTTCGCCTGGCCCCGCCCGCAATCCGCAAGCTGGTGGCCTTACGCCTAGAGTTCCCGAGCGCAAGCCAGGCAGAGCTGGCCCGGATGCTGGGCTGTTCTCGCCAGGCAGTGCACAAAAAACGCCAAAGGCTCATCGCCTACCTTCGTGTCATGGCGGCACCCTCAGCACCGCCCACGCCCGGCTCAGGTCCTGCAACGCCTGTTTTTATGCGGCCCAATGGGCAGCTCGCCTGGGACTTTGGCGAATACCCGCATCCATCGTCGAGACCCGGCAGAGTGCCGGGCCACGAGCAGCAGCGGACGGCGCAGCTTCAGGATTTCTCGGGCGCCTTGGTGAGCACGCACACATAGTCTGGGCCGGACTGGTGGCAGTACCGCCGACCATCGGTGTACTGTTGGATGGGTTCCGGTGTGATCCGGTCGGTAGCGTGCAGGTACACGTCGTTGGCGATCCAGCCGCCCGTCATCAGCGCCAGAATCACCGCCCCGGTGACCGCGTAAGACCAGGTAAGATCCGCCCGCACGGCCGCCTGGGCGGCTTTCCTCGCCTCGTCGGTGAACGTGGCTAGTACATCACGCTTTGCGCCCAGGATGTATTGTTGTATGGCATTGCTGGAGAGCTCAGCCAGCAGGGCCCTCTCGGCCTTCTCCAACTTGAGACTGCCGTTCACTAGCGCTTTCTCCAGGGTGCTCTTTCCTTTCGCCATCGACTGGTCGAGGAGGGGCTCCACCTCCGCGTAAAAGTTCCGGGCGAACTTGCTCCCGCCAGCTTCGAGTCGGGATACAAACGCGTCGGACTGCCCCGCGATGCTTGCCGCAACCTCGTTGGCCGCCCGCTTCGCTCCCTGAAAGATGGTGTCGGGGATTTTGGCCACCTGGGCGGACAGATCCGTTGTCGCTCCCATAGACACCGCCGCCGCCTGGTAAGAGACCCGTGTCGCGAGCACCACACCCCAAATGGGATCGTCCGGGCTGATGCGAAAGCGGGTTGACCAGCCGATGAACCCGCTGAGATCGTCCGCATCAATGCCCTTCAGCACTTGGGACATAGGTTCCCTGTCCGCCGTTTTTCTCTCAGTCACGTCGCTCATGATTCACTCCCTATCTATCAATGGGATCACCGACGCTTGCCAGGATTTTTGGAGCCAGTGCTTGATGATCTGCCGTTCGACGATGAACAACGGGCTTTCCGGGCCTGCCAGCGAGGCAAAAGACTGGCCTTGGTATTCCTTCACCCTGGCCCCGACCCGCGAGGCCAGCTCGGGGATTTCGCCGGTCAAGCCACCAGACGCGATCCAGTCCTCCCGATACTGCGGAACCGTGAACCAGTAGTAATCCCGGTCGTAATCTGATTCGTGACGATTGACCACGGCAATTTTACGATCCGCCAATTGGCAGATAGCGGACTCGTTCGCCAGGGTCGCGCTGCTGGATTCCCGTCCAATCATCCACGCCACACAGATTTGCAATCCCAGATCTCGCGCAACGGGCGCAACAATCTCCGCATAGGAGTCCAGCGCCTTGTGGGCATTGGCGGGCGCGTTCATCACCACAAAATCACTGTCCAGTGCTTCCAGATGGCTAAACAGGGTGGCTATCGCGTTCTCAGCGTCCTTGCCGCTTTTGTCTAAATTTACCGACAAGACAGAAACCACGTTCTCATACCGTGCCTTCACGTCCCCAATTTTGGTATCCCCCTCCACGATGGCAACGTTCCGCCCGGAGAACAATCCGAACTCTACTGCCAGCATGGAAAAAATGCTTTTTCCTACGCCACCTTTATCGCCATGGCTAATGACCAGATGTTTCATGAAAACCTCCTGTTACAGATTGTCGAGATCAATGGAGAGCGATTTACGCGGTTTCTGGCCGACGCCAACTTTTTTGTTTGCCGGTGGGTCCGCAGGCTTTAGCGCCATACCAGGCAAGGGTCGTTGCTCGGTCCAGAGCCTTCCCTCGTCCACCCCTTTACGCGCCCGTCGGACCGCGTTAGCAAAACAAACGGGAGATCGGAAGCGGGTATCGACGACCGCTTCTATCAGCACACTGATGTCTTGCCAGGATTCGCCGGCCCGATGCGCCGCCTCGATGGCTTCGAGATACGGGAGCACCCGTGCCGTGAGCGTTCGTGCCATGCTATGTCCTCCTCAAAGCGGTATCCGCGCCCCGTGCCGGATTTGCGCCGCTCACCCATAGCTAGCGGCGTGTCAACCAAAAACACGGTTGCGTTTTGGGTTGACACGGAGTGACACGGAAGTCCTCCCTGGAGCAGGGGTATGCACACGCTTTTCCGTATAAAAACGAAAATACCCTCGCTATTCCCATGTATGCTCGTTGGTTTACGCCCACCCTTCGGGCTGGGCTTTTATCCGCACAAACGCACCCTGGCGGGATGCTGCGCTTGTGCTGTCGAAGGTGCTTAGCGGTCGAGCCGGTACACGCTCTCTGCCTCCGGCGCGTCGCTAGGGTCGCTGGGCTCGGCAAGCGCTGCCATCACCAACTTATGCCCTGGTCGGGAGCAGGTGCGCGATGCTCCTTGGCGGTCAGGGTGTTCCGCGCTTTTTCCCTTTTCACGGCTTCTTGTCGAATTTTCTCTTCCGCATAGGCGCGGGCAAGTTGGGAGGAGACGGCTTTGTAGGCTTGTTGTCTACTGGCCTGAGTAGTGCCGCGCATCGCCGCATCCCGCGCGGATTCTTGCTGGACATATTTCCCCCAACTCCCCGCCAGCTTTTCCTTGTCATCGGTCAGGATGTCCAGATAATGTTTTTCTCGGCTCAGCGCGACGTATCCGAGATTCGCCCCAGCGCGGCTGCTCTCGGCGATAACGATCGCCCGATCCACGGTTGCGCCTTGCGAGGCGTGAACGGTTCGGCAGTATCCGTAATCCAGCACTTCGCTGGCCTGCAATGGCACCTGTCTTCCGTCGCGCAGCGTTGCGAACGCTTTCCCATCCCGAACGGCAATGATGGCATCGTCGCCGTTGCGTAGATCGATATCTCGGCTCTTGTCGTTCTGTCGGAACAGGACCTGGTCGCCCTCGCGCAATTCCATTTGCCGCGCATTGTACAATTGCAGTTTTGTCGAAGGCTTGAGATTCACGGGCTCCTTCCGTTCATCCTGCAACGGCACCACTTGCAGCTTTCCATTCTCGGTGCCCACGATCTTCCAGCGCGTGCCACGATCACCGATGCCCTTCTCCTCCCGGCCAAGCGCCACCACTTGCCCCGGCTGATAGAATGCCGCCTGCCCCTGGTGGGTTGCACTCAGGCTGATCTTGTCGAGTGCGGTGATTGTGATGGATTCTTGGCCCAGTTCACCCCGATCGATGAGGCCCT
>JAPTWT010000044.1 GCA_028064935.1 Gammaproteobacteria bacterium | reverse complement strand
TCGGCCTTCTCACCGGTGAGGTCTTGCGTGGCTAGATAGGTGGGTTGGTCAGACGCTTACCCCTGATCAGCCAGTTCTGAATGGCCGGATCATCCACCTTGCTCTCCCTGACCTTGTACTCGACACCCATACCCGGCAGGCTGCCTTTCTTGTCTTTGGCTTCGGCAATATAGGCTTTCTTGAAGCGGAGGGGCCGTGCCTCCTTCACCCGGATGTCGTTGCGTTCCACCCAATAGGGGCTCAGGCCCTTCCCCTCCTCTTCGTCGATTTCGCAGAACAGCGCATCGTCCCGGTTTATCCAGTTTATCCACGGCGCGGGTATGTCGCCCTCCTTTTTTGCGTCGCCTTCGCACAATAGCAGCACGGCCTTTTGCTTGTTAAACCACTCCAGGCTGAGAGAGCCCTGATATTTGCCGCTGGCGGACTTAGCCATTCTGAATCACTCCTGAGCAAAGGCGTTTCTGGTAACAGGTGGCGCACTTGGTCGCGTCGCAGGTCTTGCCGAGCTGGTTATTGCGGATGTCTTTGGCGGCGTTCACGATGCGTTCGCGGGTGGCGTTGAGGTCCTTGTAGGTGAGCTCTTGCTTGTCGGGGTGCGGGAGTTCCTCGTCGAGGTTATAGATTTGCAGGAAGTCGGCCTTCTCACCGGTGAGGTCCTGATAGCCAAGAGCATAAAGGGAGAGCTGTTCCATCGTGAGATCCCGGCTTTGGGCGTCTTGAGTCGATTTGAAATCAACGATGGTGGTTTCTACGATGCCGTCGAGGTTCACTTTCTTGATCAGGTCCATGCGCCCATTGACCATCACACCGTCGCCGAGGTTTATCTGGATGTCCTTTTCCGCAAAGGCGATTTTGTTGAACTCCTGTTGGTTCAGGTCGAAGTAGTCTTGGAGAATCTTGCCGGCACGGCGCTCGGCAGCGTGTTGGATGTTCTTGTCCGCGTAGGGCAGATAGAGGTGTGTCTCCAACAGGTATGGAATCTGGCTGGTGTTCATCTCTTCATTATCCAACACGCGCCGATGCAGTTCCATAAGCATGTTGTGGACCGCCTTACCGAAACCCATTTCAACGGCCAGCGGCTGCACAAAGCGGTACATGCTCACCATCTTGAAGCGATACGGACAGTCGAAGAAGTTGCGTAAAATGGAGAAGTTAAGCAACAAGGTTTGATTCTCGGTCTTTGGACGCGGCACTGAGCGCGCTCGCTCGCTGTAGTCGCGGTCTTTGCTGGTGAAGAGGTGGGGGGAGTGGGCGACTTCTTTGCAGAAAATCGTTTCGTGCTGGTAGAGTTGATTGGGCTTGTCCTTCTCCCAGTTCCACTCGGGAGCACGGGACAGGAAGAGATACTTTTGCGAGCGGGTGATAGCAACGTAGAACAACCGGCGTTCATCTTCGTCTGTGCCCTCGTAGCGTTGCTGATCTTTGATGAGCTCCTTGTCCAGGTGGTGCCATACCTGCTTTCCGCCGGGCTTCTTGAGCGGGATGTAGTTGCGGTTGAGGCCAGGGAGAAAGACCACCGGAAACTCCAACCCTTTGGCCTGGTGGATGGTCATAATGCGCACCGCGTTGGGTGTCTTGTAAGTGTTCTCCAGCCATCCTTCGGGGTAGTAGCCGTCGGCGGCGTAGCGCATGAAGTTGAGGAAGTTACCGATCTGGTACTTGGGCTCGGTCTTGAAGTTGATCACCTCGTAGTCGTCGATCATGCGGCTGAACATGCCGAGGTTGTAGAAGATGATCTCCTCGGGATGATTGCCGGCAATCACGGGCTGGTTGGGATCGTGAAATAGCTCTTCGCAAATGCCGGCGGCCTCCAAGAATGACCAGAACGCCTCCTGAAGCGAGAAATGCGCGTAATAGACGCCTGACATCGGACCATGGTCTGCCAGGGCCTTAATGCCTCGGTCGATGGCCTCCTCCGTGAGGGCCGGAGTAACCGCCTTCCAGTAGGCCATAAGGGCGTCTGGCCCGATCTCGCCCTTGAGGTACTCGAAAATGGCACGCGCGGCCTTGGCCTCGGAGCGTTCGAAGAGCTCATTGACGCCTGTTACGATGAAGGGGATATCCGCCTCGCTGAGCGCGGCCATGATGAGTCGGGCCTTCTTCCAGGTGCGCAGGAGCACCACCATGTCCGCGTAGTCGAGCCCGCGGATTTCGGCGTCCGGACTATCCTGGAAGGCAACCCCCCGCAGGTGGCGGATGGAGTTGACGATGAAAGCGTTCTCCTCCGTCTCGTTTGCGTACTGGTTATAGAGGATGTCGCCGCGCTCGTACTTCTGGTGGCCGGCAGCGTTCATCGCCTTGGGTAGGCGCTGGACGTTATGGCCGATAATCGTGACTGCTGTGGCCACCACGCCGCTGGTGCTACGGAAGTTGTCTTCCAGCTTGATGTACTCGACATTGGGATACTTTTTGCAGAAGTGCTGGATGGCTCGAATGTCGCTGCCCCGCCACTGGTAGATGGTCTGATCGTCATCACCCACCACACAGATGTTCGGACCGAGCCCGACCAGACGCTCGATAAGACGCTCCTGTACCGGGTTCACATCCTGGTACTCGTCCACGATGAGATAGCGAAGAATCTTGCCGAGGCGCTCGCGGAAAACCGGGTCGTGCTCCAACCGCTTCACTGTTTCAGTCATGACCATCGTGAAGTCAAAGTAGCAGTGCCGATGCAGGGTCTCTTCGTATTGCTGGAGGGCGGCCAGAAGATCGGCCGGGTACTGCTTGCCGGATGCCAGTTCGGCTTCGCGCATGATCCCCATGAGCGCGACGAACCGGCCGGTGTCTTTGCCCCACTCCATACCAAGATCCTGCATCCCGATGAACTTGTAGTTTCGGTCCACAAAGAGCTTGAGCTTGATCTCGTCCAGGACGCTGTACTTCTGGAACTCGTAGACATGATCCTGGAGGACGCGCAGGCACCAAGCGTGGATGGTTCCGATGTGTATCTCCGCCAGCCCTTGGGTCTCGCCCAGCTGCTCCTTGCACAGGCGCAGGATGCGGGTCTTCAGCTCGGCGGCGGCCTTCTCAGTGTAGGTAAAAGCCAGGATGTTAACTGGTTGAATATCCGGCTTCTGCTTCAGGATGTTAACGACCCGTTGGGAAATGACCTGGGTCTTACCCGACCCAGCACAGGCTATAATCTGGAGATTCTTGTCGAGCGTGTTGATCGCGTCGATCTGGGATTGAGTGTAGGTAACCACGTGATTGCATGCTCCACTCCAGGAATGGCCTCTGAATTACTCTCCCGGACTAAAGGAATTATTTTCCAACACCGCGTTCTCTTGGTTTAAAGGGAGTCGGGCGCATTAGGTCTGCCGCGGCCCGCGCCTCCCTGGTCGGCTCCAACTGTTTGGTTGCGCAACGTATGCAATGTGCTTCTTAGCTGCCTTGGAACGATTTGGACTGATGCCCGTCTCCTCCGCGAGATACTGATAGACTTCAGGCTGCTTCCTCAGCCGCCCTGTGGCGCACTCCCTAGCTGCCAGTATAGCCGATTTCAAGCGGGCGTAATCTTGGTAATCTGCCCCGAGAAAGTCTCGAAGGAAAATATCCACGGGTGCGTTAGCATGAACTGCGTTTTGGCTGGGCAGGGAGAGGCCTTTCGTTTTCGCCCAGATCTCAAAATCCTCGCGAGAAATGAGCCCGTTGGCGATCCGAAGCTTTCTTACCTTGATAGCCGTTGTGATAAGAGTCAGGTTTCTAAGATACAGATCCTGCTTGTTCCCGAAATCAAAGGTCGGCTCCTCCTCGCCCATCTGGTCGTTGATCTGGAGCTCCTGAAGCTTCTCAAGATGTCCAGGGTCGATCCCCACAGACAAAGCAGCGGCTTGCTCCACCGTCAGGCCATCCAAATCGGCCCAGAAGCGAGTGTCACCAATTGCGAGAAAATCATCAACGCGGTCCTGCCAGTTGTTTCTTGGCTCCGAGTCGTTGTCGGCGTCCGCCACCGTATTGCTGTTGAGAACTTCAGGCCCGTGACGGGGGTCGGCTGCTTGGGCGCCGTCTTCTTGGGGGAGGCTGGGGGCGACGGACTCCAGCAGGCGGTTAGTGGCCGAGGCAACTGCGTTCTCCGTGTCTTGATCAGATTGCGAGCTCACGGGCATTCCTAAAAAGGGATTGTCAGGGCTTATTGTTTACCCATATTACCCTTTTCTGTTTGCGATGTGTAAGGCTCAAACCCAGTAGGGGCCTAGAGATTACCCCTATTACCCTCATTACCCATACAAAGGATCAGAGGCAGGATTCATCTTCCTGGTGGGCCCAAGCCCGCGCTCGATCCAAGCGCCCCGGACCCCCCCTTTGGGCTCAGGAGTGGGTAATATGGGTAATAGTGGGTCACACCCATTGAATATAAAGGCATTTTATTGTACCCCAACCGGGTTGCTTTGGTTCTCTTCAGGGCAATGATGGCTAACGACAGTTCCGGCCTTCGCATCGTGTAGCGCTTTCTGTCCTCTATTACCTACTAGCCAAATTAGGTAGCTTATATGTGTACGCAATTACTTCGAGATCGGACCGATGGATTTTCCACGGGTCCAGTATCGCTATCGTTCCCCCGCTCGCCGCACCGTGTCTATCGATAATTATGGAGTGCACGACAAACAAGACTGACCGTTTTTGCTTATTAAACTTCACTTCGTTTCTCGTCAGAATCACCGAATCAGCCGCGCCTTGCGTACCTTTCACCTCAACGTACTGCAATTGACCGTCCCTACGAGTCAGAACGTCATAAGATTCAACACGGGAATCGTCACTGACGTGAAAGCCTCGCGTCCTGTAATAGTGCAAACATTTCCTCATAGCATGCGCTTCGATCGCCCGTCGGATCTTGACGCTGTCCTGGTACCCACCTCCAGAACCGGCGGTGAGCGTGAGGATAGACTCCTCTGCTAAAGCGTCTGCTCGGCTTTTGATCGTAGGCCCATTAAACCTTCCTACGAACTGAATCGCCTCCCGAATCCATGCGTTGTGCTTATCGACCAAGTCCTTAGCCTTTCCGCGCTCGTCCAATATATAGAATGCATTCGATTGACCCGGATTACCCTTCTTTACTACCTTTTTCTCCTCCTTCGTCCTCCGTGTTAACTCATGACCTACTCGGTGAACGCGTAGCCTTTCTGGAAGTAAGACAGCATTCCTGGCCTCTGTGTGCACATAATATCCACCGCGGTTCCGCGGCTGCGCCTGTCTTGTACGATACACAGTCGCGTCTTTATACCATCCAACAATGACTTGGCCTTTTGGCTTGAAGGGATCTTTTGCAAACCAGATAACGAGAACGCCCTCTACCGTATCGCCAGTACATTTGGCGTCGATTCGGCCAAGATTGACCTCATACGGCTCTTGCATAGTTGGCTGGAAATAGCCATATACGGTGCCGTTATGGGCCAAAAAATTATAAGCCTCACCGCCGACATTATCTTCGTCTGTGC
>JAPTWT010000073.1 GCA_028064935.1 Gammaproteobacteria bacterium | reverse complement strand
CAACTTCCTGGTGATCGCCTACAAGCAGATGCGCGCCATCGAGGCGGAGATCAACAAACGGCGTGACGAACCCGAAATCCCGACAGCTATTCCGCTGACCAACTTTCGGGGGATCGAGCTGCGGGACTTCCCGGCGGAGATCGCACGCTTGGCGCTCATCGTCGCCGAATATCAGTGCGATGTCCTCTACCGGGGCCAAAAGCTCGCGCTGGACGGATTCCTGCCGCTCGATACCCAAAACTGGATCACATGTGGCAATGCCCTGCAACTGGACTGGCTCAGTATCTGTCCGCCCACAGGGAACACTGTGAAGGTGGTATCCCCGGATTTATTTGAGACGCCCCAGGATCAGGCCGAGATCGATTTCGAAAACGAGGGTGGGGAGACCTATATTTGTGGGAATCCCCCATACCGTGGAAGTCAGTGGCAAACCAGTCAACAGAAAGCCGATCTCAAGGAGGTCTTCGCGTCACGGACCAAGAACTGGAAATCGCTCGATTATGTCGCCGGTTGGTTTATGAAGGCCGCGGATTACGCTACGCAAACCAAAACGGTTGCGGCGTTCGTGTCCACAAACTCCATATGTCAGGGACGGCAAGTGGACGTGCTCTGGTCGCTCATTTTTTCGCTAGGCCACGGAATTGTCTTCGCCTATTCTTCGTTTAAGTGGGCCAATCTCGCAAGCTATAACGCGGGCGTAACCGTCGTTATCGTGGCCATTTCGAGTGATACGTGCGGCGCACGGCGGCTTTTTTCTGAAAATGCCGACGCAGGGACGACTGCCAAGGTGGTTGAGAGCATTAACGCCTACTTAGTGGCCGGCCCCAACATCGTCGTAAGGCCGGCCGCGCGTCCTCTCAATGACCTCACCGAAATGAACTTTGGCAGTATGCCCAATGACGGAGGGTACCTCCTTCTCTCGGTCGATGAGGCCTCGGCTGCGGTTATGGCTCATGATGTACCGGTCGCTCTCATTCGCCCCTTTCTGGGCTCGCAAGAGTTTATTCGCGGCCAAGAAAGACGATGCCTTTGGGTCGCGGACGATGAATACGAAAGCGCCTATGAAACGCCCTGGCTACGATCTCGCTTCGAGGCGGTTCGGAAGCAAAGGATGGCTTCTGATCGCAAGACGACCAAGGAGCTTGCCGACCACCCCCACCGTTTTGGTGAGGTCCGCCAGCGAGGCGATGAGCAAACTATTGTTGTTCCCAGAGTTTCTTCTGAGAACCGGGAATACTTGCCGGTTGGCTATCTACCGCCTGGTGCGATAGTAAGCGATTCTGCTTTTGCTCTTTACGACGCCCCTCTCTGGAGTATGGCGCTACTCGCCTCGCGCCTGCATCTGGTCTGGATTGCAACGGTCTGCGGCAAGCTAAAAACGGATTTCCGATACTCCAACACCTTGGGCTGGAACACCTTCCCTGTACCATTATTAACAGAGCAAAACAAAGCCGACCTGACGCGCTGCGCGGAAGACATTCTGTTGGCCCGCGAGGCGCATTTTCCGGCGACTATTGCCGATCTCTATGACCCCGACCAGATGCCGGAGAATCTGCGCCATGCCCATGAGCGTAATAACGAAGTGCTCGAACGCATTTATATCGGCCGTCGGTTTCGGAACGATACGGAGCGCTTGGAGAAATTGTTTGCCCTGTATGCCCAGATGACGGGGAGCCAAGGGGCTCACCGGATGACCCGGAAGAGCGCCTCATGACCACTACAGACAATCCCACGAACCGCTACACGGTCCCTTCGGTGACCCTGGTCACCCAGCGTACCGGCCTGTCGAGCCGCACGAATAGCTTAGGCATGCGTCCCATGCAGGAACGCGCCTACGCCAAGCGCGGCGAGCCCTATCTCTTGATCAAGTCGCCCCCGGCTTCCGGCAAGTCACGGGCGTTGATGTTCATAGCACTCGATAAGCTCCATAACCAAGGTCTTAAGCAAGCCCTCATTGTGGTGCCGGAACGGGCCATCGGCGGCAGTTTTGCCGACGAGCCCTTAACGCAAAGCGGCTTTCCTTGGGATTGGGTGGTGAAGCCCCAATGGAATCTGTGCAATGCCCCCGGGGCTGATGAGCCGCGTTTCGCCCGCTCTAAGGTCCGTGCGGTCGGCGAATTCCTGGCAAGCGACGATCCGGTACTGATCTGCACCCACGCCACCTTTCGTTTCGCGGTCGAGGAGCTGGGTGTGGCGGCCTTCGATAACCGGCTCATTGCCATTGATGAGTTTCACCACATCAGCAGCCACCCGGATAATCGGCTAGGGAGTCAGCTTGCGCTCTTTCTGGCCCGCGACAAGGCCCATATCGTGGCCATGACCGGGTCCTATTTTCGGGGGGATGCGGCAGCCGTCCTCTCGCCCTCCGATGAGGCGCGCTTCGAGACCGTCACTTACACCTATTACGAGCAGTTGAATGGCTACCAGTACCTGAAGGCCCTTGATATCGGCTACTTCTTCTACACGGGCCGCTATCTGGATGCGATCATGAAGGTGCTCGACCCGGCGCTCAAGACGATTGTCCATATCCCCAACGTCAACTCCCGCGAGAGCCTGAAAGACAAACACAAAGAGGTCGAGGAGATCATGGATGCCCTTGGCACGTGGCGCGGGGTGGACCCCGTGACCGGATTCCACGCGATTGAGCGGCCGGCCAGCCAGGGCGTGGGCCTCATCAAGGTGGCCGACCTCGTCGACGACGGGGACCCCGCCCAACGCTCACGGGTGCTGGCGGCCCTGAAAGACCCGGCGCAACGCGCTAATCGCGATCATGTCGATATCATCATCGCACTTGGTATGGCGAAAGAAGGATTCGATTGGATCTGGTGCGAGCACGCCTTGACCATTGGTTATCGCAGCAGCCTGACCGAGATCGTGCAGATCATCGGCCGCGCCACCCGGGATGCGCCGGGTAAGGGCACAGCGCGCTTTACGAACCTCATCGCCGAACCCGACGCCGCCGAGGCGGCGGTGGTCGATGCCATCAACGACACCCTGAAGGCGATTGCCGCAAGCCTCCTAATGGAGCAGGTCCTGGCCCCGCGCTTTGAGTTTACGCCGAAGAACGCCGGTCCTCAGGCGGATTTCGATTACGGGCCGGAGGGCTACATCGAGGGGCGCAGCAATGTCGGGGTCAATGAGACCACCGGCCAGTATCACGTCGAGATCGGGGGGCTCACGATGCCTGAAAGCCCGGAGGCGAGCCGCGTGTGTCGCGAGGACTTGAATGAAGTCATTACGGCCTTTGTGCAGGATAAGTCGGCCCTGGAACGTGGCCTTTTCGATCAGGAGAACACACTGCCCGAGGAGCTGACGCAACTGCGTATGGGCAAGATCGTCCGCGAGCGGTATCCCGAATTGAGTGCCGCTGACCAGGAGGCCGTCCGACAACACGCGGTGGCCGCCTTGGTTCTCACGCAACAAGCCAAACAGCAGCAGGCCGACCAGACTGGAGGCTCTGAGGACAAGGGCAACCTGGCCCTCATACAAGGCGTGCGCCGATTCGTGAATGTGCGCGACCTCGATATCGACCTCATTGACCGCATCAATCCCTTTGAGGCGGCCTATGCAGTCCTAGCCAAAGCGATGGACGAGAAGACCTTGCGGCAAGTGCAGACGACGATCGCCGCCAAGCGTCTCGCCATTCCGGTTGAGGAGGCGCGGGAGCTGGCGCAGCGGGCCCTGCAATTCAAGAAGGAGCGTGGGCGGCTCCCCGACATCAGCGCCCCCGATGCTTGGGAGCGGCGCATGGCCGAAGGCGTGGCGGCCTTGGCCCGCTATCGCGCTCAGGAAAAAACCACAACCGAACGCGAAGGAAATGGCGATGCCTGATCTATCCGATGATGAACTACTCGACGCTTTAGGCGTCGATGTTACCTCGGCTGCGACCGGACGCCACACACCGCGCGAGGAGCGTCTCATGGCCGGCTTTGAGGACATCCTGCGTTTTATCGAGGCCCAGGGGCGCGTACCCCAACACGGTGAGGGGCGCGACATCTTCGAGCGTCTGTACGCGGTGCGTCTCGATCGCCTGCGCGCCTTGCCCGAGGCGCGCCAACTGCTGGCAAGCCGCGACGTTCATGGTCTGCTGGCCCTGGATGGATCTGGGGAAACGCGTCCGGTCGATACGCTCGATGATGAGGGGCTGTTGGCGGAACTCGGTGTGGCTACCCCGGATGAAGAGGACATTACTATCCTCAAGCACGTGCGTTCGCAAGAGGACCGGCGTGTCGCCGAAGAGGTGGCCGACCGCACGCCCTGTCTGGATTTCGCGCACTTCAAGCCCCTGTTTGCCAAAGTCGAGGGTGACCTTAAGGCCGGCCTACGTCAGACCCTGCCCTTTGGCAAAGAGGGCGCCGCTATCCTGGAGGGCGACTTCTTTATCCTTGGGGGTCAGCTCGTCTATGTCGCGGAGGTAGGCGAGACCATCAAAACGTCCACCGGTAAGAACGACGCCCGCTTGCGGGTCGTCTACGCGAACGGCACCGAGAGCAATCTCCTGCGTCGCTCCCTCCAGCGTGCCCTTTATAAGGATGAAGGCGGGCGCCGCGTGACGCCGACCCCGGATGCGGGCCCTGTATTTGGCGACATATGGGAAGATAACGACCTCAAAAGCGGTACGATCTACGTCCTACGAAGCCTTTCCACGCACCCCTTTATCGCCCAACATCGCGAGCTTGTTCATAAGATCGGCGTCACGGGCGGCGCGGTGGAGACCCGGATTGCCCATGCCGCCCACGATGCCACCTATCTGCTGGCCGACGTCGAGGTGGTGGCGAGCTACAAGCTCTCGAGCATCAACCGCACCAAGCTCGAACACCTCTTCCACCGCATCTTCGCCGCCGCCCAATTGGACCTCACCATCGAAGATCGATTCGGGAATCCCGTGCGCCCGCGGGAGTGGTTTCTGGTCCCGCTCTCCGTCATTGACGAAGCGGTCCAGCGCATCCGTGATGGTTCGATTACGGAGGTCGTGTATGACCCCAAGAGTGCGCGACTGGTGGCCTCACCCGCCAGTTAGACAGCCCTTGCGTCCAGGCCACTTCGTATGTCAAACAAGTTGTATTATGCATCAGCTTTGTGGCTATATATGGAGGCATTCGGCAGCTGGTGAACGCGCTATCCAGAGGCAAGGCGGCCTATGTCAGAAAGCCAGTCAGATTCAGTAGAGCTGTTTGTTTTTGAGTCCCATGAGGCCATCACGAGTCGGCCGCGATACCGGGGAACACTGGACCCCGCGCAACACGCACTAAAGCGGATAGTGGGTCAGTACGACTTCCCGAGATCACTTGCATGGCCATGCGGATTACAGGGCTGCCGAACACCCCACCAGACCGGATTTGTGGTCGAGACCACAGATGGATATGAAACGAATATCGGCCATATCTGCGGAAAAAATCATTTCGGAGCAGCCGCATGGGACCGAACCCGTTCCGA
>JAPTWT010000259.1 GCA_028064935.1 Gammaproteobacteria bacterium | reverse complement strand
CCACACGAGACACGCCTTCCCAAAGCCGACGAAGGAGTTCCAGAAAGATGGACGACAAAGAAAACTGCGTAAACCTGGCAGAGCTCAAGGAAAAGAGCATCGCCGACCTGACCGACATCGCCAAGGGATACCACATTGAAGGGGCGGTCAACCTTCGGAAGCAGGACCTCATCTTCGCCATCCTGCAGGCCCAGTCGGAAAAGAACGGGGTCATCTACGGAGAAGGCGTTCTCGAAACTCTCCAGGACGGCTTTGGCTTCCTGCGCTCCCCTCTCTACAACTACCTTCCCGGACCCGACGATATCTATGTCTCCCCCTCGCAAATCCGCCGATTCAACCTCCGGACGGGGGATACCATCTGGGGACAGATCCGTCCACCGAAGGAGGGGGAGCGATACTTCGCGATGCTCAAGGTCGAGAAGGTCAACTTTGAGGATTCGGAGGTGGGCCGGGAGAAGATCCTCTTCGACAACCTCACCCCCCTTTATCCCATGGAACGGATCCGCCTCGAAAATAATCCGGAAGATCTCTCGATGCGGGTCATCGACCTTCTCACCCCCATCGGAAAGGGCCAGCGCGGACTGATCGTGGCCCCTCCCCGGACGGGAAAGACGGTCCTTCTCCAGGGAATCGCCAAGGCGATCGCCAAAAACCATCCGGAGATCTCGCTTATCGTCCTTTTGATCGACGAGCGGCCGGAAGAGGTGACCGACATGATCCGCCAGGTCAAGGGGGAGGTGGTGAGCTCCACCTTCGACGAGCCCCCCCAGAGACACATTCAGGTGGCGGAGATGGTGCTCGAAAAGGCGAAGCGCCTCGCCGAGTCCCAGAAGGACGTGGTCATTCTCCTCGACAGCATCACCCGACTGGCCCGGGCCTTCAATATCGTCACCCCCCCCTCCGGAAAGGTCCTCTCGGGAGGTCTCGATTCGAATGCCCTCCAGCGCCCGAAACGCTTCTTCGGGTCCGCCCGGAATATCGAGGAAGGCGGCAGCCTCACCATTATCGCCACGGCCCTGATCGATACGGGAAGCCGCATGGACGACGTCATCTTCGAAGAGTTCAAGGGAACCGGCAACATGGAGCTCCATCTCGACCGGAACCTGGCGGACCGGCGCATCTTCCCCGCCATCAACGCGACCACGTCCGGCACCCGAAAGGAAGAGCTCTTGCTGGACAAGGACGATATCAATAAAATATGGATACTCCGCAAGGCCATGAACTCGAACAATGCGCAAGAGGATATGGAGTACCTGTTGAGCAATATGAAGGGAAGCCGAAGCAACAAGGACTTCCTTGAAAAAATGATGAAGGGCTGAAATCAGCCCTGGAATCATTTCCATCCATGCGTCACCTTAAGGAGACCGGTCTCATGAAAAAAGGAATTCATCCGAGCTACAACGCCGCAACGGTCAACTGCGCCTGCGGAAACGTCTTTGAAACCCGGACCACCGTCGGGAACCTGCACCTCGACATCTGCAACATGTGCCATCCCTTCTTCACCGGGACCCAGAAGATCATCGACACGGAAGGCCGCGTGGAGCGCTTCATGAAGAAGTACCGCAAAGAGGACGCGAAAAAAGGCTAAGGATCCTTCCCCATGGATGTCACACCCGGCATTCTCGAGAAGATCATTCCCAGGCTCCAGTCGATGCGCGACCGCTTCGACGAACTCTCCGGAAAGATGGCGAGTCCGGAGATCGCCCGATCTCCGGACATGTACCGGAAGCTGGCCCGGGACCAGGCAGAGCTGGCCCCGGTGGTCGAGCTCTACGACCAGTGGAAGCGACTCCGCAAGGAACAGGAGGAGCTTGACCTGATCCGGGACGATCCCCAAATGGCTGAGCTCGTGTCGGGAGAGGACCGGAGGCTTCGGGAAGTCCTCGAGGGGACGGAGCTTCGGCTCGTCGACGCCATTTTGCCCAAGGACCAGCGGGATGAAAGAAATCTCTTCATCGAAATCCGTGCCGGGGCCGGAGGGGAGGAAGCCGCCCTTTTTGCGGCAGAGCTGGGCCGGATGTACCTGCGCTTTGTGGAGCGCCAGGGTTTTCGGGCCGAGGTGATGGAATCCAACGAAACCGACATCGGGGGATCCAAGGAGTTCATCATCTATGTCCAGGGCCGCAACGCCTTCAGCCGCCTCAAATATGAAAGCGGCGTCCACCGGGTCCAGCGGGTTCCCGTGACGGAGGCAGGAGGCCGGATTCATACCTCCACCGTGACCGTGGCCATCCTCCCCGAAGCCAGCGAGGTCGAGGTGGATATCGAACAGAAGGATCTCCGGATCGACACCTTCTGCTCCTCCGGAGCGGGAGGCCAGAGCGTGAATACCACCTACTCCGCCGTCCGCATCACCCATATTCCTTCAGGGATCGTCGTCAGCTGCCAGGACGAGCGCTCCCAGCTCAAGAACCGGACCAAGGCCATGTCGGTTCTCCGGTCACGTCTCCTCGAGCAGGAGGTCTCCCGCCAGAACCAGGAGATCGCCTCCCAGCGAAAAACCCTCGTGGGATCGGGAGATCGCTCGGAGCGCATCCGGACCTACAACTTCCCCCAGAACAGGGTGACGGACCACCGGATCGGACTGACGCTCTACCAGCTCGACCGGGTCATGGAGGGGGAGCTCGAACCCCTTGTCGATGCCCTCAGGGCCCACGACCGGGCCGAGGAGATCAAGAATATCTCCTGAGCCTCCGCCATCCGGCGACGGGACCATCGAGGCGTGGCTTCGCTGGGGGAAAAAGGCCCTCAGCGCTCTTGAGGATCCGGAGCGGGAGGCACGACTTCTGATGTCCGCCCTTCTGGCCTCGGAAACGGCCCCCTGGACCCGCTCCCGGGAGCCTCTCGAAAAGGAGCTGGTTCCCCGTTATGAAGACTGGATCAAACGACGGGCGGCCCGAGAACCCCATCACCTGATCACCGGGGAGATCACCTTTTGCGGACACTCCTTTTTTCTTGCGCCGGGAGTTCTGGTCCCCCGCCCCGAAACGGAACAGCTGGTCGAACTGGCCCTTCGGCACACCGCCGCCTCCCAGGGAAGGGAGCCTCTTCGAATCCTCGACCTGGGATCGGGAAGCGGAGTCATCGCCCTTTCATTTCTTCTTGAACGTCCGGAGGCCCGGGCCGTGGCGGTGGAGCGGGAACCGCTGGCCCTTGCCACGCTTCTTGAAAACAGGCGACGCCATCACCTTGTCGACCGTCTGGCCGTCGTCCGGGGAGACTGGGAAGAGATGTTCGGGGAGCGGCCGGTCTTCGACTGCATCCTCTCCAATCCTCCCTACATCCCCACGGACACGATCCCCACGCTTGAACCGGAGGTTCGGGCGTACGAGCCGGCGAGCGCCCTCGATGGGGGGGCCGATGGCCTCGATCCTTACCGGAAGATCCTCCCCCGGGCCTTTCGCCTGATACGGGAAGGGGGGCTGATCGCCCTCGAAATCGGTGACGACATGGGCGATCCCGCTCTTTTTTCAACCATGACCGGCAAGACAGGGGGCGCGACCCCGCTTCCCACAATCATCAGGGACATCTCGGGACGTCACCGGATTGTCTTCTGGACAGGATAAGGACGCTCCTTGGACGCATTCAGAATTGTCGGAGGCCATCCCCTCCGCGGCTCGGTCAGGATTTCCGGCTCGAAAAACGCCGCCCTTCCGATCCTCTTTTCCTCCCTTCTCGGCGGGTCCTTCTCCCTCTCGAACATTCCCTGTCTTCGGGATGTCAAGACGACGCTCCTGCTTCTCGAACAGCTGGGGCTCCACATCTCCGTCCGCCCGGAACCCTTGGCAGAATCGAAAGGATTCGACCACAACGAACCCGTCTGGTCGGATCTTCTGGAGATCTCGGAGGGAACAACCTCTCCCTTCGAGGCCCCCTATGATCTCGTGCGCACGATGCGCGCCTCCGTCCTTTGCTTGGGTCCGCTCCTGGCGCGCCGGAAAAAGGCCCGGGTCTCCCTCCCGGGCGGATGTCTGATCGGAGCCCGACCCATCGACATGCACCTCAAGGCCTTCGAGCGAATGGGGGCCCGCATCACCATCCACCATGGCTATATCGATGCCGAAACCGACGGCCTTGAAGGCAGCGACATCTCGCTTCCCTATCCGACGGTGACGGGAACGGAAAACATCATGATGGCAGCGGTCCTTGCCAGCGGGACCACGACGATCACCAACGCGGCAGAGGAACCCGAGATCATTGATCTTGCAAACTTTCTCGTGGCGCGGGGAGCCCGCATCACCGGAGCCGGAACATCGACCATCCGCATCGTCGGGGTGGAGCGCCTCGATCCGGTTCATTACTCCGTGATGTTCGACAGGATCGAAGCCGGAACATTCCTGGTGGCCGCCGCCCTCTTGGGAGAAGAGGTCACCATCAGGGAGGTCGAGTCCTCTCCCCTCTCCTCCATCCTTGACGTGCTGAAGGCGATGGGGGCCGAGGCCGAAATCCGTCCGGGATCGATCACCCTCGGGGCCATCCGCCGTCCCCGGGGCCTCTCCCTTCGGACCCTTCCCTATCCGGGATTTCCCACGGACATGCAGGCGCAGATTCTTCCGCTGATGGCCATTGCGGAAGGACCGTCGTCGGTCGTGGAGACCGTCTTTGAAAATCGGTTCACTCACGTCATGGAGATGAACCGGATGGGGGCCAACATCGAAATCCATGGCTCCCAGGCCATGGTTCGGGGAGGAAGCCGCCTCGAAGGGGCCGCCGTCATGGCCTCCGATCTCCGCGCCTCGGCGGGGCTCGTTCTGGCCGGACTCATCGCCGAGGGCGAAACGGAGGTCCGGCGGGTCTACCACATCGACCGGGGATACGAGGCGATCGAGAAGAAGCTCGAAGCCCTGGGGGCCCGGATCAAACGCATTCAGGAGGATTCCCCATAAGCGCGCAGCCTTTGGTCCTGGCCCTTCCCAAGGGAAAGATGTTCGAGGACATCCTCTCCCTCCTCGAACAGGGCGGCTATGGATTCGCCGATTACAAGAAGAATCCCCGGGCCCTGACCTCACGCTCCGACTGCGGCTCCCTTTCCATCCTCTTTGTCCGCTCCACCGACGTCATCCCCTATGTCGAGTTCGGAGGGGCCGATGCGGGCGTGGTGGGCCGGGACCAGATCGAGGAACAGAACCGGGAGGTCATCTCCCCCCTCAACCTCAATATCGGATACTGTCGCCTGGTCGTCGCGCGCCCGGAAGAGAACCGGCCCATGGGGGAAGAAAAGCGGGCGCTCCGGATCGCCACGAAGTATCCGCGGATCACCGAGGCCCACTTCCTTGCCCGGGGCATTCCTGTCTCGATCCTCAAGCTGTATGGCTCCCTTGAGCTCGCCCCCCGGACGGGGCTCGCCGACTGGATCGTGGATCTGGTGGCCACCGGACGAACCTTGCGGGAGAATCGCCTGGAGATCGAGGAAGAGATCCTCCCCTCCACCGCCCGCTTC
>JAPTWT010000244.1 GCA_028064935.1 Gammaproteobacteria bacterium | reverse complement strand
CGCAACCTCACCGACACGCCGCCCACCCGCGACCTGACGCGCCTGTTCATGGCCACCATCGACAAGGTGGCAGATCTGTCGGGTGCCGCCGTGGTGACGACGATTCGCGACGAATTGCTGGCGGTGTCGGCCAGCGACGAGACTTTCCGCAGCAAGCTGGAAGGCGCCATCTACGATGAGAACGCCGGGGTCACCCGGTTTGTGCTGTGCGCCTTGGCCGAGCAGAGCATGACCAAGGAGACCTGGGTCGATCTGTGGAAGTACGAAGGCAAGCTTTTCGTGTGGACCATCGAGCACATCTTCCCGCAGGGCGACAACATTCCCGCGTCTTGGGTGACGATGATGGCGGGCGGAGATGAGAAGAAGGCCAGAGGCATTCAGGAAACGCATGTCCACAAGCTGGGCAACCTGACGATCTCCGGCTTCAACAGCGCGCTGGGCAACAAGAGCTTCAAAGAGAAGCGCGACCGCACCGACAGCAAGGGCCGTGAGGTGGGCTACAAGAACGGGCTCAAGCTGAATGCCGAATTGGCAACGGCCGAGGCATGGAGCGTCGCGCAGATCGATGCGCGGACGACCAAGCTGGTGGGCCTGGTGATGGGGCTTTTCGCCATGACGGAGGGCCAGCCATGCGCGTGATCGAACATCTCGTCAAGACCCTGCGCGACTCAGCGATCTTCAACCCCGAGGTTCAAGTCGCGCCCTCGTGCATCTTGTGGCCCGACAAAGATCGACAGTGGGAGGCTGTCATCCCGCGCCTGCAGAGCGAGCTGGCGGAACTGCTGGTGCTGGGCGACTACGCGGCCGAGAACCGCACGGGGCCAGCCATCTGGCTGCGCTGCGTGATTGCGGGCAAAGCGCCCGATGTGACACTGCCGGCCGACCGCGTGCCGGTGTTCTACCTGCCTGGCGTCAGCCGTCAGGACCTGCGGGCGATCGAAGACTGCCCGGACCTCTTGAAGCCCTTGGCCGAGCTGCAGTACCGGGGCGTGATCTGGTCGCAGGCGAACGCTAAGGACTGGACCATCATGGCCTTCCTAAAGTCCGACCAAGGTGGCATGGGTCTGGACGTGGCCCAGGACAACGATGCCAAGAACGCCATGCAACTGGCGCTATACCGGCTGCTGGACGAAGAGCTTGAACTCCTGAAGGGCAAGCGGCTGGACAAAGACTACTTCAACACCCTGCTGACCGGTGGCGACCCGGTGCGCGACCTGCTGCAGTGGCTGGATCTGGGTGACGCGTTCCAGACCACGCGCGGCGCCAACGAGTGGAAGGCCTTTGTGGAGGTTTGCAAGTCACAGCTGGCGTTCAACCCTCAGGCCGATGGCGTGCTGGCTGGTGCTAGCAAGTTGGCGATGCGCGAAGGGCCCTGGCATTCGGTGTGGGAGCGCTACAGCGAAGCACCGAAGCGTTACCCCAATATCCCGAACCGAATCCGCCAGTGCAAGCCGCCCGACCTGGGCATTTTCGACACGCCCGCAGAAAAGCTCAGCGGTTGGCCGCAATGGAATGACGAGCAGGAAAAGGCGCTACAGCATGATTTGCTGGCTCTGAACCATCTACCAGCACATGACGCCCGGAAGCGGGTTCTGGAACTTGAGAAGGCTCATGCGCTGCGCCGTGAGCTGGTGTGGGCCGAGTTGGGTGAGTCGCCGCTGGCGCTGGCCGCCAAGCACCTGACAGTGGTTGCGGAAGTGAGCAAGACGGCGTTGGCGGCCGGCTCGGTCGCGGACTTGCAGGCGGGGTACGCCACGCAGGGCTGGCGCGCCGACGATGCAGTGCTGTCAGCGCTGGCGTGCGTCGACAAGGCGGCCGACGTTGATGCGGTGACGGCCGCCGTTCGGGCGATCTATCTACCCTGGCTGGAGGAGTCTGCGCGCTACCTGCAAAAGCTGGTTGATGGATCGAGCTACCCCGGAGGAACGATCGCCAGCGCCAAGGCCTTCGCCGCCTCCAAGGGCGAGTGCGTGCTGTTCGTGGATGGCCTTCGGTTTGACGCGGCTCGCCGTCTCTCGGCAGCCCTGGAGACACGCGGTTGCCAAGTGGCGGAAGCCATGATCTGGACAGCGCTGCCCAGCGTGACCGCGACCGGCAAGGCGGCTGCTTCGCCAGTGCGGACCAAGATCAGCGGTACCGACGACTGCGATGACTTCGAACCTTGCGTCTCTGCCACCGGCCAGTCGCTCAAGGGCGGCTATCACTTGAAGAAGCTGCTGAACGACAACCACTGGAAGGTGCTCGACCGTACCGAGAACGGCGATGGCCAGGGCAACGCGTGGTGCGAATTTGGCGACATCGACAGCGAGGGTCATGCGCGCGGTTGGAAGCTTGCCAAGCACATCGACCCGCTCCTCGCAGAAATTGCAGAACGCATCGCCGCTTTGTTGGCTGCAGGCTGGAACAGCGTTAGGGTGGTGACAGACCACGGCTGGCTACTCATGCCGGGCAAGTTACCCACGATCCAGATGTCCAAGGACCTCACTGACAACAAATGGGGGCGCTGCGCCTCGATCAAGCCAGGCGCTTCCACCAGTGAGCGCTTGTATCCCTGGTTCTGGAATCCGCACCAACAGTTCGCCTTGGCCGACGGTGTGAGCTGCTACGGCAAATCGGTGGATTACAACCATGGTGGGCTGAGTCTTCAGGAATGCCTCACTCTGGATCTGGTGGTGACCCGGGGCAGTAGCACGTCAGGCAAGCAAGTGGCAGAGGTCACCGACATTGCTTGGAAGGGCTTGCGCTGCACGGTGGGAGTGGACGGCCAGTACGCGAGTCTTTCCCTGGACATTCGCACACAGTCGGGTGATCCGGCGTCCAGCGTAGTCGTGAGCGTAAAGCCGCTCAAGGACAACGGCACCGCATCGGTGGTTGTTGAGAACGAAGAACTGCAAGGCCGCGCGGCGTTTCTGGTCCTACTCAGCGCATCGGGCGAGATGGTGGCCGAGGCAAACACCGTGATCGGCGGAGGATGATGAATGATTGAATTGGATCAGATAGACAAAAAAGCCGCCTCGGTGCTGGACGGGTATCTGGTCCGGAAGGACTTGGTTCGAACCTTCAGTCGCCAGTTTCCGGTACCCACCTACGTTGTCGAGTTCATGCTCGGGCGTTATTGCGCCAGCACGGATCAGGAGGAGATCGACGAGGGGCTGGAGATTGTTCAACGCCAGCTCAAGTCCCGTACGGTGAGGGCCGGTGAGGAAGAGCTGTTCAAGGCCAAAGCGCTGGAAACCGGGGAGGTGAAGATCATCGACCTCGTGACGGCGCGCGTGGACAATAAGGGCGAGTACGTCGCTAGCTTGCCAAGCCTTCGGCTGACGGATGTGCGGATCAGCAGCGAGCTGGTCAACCAACACGAACGGATGTTGACCGGTGGCTTCTATGCCGAGCTGGGCGTGACGTTCGATGTGGCCATTGCCCAGGAGGCCAAGGGGCGCCCGTTTGGTATCACGTCGCTGCGTGAAATTCAGCTCTCGAAGCGTGACGTGTTGGACACCCTGGCCAAGGCCCGCGAGGCGTTCACCACCGAGGAATGGAAGTGCTTTCTGCTTCGATCCATCGGCATTGAATCTGGCGGGCTGAGCGACCGCCAGCGGAACGCCCTGCTCCTGCGCATGGTGCCGTTTGTGGAACGCAACTACAACCTGGTGGAGCTCGGTCCGCGCGGCACGGGCAAGAGCCACCTGTTCCAGCAGGTTTCGCCCTACGCCCACCTGATTTCAGGCGGCAAGGCCACTGTGGCCAAGATGTTCGTGGAGAACACGGCCAAGGGCCGTCGAGGCTTGGTGTGCCAGTACGACGTGGTCTGCTTCGACGAGGTGTCAGGCATCTCCTTCGACCAGAAGGACGGCGTGAACATCATGAAGGGCTACATGGAGTCCGGCGAATTCAGCCGTGGCAAGGAGAGCATACGCGCGGACGGCAGCATCGTCTTAGTCGGCAACTTCGACGTCGATGTGGAACACCAGCAACGCGTAGGGCACTTGTTTGGTCCCATGCCGCCGGAGATGCGGGACGACACCGCTTTTATGGACCGCATCCACGCGTTTCTGCCGGGTTGGGACGTACCCAAAATCAACAAGGACTTGGTCACCAACCATTTCGGCCTAGTCAGCGACTTCCTGTCCGAGTGCTGGAGCCAGCTTCGGAACCAGAGTCGGGTGAGCGAGTTGCAGAACCGAGTCTTCTTTGGCGGAGCCCTGTCTGGCCGAGACACGAATGCGGTCAACAAGACTGTCAGCGGCCTGCTCAAGCTGTTGTACCCGAGCTCGGACACCCCGGTTCCGGACGAAGACCTGGAATGGGGCGTTCGCATCGCCCTGGAGGTTCGGCGCCGAGTCAAAGAGCAGCAGAAGCGTGTGGGCGCTGCCGAGTTTCGGAATACGCACTTCAGCTACATCATGGGCGCCGACGGCGTGGAGAAGTTTGTGTCGACGCCTGAGCTGCAAAGCGACAACAGCATTGGCGGCGACCCGCTGGAGCCAGGTCAGGTGTGGACCATCAGCCCGGGTGGCGGCGAAGAAAATTCGGGCCTCTACCGCATCGAGGTCAATGAAGGCCCAGGCTCCGGTGTGAAGGTACTCAACAAGCCAATTCCACCCGCATTCCGCGAGAGCATCGGCTTCGCCGAGCAGAACTTGTACGCCAGGTCCATGCAATTGGTGGGTGACAAAGATCCTCGGCAGCATGAGTTCACGGTACAGCTTCGGGCGTTTGACGCGGCGAAGTCAGGTGCCAAGCTTGGCGTGGCCTCTTTGGTCGCCCTATGCACGTCACTGTTGAAGCGAAGCGTGCGTGGTGGCTTGATCATCGTCGGCGAGATCAACCTCGGGGGTTCGATCGAACCTGTCCACAACGCGGTCACGATTGCCGAGATCGCCGTTGAGAAGGGTGCGACGTCGCTACTTATGCCGGTGGCGTGTCGGCGCCAGTTGGTTGACTTGTCCGACGACATGGCGACCAAGATCGACATCCAGTTCTACTCCGACGCCCGCGATGCGTTGTTGAAGGCCATGGCCGAGTGACACAAGAGGATGGACTCAGGGTTTGATAGCATCGTAGATCAAATGACGGAGGAGTTGCCGGCCTATCCAAGCCAGTTTTCACCTCTCCAGTCAAAGAACGTCTGCTCACAGTCTCAGGTGCCGTTCCTCACCCTTGGACAATTTACTACCCCACGTCGTTTGTAGGTGATACTCGCGTGGATGCGATGCGGACAGGGACCAGCCGTGCATGCCTAGGCCCCGCCAGTTCGGATAGCCCATTTCCCTCTGAGGTTGGATATAGGTTGGATGGAAAAATGAAGGCACCGAGGAAGTCATCCTAAATGCCTGTTTTATTGGTGGGTTGTGAGGGGATCGAACCCACGACCCGCTGATTAAGAGTCAGCTGCTCTACCAACTGAGCTAACAACCCGAAGCGCCACATTATAGGAATTTCCGCCAAGAAGGCAAGGGCGGGCGAC
>JAPTWT010000049.1 GCA_028064935.1 Gammaproteobacteria bacterium | reverse complement strand
CCCGCGCGCGGCTTCGTGAGCCGCTATGGCCGACGGTGATCCTGTTCTCGTCGATCGGCTTTTACATGATGTCGCAGCTCGCGATGTTCGACATGACGTTCACGCTCTTTCACACCATCACGCTGCTTGCGTTCTACGCCTACATCGAGCACCCCGAAAGGCCCTCGCGGTTGATGCTGGCCGCGGCCGCGAGTGCCTTGGCGTGCCTTACCAAGGGCCTCATAGGGATCGTCCTGCCTGGGCTCATCGTGATCGTATTCCTGGCGCTCGAGCGGCGCACGATACGCTGGCGGCCGTTTCTCGCCGCATGGGGCGTCTTTTTCGTCATCGCCCTGCCCTGGCACATCTGGATGGTGCTGCACGTCCCCGGATTCTTCGATCGTTACATCATCCAGGAGCACTTCGACCGCTTCCTCGGGACCCTGAAGCCAATGGATTACCGGCGGCCGCCGTTCTACTACAATTTCGAGCACCTGCTGCTAGGCATCTTCCCGTGGACACCGTTCTTCCTGGAGGCCTTCATGAGGAGGCGGCCGTACGACCGCCTGGATCGCTTCCTGCTCATCTGGGCGGCGACCTATGTCATCTTCTTTACGCTGTCCAAGACCTCATCGTCTTACTATATGCTGCCGGCGATGCCGGCGCTCGCGTTATTCCTGGGACGCGCCATGCCGGATCTCAAGGGCCGTTCGCTCGTACGATTGTTGGCGGCATTCGCCGTGCTCTGCGTGATCGCCGGGATCGTGGCCCTGCACATCCCGCACGCGACCATGCGTCCCTACCTCATCGGCGCAGCGCTCATCTACCTCGGCTTCTTCCTGGCCGCGCTCTGGGAGCGGCAGCCACGCATGATGCGTGTGCTGCCGGTGGCCGCCGTGGGGTCGCTCGCGGCCTTTGCCGCGCTGTATCTGACGTTTTCGATCGCGCACCCCAATCGCTACGCCTCGAAAGACCTCGCCATGGCCTTGATCCCGCATCTCACGCCGCACTCCTATGTGTTCGTGGCGCATCATTACGAGGACCTTTCGTCATTGGACTTCTATCTCCACCGGCCGATCTACGTCTTCGATCCGCGCCAGGGGGATCTCTATTACGGCGTCCGCCATTACCCCGAGGCGCATCGTCTGATCACCGGCAAGGCCCTGGTGGCACTGGCACGGCGGCAACGGGTATTCATCGTGGGCTCGATCAAGGATCAAGCCTCATGGGCGCGCTACGGACACTTCCATGTGGTGGCCAGCAACGGTCGTGACGTAGCCGTGGAGAATACGATCCGGGACCACCGCCCGGCTTTGCCGCACGCGCGCCACTCGCTGACCGGTCACGCGCATGCGCAGTCCCACGCCCACCCGCGCCATCAGGCGGGGCCGGCACGCGCGGCATCGGCCGGGACCTAAGTCGGAGGGCGCGGCCGCGCGCGGCGAGGTACAGTAGAACCCGTCGCAAGGATGCGTCGATACCCATCAAGGACGATGGTGGGGCCCCCTTCCCCACGGAAGGGGGCTTTTTTTGGGGGCATCACGGAATCCATGATTGAAATGGGGTCAAAGCTCTCCGGACTCGATGAGTCGGACGAGTGTTGAGATGTCGGCCCCGTCGTTCTTCTCCGGCTGCGTTGATGGCTCCGGATAGCGTTTCTGAGCGGAAGGCAGTTCGTTACCACTCATGAAGCCCCGGGCGCCCGCCGGAATCTCGCGGCCCATCTCGAATCCTTTCATGTTGGGCGCTGCCCGATGCTCTTTCCGCTCGAATTTCGGTCGGCTGTTCTTGCGCTTGTGGACGCCCTCAGCGAAGAGAATCTTGGCCCGCAGCGCCTCAAAGCTGTAGCCGCGGCCGAGCCGATTCATGACGCGCATGAGACTGTTCAGGGATTCGGTGTAGGCATCGGTCACTGGATGGTCGAAGTAGCCGAAAATCCACGGTGTCCAGTCCTCCCAGGCCCGCACCAGGTCGGCGAAGGCCGGTGCGACCTCCGGCATGATGCGCCGCTTCCACTCGATGTAGCGCCCCTGTGCCTCGTCAGTGATTTCGCGTCGTAGATGCCGAAAAACTCTTCCTTGAGATGGTAGGCCAGTCCCAGTTCGTCGTAGTTGCGCGTCCATCTAGAGAGCAATAAGCGCTCCCGGTCGTCGAGAGCGTGCTCGCGCTTTGGGAGCACGAAACGGTCATGCATGAGACCGTGCTTTTGTTTGAGCGTCAGACGCTCGCGCACGCCCTTCCTGACGCGCTCCACAGCGTCGTTCGCCATCCGGACGACGTGGAACTTGTCCACGATGATCTGGGCGCCCGGAATGACCGCCGCGCACGCATCCCGGTACGGTGCCCACATGCCCATGGCAACGTACTGGATATGTTCCCGGCCTTCCAGGCGCGACAGGTAGCGCACCACGGTATCCTTGTTCCGGTTTTGCAGCCGCTCGACGATGGTGTTGTTCTGGATATTGGCGATGACGCTTCGGGGCTTGATGAGGTGGATTTCGTCAATGCCCATCCATTTCGGCGTCTCGAAGCGGATGGTCGCCTCAAGAGCATTAACATAGTCCCCGAAGACCAGCCGAACGGTTTTCTCGTCGATTCCAACTTCCTCCGCGATGCTGGCGAAGGTGTGCTTGACGGCCCGCTTGCCGATCCAATCGACTAGGCGCTGCGTCATCAGCCGCTTCTCGTTGATCTCCGGCAGCGGCTCGTAGAACGTCTTGTCGCAGGCTCGGCAGCGGTAGCGGCGAGTGTCTATGTAGAGGCCGACACGGCGGCCGTGCATCGGCATGTCGCGAATCATCTGTTCCCGGCGCCCGAATCCAATCAGGTTGTCGGATTGGCAGTGAGGGCAGCACGCGGGCGGCTTCTTCGCCTCGGCGTCTATGTGATAGTCGTCCTCGTCCTCAGCGATATCGATGACGCTGTAGGCCGCCAGGTTCAGGATATTCGCGGGCATGCCGTGTCTGCTTTACATGCCCAGCCCACAATCCGGTCTTGGCCAAGACGCAGGCCTTGCTCTACTGCGAGCCTTGCCGAGAGCGGATGCGCGAACAGGACCGTTCCTTTCTTCACCGCGCTCTCAGGCATCGTGGCGGCGCGATCTTGCCCCGCCCAAGGGTAGAACTCCGAGAAAAGGTGCGATGAACGGTCAGGACATCCAAGTACGAGACCTCGGTTTTGCCGGCGCGCTGTTACTGCGCCACGGGCGCGTTGCGGACAAAGACCTCGTGCTCGATATGCGTTATGATCCGGAAATCCTTTTCCTGAAAGCGATTCCGGAGATAGCCTGCCGTCGCGAAATCTTTAAACGGATCGAACATTCAGCTCCTCGCGCAGGTAATTGATGTGCAGCGGCACCACGCTGTTGCTCGCAACAACGCCGGCACGCTCCAGGGCAATCAGCAAGCGCTCGATCTCGTCCAGGTGGATCTCGTCGTCGGAGAGCCGCGTGATCGTGTCGGCCAGCTTGTCAGCCGGTGTTTCGACGTAGACGACGCCACGAGCAGAGGCGAACTCCAAGATGTAGTCGCGCAGCCCGGATACGGGAAGTCGAGGTACGGCCCGCTGCATTCCAATAGGCATGACAATCCTCCACGATCAACCACGCATATCCTCAATATTTATACACGAACGCCACACCAAAATCGATCATAGAATCCGGGATATGGCTATCAAGACATAGGTTGCGAAAACGCCGAATCAATCACCCGTCGCGCCGTTCGTCGCCGGGCTCGTAGCGCCAATGGCGGAAGGCCGCCAGCAACGGGAAATACAGCCCGAGTTCCACGGGCCGCCCATCGAGATCCTGAAAGAGACGCGCATAGCGCGCCAGCTGTCCGCTATAGCGCTCGCGCTCGCGCTCGAGAAACCCCTCGCGGTCCGCCCCCTCGTGGCGGCCGGTCTTGTAATCGATGATCCAGCGGACGCCCTCGCCATCGATGAACGTGCGATCGACGCGCGCGGTGACCACGGCCCCGCCGTCGAACGTGCTCAGGGCGTATTCGTTGCGCGCCTGTGCGTGCGGCGCCAGGATCCAGCGCCCGTCGGCATCCTGTAACGTGGATGTCAGGGCCTCCATCACCGTGGCGTGCGCCGATGGCAAGTCCTGTGCCGCAAATCCCTGACCATACAGGAGGCCCTGCGCGCGCGTCACCAGGGCATCAGGGAGCCCCCCGCCCTCCGGCAGGCCGGCCTCGGCCAACTCCGCCAACAGGGCATGCACGACGATACCGATGCGCCGGATACGGCTGCCCGCCCAATCGAAGGCCACCGGCGCGTCGACGTTCGCCGCTTGTTCCTCGCGCATGACCGACGAGGGCCCCGGCGACACCCAAGTCAACGCACTGCGCGCGACCCGGCGCAGACCGGTGGGCGGGAGCGCAACCGCCTCGGCACCGGACCCGCACGCCACACATGACTGCCGGAAGGTCTCCCCTATGACGGGCCACAACACCGTCCAAAGGCCTGCCGCCTGCACCGAACCATCGTCCTTGCCTTGGGCATGACCGATGAGATGCAGATCCTCGCGGGCACGCGTGCACGCTACATAAAGCAGCCGGCGGACCTCATGCTCGCGACGACGCGCCGCAAAGGCCCACAGGGCATCGTAGAGCGAGTCCTTGTCCTCATCATGGGCCTTGAGCGGCGCGAGCAGCAGGTCCGTGCCGCGTGGGCCCTCGGTCTCCTGCACGAGCAACAGCGGACGTCCGTCGCCGCGCGTCCGACGCCCGAGCCCCGGACAGATGACGACATCGTATTCCAGGCCCTTGGCCTTATGGATGGTCAGGATATGCAGGCCCGAGGCCTGTGGATCGGCGGGTGCGTAGAGTTTTTGCAGGTGCGCGCGCAGCTGCCAGAGGTCTACCTCGCCCGCCACTTCGCGTTCCGACAAGGCCTCGAAAAACACTAAGGCCTCGTCGAGCGCCGCCTGCGTAGTCAGGGCCGCGGGTCCGCCGAGCGCAAGCCAGGTCTCCTCCACGCAGCGCGATAACGGCACGCGCCCGCGCTGTCTTTGGGCCGCGCACAACGCCTCGCGCATCCGCGCCACGCGCGCGCGCCCGTCAGCGCTCAAGCGCGCCACGCGCCCCTCGTCTGCGAGGATGTCGACGAGCGCTCGCGGGTCACCCTCGCAGAGCGCCACCAGATCGGCGAGATCGAGCCCGCACCAGGGGGCCCGAAGACCGCTCAAGGCGCTCAGGCGCGCCGCCGGAAACAGCAACGTCTCGGTGAGCGCTAGCAGGTCGCGGATCACGGGGCGCGTCCCCAGGGCGTAGAGCTCCTCGCCGGCAAAGCGTAGCCCGGCGGCGCTGAGCGCCGCCGCGATGGCATGCCCATGCGATCGCGAGCGCACCAGAATGCCGATCTCAACCTCCGGGCGCTGCGCGCGGATATCGCCCACCAGCCGCGCCACATAGTCGGCCTCAGCGGCCATGTCGGCATCCACGAGCCCATGGACGCGCACCGCGCCGCCGGCGCCGCGCACGGCGGTCGCGGGCGCGTGCGGCACCGCCCCCTCGTCACTCA
>JAPTWT010000342.1 GCA_028064935.1 Gammaproteobacteria bacterium | reverse complement strand
CCGCTGCCCCCAGCCGCTGGAGCTGCATGGCCAAGGAACTCTGCAGGGAGGTGATCTGGGCGGACACCGCCGACACATCCGTCGCCGAAGCGATGGGGCCCATCGCGGTCGCATAGCAGTAACCCGCAACGCCCACGCCCGGCATGACGGCGAAAGCGGATGGGGCGGCCAGAGTCAAGAGCGCCGCCACAAAAACACCCGATGGCCGAATCCTCCAAGGGTGCTTATATTTTGCACGTATCACCAGGGACTCCTATTCATAATGGTGCTATCGTGTATAGTATATCACTCGTTTATGGGCCGACTAACACAGAGGCCCAGGAGATCGCGATCATGACAAGACCCGCGTTTTTGCAAGCCGGCACCGCCCACCATGCGCCACCACCAGAAGAAGTGGATCCGGATTTGGTTACGGTGACCGAGGAAGCGGCAACCCATGACGACCCGCAAAGTGCGGTAGGGAGTCCACCCTCCCCGCCCATGACAGAAGCTGCGGCCATCGAGGAAAACGAACCAACCGTTGGCCCATCGCAACGCGATGAGGGAGAGACGCCAGATAAAGATCCAAAAGACGCACTCGGCGCCGAAGGGATGCTCGATGGGCCGGAAGATCTCTCCGAAGACTCGCCGCCCCTCGCCTACCGGCTTTTCGTGGGCATGGCGGCCGCCGCGGGTATCCAAAACGCACCGGCCGCGGATGGGCAGGATCTCCTGGACATACCTTGGCGGCGATTGTCCGCGGCCAATCGCATGCTGTTTCACGTGCCTACCGGCGGCGAAGATGCGGCCATCGCACAGGCCTCAGTGCTCCTGAAACAGGCCGCTATCCGCCGCCACGCCAGCCCCGATGTACGGGATGGTCGGGGGCAGGCCAACTTGGCAACCTACGCCAGCCATGCCGTCGCTACAGGCCTCTCGGCCTTGGGACGGGCCCTGCGCAAGGGGGCCGCATTCACCGCGGATGAGGCGGCCTCCCGAGTCGCTGCCTGGCGATCGAAGCGCATGCTCGTGGCCCGCGCGGACGTCCTGGAGTCCCTGTCCGCCCTCGAGCGGCGCGCCGACTCCCTTCTGAACGATCCCGATACCGGGCACATCATCCGGCACATGAACGTCTTGTACCAGGACGGTTTGGCTGCGGCCGATGCCGGTGGGCGGGCGCGATGCGCCAAAGCCGCCGACGACTGCGCGCGGCTGATCTCCGGGTGGCCAGGCAACCCCGCAACCGGAATGGCTGATGAGACCGCGCGCTTTTCGCGTGCGCTGCGCCGGGCACGCAACATCGGCGCGCTGGATGAACGGCAAACGAGCGACATCCAGACTCGTCTCCAGGCCCTGGATGACCGCGCAGGCGTCCTACCGGGCCATGAAGGACGGTCATTGCATGAGCACATAGAACAGATCATGGAGCGCATCATGCGCTTTTTACGCGGATTCGTGGCGCGTGTAGCGCCTAGCCAGGACGCGGAAGCGGAGGGTCCCTCACCATAAGACAGGCCCTGGGGCCCGCGCAGATCGGTGAATCCCGGCGCGTCTTCTTGCCAAACGCGCCCTGAGCGGCACGCACCCGCCTTCCTATCTCTCCCGTTGACCTAACCACCACGCGCGGTAGGCGATGTACCGCCTCTCACGAACACAGGCCGCTTGCCAGAACTTTACGGCGATGATGTAGAGAAAGGCCGCCCCACCCATGGCCAGAATGACACCGGCCCATAAAGGCTGCCCGTGAAGGCTCCACAGGACGTCAGCCGCGCACACGATGCCTGTAACACCAAAAAGCCACGCCTCGCGCCGGCGCGCCCGCACAAACTGGGCGAGCTGCTCCGCGTCAGTCGCGTCGATCTCCCAAATCCGGCAAAGCTCACCAAAGTCCGCCGGTAAGGGTCCATTCGTGCGCATGGGGGGCAGCCAGAGCTGCAGCCTAGACAAGGGTTGTGCCTGTCCCTTCAAGCGTGCCATTCCTTTCTTGATCTCTTTGGTCCACCACATAACCCGTGCTCCTGCTTCCGTTCGCATGTTATACGCAATCGTGTACAGCACCACTCACATTCCTGGACACTACTGCCCAACCAGACACACGGCTTGCTCCGTCCGTGTCACTGGCGAGCGGCAATGCCCGGAAGGGCCCCAATGCTTGCGCCCATAGCGATGCGGGCCAACGGGGCAATCCGGTCGGAGGATATTCAGGCGACCCCACCCGGAGCCATGGCCAGCCCTTGATTGACCTCGTCGTCCTCGATGACCGCCATCCGCGTCTCCACGCGCTCTCGCCATTCCAGCGCGGCGGCCCGCAAAATGGGCCGCAAAGCCTCCATGATGCGCAAGGTTCGCCGGTCAATCCCGTTCCCATGACTACCATCAGAGGTAACGGGGCCTACCTTGAGTCCTTGGAACGCTTCGCCCGTTTTTGGGGCGGCCCATGCCGCGAATGCGCGGGCCATCATGTTTTGCGGGGCCGCCCATTCCGGATTTTGCCGGCCTTCGGTACGAAGGGCCTCCTCAAAAGCTTGTGTGCGGACCACCCACCCATCCTCTCGCGCGCGCCAGCGCAGCGCCACTACAGAGCGCACCCACTCATACGCGAGGTCACCCTCCTTCTTACAGAACTCTCCGTAAGGTCGATAACCATTTTTGAGGGCCGGTAATCCCTCGAAACGAACACGCAGGATCCCCGGCGCCAAAAGGTTTAGGCGCTCGTGGCGGTAGCCTGACCCCAGGTAACGGGGCAACGCCGCCGACAACAGTGGAGAGCTTATCGCTGAATGCGAAACGCCGTGCAGCAGGTCACCAAGCATGTGATCGAGCGCCTGACTGAAGGCATAGGCAAACACAAATTGATCGGCAGGACCTTCCAATATGATCATGCGACGCCGGACGTCATACGCTCCACGGCAGCGAAGCAATCCGCCGCCGTCAAAACGAAATTCAAGCCCTATGCGCCCGTAAAGGCTTGCAAAATCAGCGGGCACTCCTATCCTGTCGGTCACGCCGGCCATGACGGCGGTGGCGCTCTGCAAAGCCGCCCGCAGGCCGCTTACACCACCCACGAAAACGGTGTTTCGGAACCCAGCTAATGCGAGGAACTGACGAGCTTCAGCCATGACTCGATCGCATGTCCTTCTATACTATTCAGTATATCACACATATGATATATGCCTATTTGGCTACCGAGGAAAAACCATGCTTGCTGTCAAACCCGGGTGGAACTTCTACGACCGCGGGATCACCGAGAGCCTGCCGCGGGGCCTATGTTTTATCGGCGATCCGCATCTATCCACTGCTCAACACAAATACTGCCTCGACATTCTTTCTCGCGCCGTGCGCATCGCGTCGCACTCCCGCCTCGTGCCAGTCATCTTGGGGAACATGTTCCGGTCGCCGCGAGAGGCCACGCCTGCGCTTTTCTCGGGCCTTTTCCGGATCTTCCGCAAATCGCTTTACCGGCCGATCGCTAATCTTGGCAGCCGGGATAAACATGGAGCCCACCTGACGCCGGATTGTGCCCTTTGGGTTCTCGCCGAATCCGGGGCGGTCAGCGTTATGCGTAACACCAGAACACAGGCGTTGCTGATCGCTCTCGAGGACGGCCCCATCGCGCTTTACACCGTACCCCATGGACAGGATGTGCCGCACACCATCGAAAGTCTGTGCGCACCTGAAAGAACAGTGGTTGTCACGCACAAGGACCTCGATTGCGGCGAGGTGTGCCTAGGCACCAAAGCCATTCATGAGATCAGAGGAGCGTCTTCGCTCGTCAACGAACATGGGCGCGACATACAGGGCCAGCGGATCCCCGGAGCAACAGTCTGCGTGAACCCAGGCAACATTCTCCGTCGAGCGGACGCCATCCGGGCCCATGAGCCGGCCGTGTGGTCCTGGCGGCCCGGCCAGCGGGTGCCGGAGCGCCATCTCCTGCACCTTTTGCCGGCGACGCCCGTCTTCGAACTTACGGCCATCTCAGATGACCAGCTAGCCACTGGTATGGCGGAGGATGGCGCTTTCGATGATGGCCGTGAAACGCGCCCGCTGTACGAGCTGGAGCAGGAAACGCTTCAGGAGGCCGGCCGACCGTCACCGTAATCCAGCGTCGATCCGTCACCGTAATCCAGCGTCGATCCGTCACCTTCTCCCATGCGTCGCGCTTCGCGCCCGATCATGCGCGGCAAAAGCATCGGCATTCCGGAGTCCTTTGCGCCGCAGCGTTTTCTGGTCTGGCGACCATGCCACGCAGGGATGCCAGCAGATCGCAGAGGCCTTCGCGAACAATGCGAGCGTCGCCAACGGGAAGTTGTTGCAATACCGGCTCTAGGCTAGACCGCTCAATCAGATGATCCACTTGCTGATCTCCAGAGAAATACCGCACGCCAAAAAATTAGCCGCCCGAGGACGGTCGCCTCCGTTGGCAAACCGATAAAAACCAGAATCAGGGTGTCATGCACGATGTTCGTCAGAGTCAGCGGCCGACCAATGATCCAGGTCGCGCCGCGCCTATGTTAAAAAACGACGAAAATGCTTCCAGATCGTGGTGGTGGCAATCTTAAGACGCCACGCCAAAGGCATGCCATGCACCCGCCATGGATAACTCAATAATGTCGGCCCGACATAATGCGCCGGGGTCGCCCTGCATTCCTGCGCCTGAGGGCATCCTCGAGATCGGGTCGCGCCGCGTTGGCCTGCGCCTCCCGTGTCCACTCGCGCAACGCGCTGAATGTCCACCGACGGGACGCGCCAAGACGCACGGGCTGAGGCAACTTGCCCTGCGCGACCATGGCGTCCACATGACGCACACTGATTCCCATAAGGGCAGCGACTTCGCGAATGCTGAGTAGCGAGATCTCTCGATCCCGCTCATACTCCGCTGCCCGCGCGACCTGCTCTTCCAGACGCGCCTGAATCTCCTGGATTGCGGCCTGCATGGACGCAAGACTCGCTCGTGCGCGTTCTAGGGTTTCACTAAGCGCATCATGTACAGGATCCACAAACCCTCTTCTTGCCGCAGGATCTCGCTTTCGGAAAGCCGTTCTTGGTTCCTTGGCGCCAGTCCCGCTGGAGATAATCGTCTCGCTCGTTCGCATGCCTTTATGTGCGTGTTATTGCATTGTGTATACCATACACGCCAATACAGTTTTACGCAAGGGGCCGGTTACATGGGAGAATCGAGTCATGCCGGAACAGGTAGGGTCGTGCGGGAACCCGGGAAATAGCCGACGGAATCACCAATGACCGGTTCGTCAGACCATCATGTCGCACCGGGCAGGCTTGGGACAATTTTGGGACAGTCGGAGCAAAAAACTATGCAGACCGTGACCTCTTGTGAAGCGGTTATTCACAGGCAATTCAAGCAACTACATGCATAGCAAAGCACACAATACCGGTCTTGTTGCTAATGGGGTTCAGGTGGTCGGAGGTTCAAATCCTCTCGCCCCGACCAAATATCCCAGCCCTATCAAGAAGTTACATAGACTCTTTTCCGAGCCGCCGGTTTCCGCAAAATGAGTGCGGGGCTTTTGC
>JAPTWT010000276.1 GCA_028064935.1 Gammaproteobacteria bacterium | reverse complement strand
TGAAAAACCATGAGCCGCCTATCGACAAGCCCTTGCTGCAGAAATTGCCGGTCGGTGCAGGGAGCGGCATCAGGATTGGAATCCAATGGATTCCGGAAAACCGAGACGCCGAGAATCAAATGTTCGGGCTCATGCCCGTTTACCTGCACGGCAAGATTACGTGGGATGGCATGTGGAGCTTCACTTCGCAGACGTCCGATGGCTTGAAGTCGGTTGACCCGAACAACTTTGCGCCGTCCCTTCCGTTAAGCGCGCAGCAGCAAACCCAGATTGCGAACGATACAACAGCGCTCAGCACGTACATGAACGAACAGTTGGCGAAGTTCATTTTGGGGCAAGAGAGTTTCTCGCAGTGGCCGCAATTCGTGAAGCAGGCCGAGAGCATCGGCAACGTGCAACAGGTCGTGTCCTGGGACAACGCGGCACTTAAGACGCTCGAAACACAGAACCATTGGTCATACAGGGCTTCCGTGGGCAAGTAATCGACCGAGGGTCTTTGGACACATTTTTGACAAACCAAACGAACTACGGGCACGGGTGACGCGCATTGTCGCTCAGTGCCCGGTTTTATCGGAACATCGGGGCTCGCACTTGGCGCTGGTCGAAAAACGCCTTTGCCGCCTCTGACCAGATTTTCGTCGCTATTCCCGCGGACAAAGCAATGACCGCAGTCAACATACCAGACACAAGGCCGTGAGATACCAGCATCGCAAGGACGGCAAGGAGATTCATTATGGTCAGGCTCCACGGCAGTGGGATCCCTCGATGGCGTTCCAGCAATTGGGCGATGGCGGTGAATCCTCCGATAGAATAGCCTTTGGAAACGAGCAGTCCGATGGGAAGCTTCGCGAACACCAAGATGAACCCAAAGGCGAGCCACTGCGGCCAATCCAAGGTGACCCCGGTCAATTCAGTGAGCCACATGGTCACGCCCGTAATTGCGGCTCCCACGAGTGTCCAATAGGCAGCGAGCGTCCCCCCAAAGTAGTAGACAACGCCGAAGATGAGCGCTTTAATGCAGAGATTTGTAAAACCGGCGCTTACGTGTAGATAGTCTGCAATTCCAATGCTGAGTCCACTGACTCCGCCCGACGAAATGTGGAAGTTCTTCTCAATCAGCACAGATTCAATGCCCATCAGAATGCATCCCACAAAATATCGAATCGGTGGCTTTCTTTGTCCGTTGATTGAAATCCCCACTTTCGTGATAGGAAATCCTGTATCCGATCACGCTGTTTGCCGGTGCGTCGTTCACCGTCATTGGCGGACCGGTTGTGCGTCCTTATACATTGTTGCTCTGTGCTGGTGTTTCTAGAACAAGAGGGGTCAAAAAGGGAACATTCAGATGGCCGCGATTCTCACCATCAGGGGACTTAGCGGGCACGCTGCTGCTGACCATGAACAGGGCAGGGGCTTCTCATTCATGATATAGTGGGATGATGAAAAGACATGCCCCTGCGCCGCTTTAGAGTCGGTGATGGGGACAAAGGGAGAATTTCATTGATTCGCGTAAAGGATATTTCCGTTTCCTTCGGCAGCCAGATCTTGTTTGAAGATGTGAACCTCAGCTTTGAGGAAGGCAACCGTTACGGTTTGATAGGCGCCAATGGGGCAGGGAAGTCAACGTTCATGAAAATCCTCGTCGGCGACTTTGAGCCGACCACGGGCACCGTTACCGTTGCGCCGGGCGTACGGGTCGGCGTGCTGCGCCAAGATCACTATTCCTACGACGACTGCCGCGTCCTGGACACGGTTTTGATGGGGCATCCGGAATTGTGGGAGGTCATGCAAGAGCGTGATCGACTGTATTCACTGCCTGAGATGACCGAAGAAGAAGGCATGCAGGTCGGTGAACTCGAGAGCGCCTTTGCCGACATGGACGGCTACTCCGCGGAATACTTCGCGGCGGAACTGCTCGAAGGGCTCGGCATCCCGGTGGAGAAACACGGTGACCTCATGAGTTCGCTCGTCGGCGGATTCAAGCTGCGCGTGTTACTGGCGCAGGTACTGTTTGGTCGGCCGGACGTATTGTTGCTCGACGAGCCCACCAACCACCTTGACTTAGACTCCATTCGCTGGCTCGAGAATTTCTTGTTGGGGCACAAGGGGACGATGGTGATTATTTCGCACGATCGCCATTTTCTCAACACGGTCTGCACCTACATGGTTGACGTCGACTATAAGCAAATTTCGATGTTTTCCGGAAACTACGATTACTTCGTCGCCGCCAGCACGTTAGCACGGGAACAGTTGCTTGCGGAAAACCAGAAGAATCTCGCCAAAATCGCGGAACTGCGCGAGTTTGTACAGCGTTTTTCTGCGAACAAGAGTAAGGCAAAGCAAGCCACGAGCCGACAGAAGCAGATTGAGAAGATTGAAATCCAGGAAATCCGTCCATCGTCGCGCGTGTCGCCGTATATCAAATTCACGTCGAAGCAGCTCCTCGGCAAGCAAATCGTCTCGCTCGACGGAATTAGCAAATCCTTTGGTGATTTGCAGGTGCTAAAGGATGTCCGCTTTGACATCATGAACGGAGAAAAGGTAGCCATTATCGGACCCAATGGGATTGGCAAGACGACGCTGCTCAACATCATGATGGGGGAACTGTCCCCGGACAGCGGAACGGTCGTCTGGGGACAATCGGCGGATGCGACGTATTTTACGCAGGATCATAACGACACCATCCGCAGTGACACGACGGTGCTGGAGTGGTTGCACAGTTTCGCGCCGGAAATGGATCAGCAGAGCATCCGCAGTATTCTCGGCCGCATGTTGTTTTCGAAAGATGAGGTGCATAAGTCAACAAACGTGCTGTCGGGAGGCGAAGCGGCACGGTTGATGATTGGCAAGATGCTGCTGTTGCAGGGGAATGTGCTGGTACTCGACGAACCGACGAACCACCTCGATTTGGAGTCAATTGACGCGCTTTCGAAAGCGTTGGTGGAGTTCCAAGGCGGCGTCATCCTCGTCTCACACGAGCGCCAGTTGGTCACCGACGTAGCGAATCGCATCATCGAGCTTGTGCCTGGCGGGTTGGTCGACTTTGCCGGACCGTATGACGAGTACCTCGCGAAGCGCGACGAGATCATCGGCGCTTAATCATAGAAAATCGGGGATGCAACGGGAACAGGGCCGCTGAGGCGATGACAATCGAGTTGCATCCTCTTTGAGAGATGTGAAAAAGAGTTTATATGCGAGAGTGCTAAAGAACTAAAGTGATATACAAGGAAACAGAGCTTTTGCAACAGGCATCGTTGCAACATTTGTGCGCCAAGTATTCGTTGCCGGGTGATATGCTTCTACCGTGTTTAAATAGGTGGTCTGCGTCGCGATCATTTACGTCCGATAATATATATTATGTAATCTAGAAGTAAGGACGTTTGGTATTTAGACAACCATTACCATCGCGTCTTCTTCTGTTAACCTGCTGCCCGTTAATGACGAACCTTTAGACGCACGTGTTGTCTCGCGTTCGTGGGTCCAGCCCTTACGGGTTCCTCTTGTCGTGAGCACCGTTTTCTCCGCCTTCGAGCAGGGTGATTGCCGTAATTTATATTCCCGCGACTAGAATATGTTATTCGACGACGAACCTTTGCGTACATGTGGTATGTACTTTACTGGATTTGCTCGATGAGTGATTGAAAGCTTTCCTCGGCCTCATCATCGTTGTCATTTTTATAAATGAGTAGATTTGGCAGATTCGGTGCATTGAAATTGGTCGTCTTGAGATATTCATCCCAGTGTGCGAGTTTCCAGGTGTCTCTATCGGAATTTCTCTCTAGCATCCTCTTATGGGCGGTTTCCGCGCTGCAGGCTATCCAGATGATCAGAAGTTCACCACCGCGTTGCTGAACTCTGAGCGATAGTTCCGACATCGCTTCGGGATTTCGAATTTCTCGGCTAAACGGAGCATTGATGATGACGTGTGAATCGTATTCAATGGCCTCCAGTCCCAAGGCGAGAATAACGTCGTATTCCACATCGCGAATGTGGGTCTCGAAGAAGGCGGAACTTCGGTTGTATTCCTCGTTAGCCACCTCAAAGACCTTCTTGGACAAAGGGATCAAGGTGTCTTTGTCCAGATACACGGCGTTGTCGAGGTTCTTGGCTAATTTTTTGGCCAGTGTCGTTTTTCCGCATGCGGGTGGCGACGTTACGAGGATCATGTAATGTGTCGAGTTCACCTGTCATCTTCCTCTCGTCGTAAGGGAATGGCCCGAGGAAAATCTTCCCTCTATGAATACGCGACAAGGATGCGCGCAGTGACTACGGGGACCGTAGGTATCAGGATGCTGGTGTGAATGAGCGTTCACCTGCCTGGGAGATGCGCGCGTGTTGCACGAGACACTACGGTCAGGATACCGCCATCTGCCGTATTTTACAATTAAACCGGTAGAAGACAACTTCCCCCCACTTTCATAAGGCCCCACCTGATTGACCAACGAGCCGCCCGTGTGCCAAGATGGGCAGAGATTCCACACGTTATAGGGAGTTCATTCGATGAAAAAGGCTAACGTAGTCGGCTTGCGGTCTTTCCTTGATTTCGTTGTGCACGGCTCCGTCCGAAGTCACTTCGTGGCGCTTCTTTTGGTTAACGTTCTGCTGAGGACGCTGTGGCTACTCTACATGCATCCGCACCAACTCTATGATTTCGAGTGGTATTTCGTTCACTCCGTCGAGATGCTTAAGGGCGAAGGATATGTTGCGAATGGGCACTTTACCGCGTATTGGCCCATTGGGTACCCCTATTTTCTTTCCCTCCTATTTCGGATTACCGGAGCTTCTGTGATGGCAGGCTTGGTGGCCAATGCAACGCTTAGCGTGGGGATTACCCTTCTCGTGTACATGATTGCTATGTGGATGACGAAAAATGCTTCGTTGTCGTTTCTGGCTTCTTTGGGATACACCTTTTTGCCAAGCCAAATCGAGTGGAATTCAGTGCTTGGTTCTGAGGAACTAAGCACCTTTCTGTTGTTGCTCTTTGTGTATTTGTACTTCATCGCCCACGAGCAACGAAAAAGACTCGTCATTCTGGTATCGGGTCTGTTTCTCGGACTGTCATGCGATGTTCGTCCAATTCCCCTGCTCTTTCCTTTCGCCCTCTTTTTGTGGCAACTGATCTCAAAGGAAAAATCGGTCCGGAGGGCCTTCATGGACCTTGGTCTTTTGCTTTTGGGAACGGCCATCGCTGTTGCTCCGGTTACGATTCGGAACGAACTTGCCATGCACCATTTCATCATCGTGTCCACCAACGGTGGCGTCGACTTATGGCAAGGAACGCACGCCGACGGATCCTATTTTTGGTCTTGGAATCCTAAGGTAAACCCGCTGTTGAAGGCCGGAAACAACGAAATCTTAGAGAATAGCATCGGCATGCACGCCTTTATCGTCCACGTCCTCACTCATCCCTTGTGGACCGTCGTGCACGCGTTCTACAAATGGTTTTTCCTATATTGGGTGGACTGGAACGTGGTATCGGTAACCTTCCAAGCGGTTTCGCCCAATCCCCACGGTGCCTTGG
>JAPTWT010000169.1 GCA_028064935.1 Gammaproteobacteria bacterium | reverse complement strand
GATCTGCGGGCGTTCGGAGGCCTTCAGGGCGAGCTGTGCCAAGCGGCTTTCATAGTAGATGGGGACTGTGGCGCCATCGGCGACCGAGCGCTGGATGTCGTAGATGCTGATGTAGTCCCCAAAGACCGCCCTGGTATTGGCGTCGGTCTTCTCGATGGGGGTCCCGGTGAAGCCAATGAAGGAGGCATGCGGCAGGGCGTCGCGCATATGGCGGGCGTAGCCGTCCAGAAAATCGTACTGACTACGGTGGGCCTCATCGGCGATCACGACGATATTGTGCCGCTTGGAGAGCACTGCGTGACGGTCACCCTTCTCCTCGGGAAAGAACTTCTGGATGGTCGTGAAGACCACACCGCCGGCGACGACCTTCAGCTTCTCGCGCAAATCCGCGCGATCGCTGGCTTGGACCGGCGGTTGGCGCAACAAATCGCGGCAACGGGCGAAGGTGGCGAAGAGCTGATCATCCAAATCATTGCGGTCGGTGAGCACGACGATGGTGGGGTTCTCCATGGCCGGATGGAGGATGACGCGCCCGGCATAAAAGGCCATGGTAAGACTCTTGCCGGAACCCTGCGTGTGCCACACCACGCCGACCCGCCGATCCCCCGGATCTCCGCCCGGATGGTCCGTCGTCCCATAGCGGCCCTGGGTCTCGGCCACCTGCGGCATGGGGATCTGGGCGGCCCGTATCGTCTCTTCGATGGCGACCTTCACCGCGTGAAACTGATGATAGCCCGCCATCTTCTTAACGAGCCGACCGCTGCCCTCGTCCTCAAACACGATAAAGTAGCGCAAAAGATCGAGAAAGCGGCGTTTGGCAAAGACCCCCTCCAGCACCACCTGTAACTCCGGTAACGCGGGGGGCGCATCTTCGTGCCCAGTAATTGTGCGCCAGGGCTTGAACCATTCCTGGCCCGCACTGAGCGCACCGATACGGGCCTGGGCGCCATCCGAAATAATAAGCACCACATTGGTCCCAAAAAGGACAGGGATCTGCGCCTGATAGGTCTGTAATTGCTGCCAGGCGTTTTTAAGGGTGGCGTTCTCATCGGCCGGATTCTTCAACTCAATCACGGCCAGCGGCAAGCCGTTTACGAACACCACCACGTCCGGGCGACGGGTGTGCTGTCCTTCGGATACCGTAAATTGATTGACGGCCAGCCAGTCGTTATTATCAGGCTTCTCGAAATCGATCACCCGCGCCTGGGCGCCAGCGATGGAGCCGTCCTTACGGCGATACTCCACCGTCACCCCGTCCACGAGCATCCGGTGCAGGGCGCGATTACGTTCCAAAAGGGTAGCCGCACCGGTACGGGTCAGCTTTCGGTAGGCGTCTTCAATGGCTTCGAGGGGTATATCGTGATTGAGCCGTGCGAGTGCCTGGCGTAGCCGACCTTCGAGTACCACGTCATGGTAGTTCGGATCTGTGCGCTCGGCATTCGGCAGGCCGACAGCGATGTCAGGGCCGTAGAGAACGGCATAGCCGAGCACCTTCAGCCAGGCGAGGGTGGCAGATTCGACGACGGATTCTGAGAAGTGGCTCATGCCAGGCGGTCCCCCAGCAGGTTCATGGTCAGCCGGATCATGAGATCCTTGCTGGCCGGGGCACTTTCGGCAATGAGCAGCGCAAGCGCCGTTAACGCCGATGGATTGAGGGTGTGCGCGATGTCTTCCTGCCTCAGATAGATCATAAACAGGAAGGAGCCGATGCGCTTGTTACCGTCGGAAAATGGGTGATCCTTGATGATAAGGTAAAGCAGATTCGCGGCCTTTTCCTCGCGTGAGCGGTACAGTGCCTCACTAAACATCGTCTGCTCGATACTGGCGAGAATTCCCTCCAGGGCATCACCGCGCGGGTTGCCGAACAGCGCACCCGCCTCCCGGCGCGCCATCAGCTCGCGCTTGAAATCAGCAATGGCATAACTGACCTTGGTGTAATCCAGAATGCCTTTCGATGGCTGTGCGCCGGGCGGCAGCGCCAGCCGGTCTTCGTCATATTCCAGCAGCAAGCGCCAGGTGTCGGCGTAGCCGGTAATGAGGTCCAGCACGGCCCAGCCGGTATCATCCACTAAGGCCTGGTTTTGCAAGGTGCGGACAAGGAGGTCCAGCGTTTGCCGGGCCTCCCGCAGGCCGCGCTCGGCCAGCCGAGTTTGGTTAAAAGTATATCCCTGCACCAGATGATTACGCAGCACGCCGGTGGCCCACTGGCGGAAACGCACGCCACGACGCGAATTGACCCGGTATCCAACGGAAATGATGGCATCGAGATTATAATGCTTGAGATTGCGTCGGACCTGCCGGCGGCCCTCGGATTGAACGACTAAGAATTCCTTAGTAGTTGCGAACTCCTCCAACTCCCCATCTCCAAAGACATTCTTCAAATGCATGAGTACGTTTTCCGGAGTCGTCTCAAAAACCTCAGACATTTGCCTCTGTGTCAGCCAGACCGTGTCGCGCTCAAGCCGCACATCCACCCGCACCGATCCGTCTGCCGCTTCATAGACTAGCACCTCGCCACCGGGGCTATTACCTGGCGTACTCATCCTGGGCTTCCTGCCATGAATAGCATTAACCCGCGGCCTGGACCCATCCGTAATAACCCTTATCAGTCTTTGAGGGACAGAAATCTACTTCCTTCGGCGCCCGGACGCCACGCACGGGGTCGGGGTGTAGAGGACAACATAGCCGAGGGACCCTAGCTAAGCGACAGGGGGCGTTTTCGATGTGGGTTTTGGTCATGTTGCCTTCCACTTCGCTATGATCGCATTAAGGGCCTCAATTACCTGGCTGAATTTCATCTCCGTGTCCGCACCGAGATCAGTAAGATGTTTACCGGCGAGATCACTCATGATGTACTTTGCTACACGCCCTTTATTGAACGTCTCAACCCCAACATCCTTGAGGGCTTCTCCGATAGATGCCACGATCGCAACGCCTGGTTTCACCCAATCCCTCAAATGCTTTCCGTCGAGTTCATTCGCATAAGCGACTTCGGTCGTGGCGAGGTAGTAATCACGGTCGAAAAGGTCTTCGAGCGTGGCGTGTTTCATTCCGCCAAGCAATTCACCAAGCATAAGAACGTGCTGGCTATCAATGATCCAGTGATGTACGAGTTGGCTGTAAGCACTCTGTCCTTCCAAATCCGAATCCAGCAACACGCAGACCTTGAGTTGTTGTCCATGAAGAATCGTGCCTATGTAAGCGACCTTGCTTGCTCCACCGGCGGGCGTAATGACAAGTTGTTCATCAATTCCGGACTTCCCGGCTTGACGAAGCATCTCTGAAACCGTGGAAATGTACCAAAAATCAGTGACGCCCTCGACGATGAGGTTGTACTGCCCGACAAAAAGCGACTGGCTCCATGAAAGACCGAGCGCCGCTTGTAATGTGAACCGCGCGTCCTTGTCAGCCGTCGCCCAATTTTGGTGTATCCTTGTGTCTCCAGGGCTTGCTTCCTCTGCGACGTAGATATTGTCGAGGCGCGTGAAGTTGATCATAAAGGGCAGGTGTGTCGTGTATATAAGTTGGTTCGATCTGGCATAGGCTGCCATTCGCGCCATCAGATCCCGCTGCGCTGCAGCGTGCAAGTGTAGCCCCGGTTCGTCGAGGAGGATAATCGCGTTAGAGAACTTGCCTTGCGTCTCGTACATAAAAGTCATGTCAAAAGAGAAAAACCACTGGAACCCTTTTGATCGCTCCTCCAGAGGGACGAGGGCGCTACCATTCGCATCTTTGACGAACACCATCAGGTGTTGACCATCAGCTTCGAACCGTACTTCATATCTCTTTTGCGACCAACGATCCGCGATGAGCGATGTCAACGTCATACTAGCGTCGCTCATGTCAAGCATGCGCTGCTCCCGGTCTCTAGCGTTTCCTTTCGCAACTTCCTCATCCAGGTTAAGACCTGCCATTTCCATAATTAAGGCAATAGTCTGGTCGGCGTCGGTAGCTTTATTGGCATTCCTTCGTTGTTGAACCTCGTTGAGTTGCGCCGAGCCCGCGAACGCCCGGTAATCGTCCATATAGATGAATGTGGGCATGAGAGCATGTACTGCGCCGCTCACCCGCATCAGGGGCGTATTCGTTACCTCGATCACAATCTGGTCTAAGGTTCTGTTCAGTTCGACAAGGTTGTTGATGTCCTGTTGGCGAAATGGTTCGCTTGGGGAAGCGAACTGTGGCAGGCGACCTTTGAACTCTGGCATCTTTTCGACTATATAAGTACTTCCGCTCGCATTTTGCGCTGCCTGAACGAATTCTCTCAGTGCCGCCTCGAACTGTGCCTTGAAGTGGCCGGATAACCCGGCAGGTAATGTCGCGAGCCGTCTGTTAACGTAGTCGATTATCCAAGAAACCTCGTGCTCGCGTGCCGGTGCTTTGGGCAGGAACGTGTAGAAGTACTCTCCTTTGTAAGTCCGTCTAATCTCTACCGAATGGATGCCCTTTGCTGTCTCATGCACTCCTTCTAGCCTCGTGCGCTCTTCTGGTGAAAAGGTGAATCGACAAGTTGCCACCGTCTTGTCACAAGATTTCTCTTTGCGGTGGCCGCGCGGCCACTCTCGATCAATGTTGTAGCCAGATTCATCGTAAGGATTGAACTTCCAGAGGGCCTTCAGCAACGACGTCTTACCAGACTCATTCTTGCCAACGATGACCGCGATGTCATCGATCTTGACCCAACCCGAGTCGCGGATGGACCGGTAGTTTTCAATGTTGAACTCGGTCAATTTCATTTGGCATTCTCCTTATTCGCATCGCGTGACCGTCACCTTTTTGGCCAGATATTTATTGCACCACAGCAGCCTCAGTTCGCTGCTGAACCTCATCAACGTGGATGTCTCCCGCGGTCAGCCTGGGCAGTAGGGTGTCGCGGAGCTGGGCGAGGGTGCGGGACTCGCACGCGCATTCGACAATACGCTCGTAGGTGGGTCGGACCAGTCGGTCGAAAGCTATCATCACTGGGGCCCACGGTGCGACAACCGTAATCGGGCGAAAGTTTGCCTTGCTAATCTCAAGGAAGGTCGAGCCGTTCGCGCGACTAATGATCTCTTCATGCGTGACGCTGGCCCAAAAGAGCAAAAAGAGATTCGACGTTCCCGCCTTAGGCACCATCGCGATGAACCCCTGATTAACCGCAACCGGAATCTCCGCGATGGCCAAGTAGCCGATCGGGGCTCTCGATGACAACAGAACGGTTCCCTTGGGTAACAGCCCGGAGCCAATCTGCGACAACCCCGCGTCGGTGATTCGCCGCTCGGTATCGAGCAACACAGGAACCGATAGACCGGACAGATCTTTCGGCGTAGCCCATGCGCGCGTCCCGCCTTCCCAATATGACCGCTCTTTGGTGCTCGGTGTAGTTCCCCCCACCACGTCCGCGAGGTCACCGATGGACTTAATCTCCCACCCCCTCGGGATCTCCCCCAGTTCCGAATCCTCAAAAGAATCCGGAAACAGATCCGCGATGTGCTTGGGCAGTCCGGTATCTCTGCCCTCAGCCTTGGCCCGTACCGGATCAAAATC
>JAPTWT010000171.1 GCA_028064935.1 Gammaproteobacteria bacterium | reverse complement strand
CCAGGTGCCGGACACGCCCTTCACGCGCGCCTGACCGCCAAGCTTGCCCTCGATGCCCACCTCCTTGGCCACGCGCGTGACCTCGGCAGCGAACGAGCGCAGCTGGTCGACCATGGTGTTGATGGTGTCTTTCAGCTCCAGGATCTCGCCGCGGGCATCGACTGTGATCTTCTGCGAGAGGTCGCCCTTGGCGACCGCGGTGGTCACGAGCGCGATGTTACGCACCTGCGAGGTGAGGTTACCGGTCAGCTGGTTCACGTTGTCCGTGAGGTCCTTCCAGGTCCCCGCCACCCCTGGGACCTTGGCTTGGCCGCCGAGCTTGCCGTCGATGCCCACCTCCTTGGCCACGCGCGTGACCTCGGCGGCGAACGAGCGCAGCTGGTCGACCATGGTGTTGATGGTGCTCTTTAACTCCAGGATCTCGCCGCGGGCATCGACTGTGATCTTCTGCGAGAGGTCGCCGTTGGCCACCGCCGTGGTCACGAGCGCGATGTTGCGCACCTGCGAGGTGAGGTTGCCGGCCAGCTGATTCACATTCTCCGTGAGGTCCTTCCAGGTGCCGGACACGCCCTTCACGCGCGCCTGACCGCCAAGCTTGCCCTCGATGCCCACCTCCTTGGCCACGCGCGTGACCTCGGCAGCGAACGAGCGCAGCTGGTCGACCATGGTGTTGATGGTGCTCTTTAACTCCAGGATCTCGCCGCGGGCATCGACTGTGATCTTCTGCGAGAGGTCGCCGTTGGCCACCGCCGTGGAGACCTCGGCGATGTTGCGCACCTGCGAGGTGAGGTTGCCGGCCAGCTGATTCACATTCTCCGTGAGGTCCTTCCAGGTGCCGGACACGCCCTTCACGCGCGCCTGACCGCCAAGCTTGCCCTCGATGCCCACCTCCTTGGCCACGCGCGTGACCTCGGCAGCGAACGAGCGCAGCTGGTCGACCATGGTGTTGATGGTGTCTTTCAGCTCCAGGATCTCGCCGCGGGCATCGACTGTGATCTTCTGCGAGAGGTCGCCCTTGGCGACCGCGGTGGTCACGAGCGCGATGTTACGCACCTGCGAGGTGAGGTTACCGGTCAGCTGGTTCACGTTGTCCGTGAGGTCCTTCCAGGTCCCCGCCACCCCTGGGACCTTGGCTTGGCCGCCGAGCTTGCCGTCGATGCCCACCTCCTTGGCCACGCGCGTGACCTCGGCGGCGAACGAGCGCAGCTGGTCGACCATGGTGTTGATGGTGCTCTTTAACTCCAGGATCTCGCCGCGGGCATCGACTGTGATCTTCTGCGAGAGGTCGCCGTTGGCCACCGCCGTGGTCACGAGCGCGATGTTGCGCACCTGCGAGGTGAGGTTGCCGGCCAGCTGATTCACATTCTCCGTGAGGTCCTTCCAGGTGCCGGACACGCCCTTCACGCGCGCCTGACCGCCAAGCTTGCCCTCGATGCCCACCTCCTTGGCCACGCGCGTGACCTCGGCAGCGAACGAGCGCAGCTGGTCGACCATGGTGTTGACCGCCCGTCCGACACGTATCAGATCGCCCTTCACCGGCCGGCCGGCGACATCGAAGGGGACGGATTGGGACAGATCGCCATTGGCGACCGCACGGATCACGCGCGAGATCTCGAGTATCGTGTGCACTAGGTCGTCGACGGCGCTATTTTGGGCCTCGATCATGGTCGCCCATGCGCCCTGCATCCCCTTGAGCGAGGTGCGCTCGGCGATACGGCCCTGGCGGCCGACAAGATTCGCTACCCGCCCGAATTCCCGGGTCAAACGCTGATTATGGCGGGCCAGTGAATTGAAGATCCGGGCGATTTGCTGGGCACGACGACCCTCCCGCAATCGCAATCGCACGCTGAAATCGCCATCATGCAGTCGCTGGAGGCCAACGAGCAGGCGCTGAAGGTCGTCATCCTCGTCTTGAGAGACCCGCGTCCGCGATCGCGCACGCCCCGAACCCTGCGACGGCACACGCCCGTTCTTGCGCTTCAACCCTGTGACCACAAAACTCCTCCTCAATGATCAGCGTTCGATTCATTAAGAGCGAGCGGATGCCAGGGACATGGGGCAGAGGCGGCCGCGACCGGACGCGGCAACACGCCGGGTCCAAGTGACACCCGTTGCTCGTTGCTTCGACTGCGGCCCGGTCTGTATGAGGGAGGTTTTTTGGATGGTCCGGTACCGCCTCCGCCCCGCGCCTATTGTACTGAACGGCGTCCCCTCCCGCAAAGCGCGATACCATCGTGGGCCCCGCGCGATCACCAAGCCCGCGCTGTACATGGGCCCTCAAGATCCGAAGGAGGCCCCGATGCGCGCGTTTTCGTCATCCGCAAGCGGTCTAAGACCAGGCGGGTGGGAAGCGGAGTGCGCGCCTCGCTTCGGCGATGAATTGTGCGGGTCTCTGGCAGGGTGTGAGAAGGCCTGCCGCGAGGCGCCAGCGGATGACATTGGGCCGCCCCAGATCGCGGTGTTGTACCATGCGCGCTTGATAGCATCCTTCCTCATGGCGCTCCACGGGGCGGACTGGGCGCGCCCCTAGGACTTTGCCGATGAATTGCGCCGACCCCATCCCGCGATCGATACCGGGATGCCCGGGGTTGGGGAGCCTACTACCTCAACTATTTGCATTTTATGATTATTTCCGGTACGGCACATCCACCTTGACCGAGCCCGCCTTTCGTCTTGTAGGCGATGGCGAGATACTGAATACTATCGGCGGTGGCGACCCTAACGTAAGCGGCGTCCGCGGGCCCGCCGGAGGGTTGCGGGCCAGCACGGGCCGTTGTCCGGGGAACGCCCGGACGGGACCGATCGTTGGCGCGGCCCGGCGACCGGACCTGCCCGGCCCCTTAAGAACAATCATCGGAGAGTGGACGCGAAATGAGTAAAATCGAAGTCGGCGGACGTATCCCCGATCTCGTGGTGCAAGCGACGGATGAGCAAAGCTTTCGACTGTCGGAGCTGCGCGGCCGTAACGTGGTTTTGTATTTCTATCCGAAAGACAACACCCCCGGCTGCACGACCGAGGGACAGGATTTCCGCGATCACTACGAGGAGTTCGAAAACCTGAACACGGTCATCCTGGGTGTATCACGTGACGACATCAAGTCCCATGAGTCCTTCAAGACCAAGCAGTGCTTTCCGTTCGACCTCATTGCCGACATCGACGAGGAGCTATGCCGCGCGTTTGATGTGATCAAGGAAAAGAACCTCTACGGAAAAAAATCCATGGGGATCGAAAGAAGTACTTTTATTATAGATGAGCATGGGGTCTTGCGCCGGGAATATCGCAAGGTCAAAGTCGACGGTCACGTGCTCGCGGTATTGCGGGACCTGCGCGAGATCGTTGCGCAGTAATGACCGGGCATCGCAAGCTGTTCGTTCTCGACGCCAGCGTGCTGATGCACGATCCGGCGGCCTTGTACCGGTTCGAGGAACATGACGTCTACGTCCCGGTCGCGGTGCTCGAGGAACTAGATGCCCATAAGCAGGGCAGCTCGGAGATCGCCCGCAATGCCCGCCAGGCCAGTCGCTTTCTCGATGAAACCCTGGTGGCGGCACCCGCTGATCTGGCCGCCGGAGCGCCACTACCGCATGCCGAGGGCGCCGCTGGCGGACGCCTTTTCATTCCGCTCGGGGCGGCGCCTCGGGACCACGCCAAGGCGCCGCCGGCACGCGGGGTCGGTGGCGAATTGCTGGCCATAACGCGCCAACTCGCCTGCGACCACCCGGGCCGTGAGGCGGTGCTCGTCAGCAAGGACATCAATCTGCGCATCAAGGCACGCGCCCTGGGCCTTAGGGCCGAGGACTATACCAGCGAGCAGGTTCTGGACGATGCCGACCTTCTGTACCGGGGCATCGGCACGCTGCATCTCACATCCGCGGACGTGCTCGAGCCGCTTGCCGGCGGAGAGTCGCAACGTCCGGCCTTCGAGATCCGCGGCACTGCCCCGGCGGGCTGGTTTGTGGGCCAGTTTCTGCCCGGGGACGAGGCCTCGCTGCCCGATACCGTCGTCCGTGAGACCGGTGTTGGGTACGCGCGCCTGGAGGCCGTGCTCGATTACACGAAAGAGGAACGCGCGGTGTGGGGGGTGCGGGCGCGCAACCGTGAGCAGAACTTCGCCTTAAACCTGCTGATGGATCCGGACATCGACCTCGTAACACTGCTCGGCCACGCCGGGACCGGCAAGACCCTGCTTGCGCTGGCCGCCGGTCTTGAACAGACCATAGAGCAGCAGCGTTACACCGAGATCATCATGACCCGCGTCACTATCCCGGTGGGCGAGGATATCGGCTTCCTGCCCGGGACCGAAGAGGAGAAAATGACCCCCTGGATGGGGGCCCTGGAGGACAACCTCGACATCCTGAACCAAGGCGAGGCCCACGGCCATGGCCGGTCACAATGGGCGCGCGCGGCGGCCGGTGACCTGATTCGCGCACGAATCCGCGTCAAAAGCCTGAACTTCATGCGCGGCCGCACATTTCTGCGCAAGTTCATCATCATCGACGAGGCGCAGAATCTGAGTGCCCGCCAAATGAAGACGCTCATCACCCGCGCGGGACCCGGCAGCAAGGTCGTATGCCTTGGGAATATCGCGCAGATCGACAGCCCCTATCTGACCGAAACGACCTCCGGCCTTACCTATGTGGTGGATCGCTTCAAAGGGTGGGCGCACGGGGGGCATGTCACGCTGGAGCGGGGTGAGCGCTCGCGGCTTGCCGACCACGCCACCGCCACCCTATAGCAACACATTACCCCACTCTCGGATCACCCGGGCCCCAGGGCGCGCAGCCAGAGCGCGAGCGCCGCCAGTGTCGTCAGCAGCACCACCGGCGTCATGATGAGCCCGGCACGCATATAGGTCCGCCACGAAATGGTCTGTCCCTTGCGCGCCAGTACATGCAACCAGAGCAGCGTGGCAAGACTCCCGAGCGGCGTGAACTTCGGCCCAATATCGCAGCCGATCACGTTGGCGTAGATCATTGCCTCACGGGTGGCGGGCGCAATGGCCACGACATCATGGACGGCAAGAGACCCTACGAGCACGGTCGGCATATTGTTCATGATCGCCGACAGGAAGGCGCTCACAAACCCCGTCCCTATGGTCGCCGTCATGAGTCCATGGGCCGCTAACCCTTGAAACAGCCGCGCGAGCCACATCGTAAGCCCGGCATCGCGCAGACCATAGACGACGAGGTACATACCGAGACTGAACACGACGATCTGCCAAGGGGCCTCGCGCAGCACACGCGCGACCGGCACCACGGCCCCCCGCCCCGCCCGCCAAACACGCGCCGCAACCAGCAAAAGGATGAATGCCGCAAGTCCCGTAAGCAGCGATACCGGGACCTGCAGACGCCCGGCCAGGAAATAGCTGACGAGCAGCAAGACGAGCACCGGCCACGACAGGCGAAAGAGCAGCGGGTCCTTGATCGCAGCTACCGGGTCCTCGAGCCGCCCCAGGTCGTAGTCCCGCGGAATGTCGCGCCTATAGTAAATCCAGAGCATGGCGAATGTCGTAAGGCCGGCCACCACGTCCACCGGCGCCATGACCATGGCGTAGCGCCGAAATGGGATATCGAAGAAGTCGGCCGAGACGATATTGACGAGATTGGAGATCACAAACGGCAGCGAGGTGGTGTCGGCGATGAAACCCGTGCCCATCACGAACGCCAGTGCCGCCACCGGGGAAAACCCAAGGGCCACGAGCATGGCAAGCACGATGGGCGTCAATATGAGCGCCGCGCCGTCATTGGCGAAGAACGCGGCGACCAGGGCCCCTAAGAGAATGATGAGGGGAAAGAGCCTACGGCCGTTCCCGCCCCCGGCACGCGCCATATGCAAGGCCGCCCAGTGAAAGAAGCCGGCCTCGTCTAGCAAAAGCGAGATAATGATGAGCCCCACAAAGGTCAATGTCGCGTTCCAGACGATGCCCCACACCGTGGGAATGTTCTGGACGTGCACAACGCCGAGCACCAAGGCCACGAGCGCGCCGAGCGTCGCACCCCAGCCGATACCAAGCCCCTTGGGCTGTACGATCACCAAAAAGAGTGTGAATATAAAAACCGCGACTGCCAATACCATCTCTACCCCTCCCCACTCAGCCCAGTCGCCCGCTATTTCCCGTACGCACCGCTAGCCGGTCGCGGCGGGCCAACCCCGCCCGGGACGCAACCGGCGTGGCGCACACGGGCATCGCAGAATGCCTACGCCTCACTCCTCGTGCGAAACGCCCCCCACGGGATACCCTGGGGATCGTATTCTCGCGAACGAGCCTGCGACTTCAGCCATGGGCCGGTTTAGCGATCGCCGGTGTCGCAGCCGCTCGGCCCGGACTGCCGCCGCACCTCCAGGCGCCGTACATCGTCGACCAATGCGCCCGCGCCCGGGGCCTTACGTAGGGCAACGATGACGGCCGCCACCCACGGCGCAAGGTCGGGATGGCGCCGGTAGTACACCCAGGTGCCGCGCTTGCGCACGGCCACCAGTCCGGCCGTGCGCATCACCGCAAGCTGGCGTGAGACAACCGCCTGTGGCAGACCCAAGGCCGCCGTAAGGTCGCACACGCAAAGCTCTCCCACGGCCTCGAGCAGCACAAGGAGACGCCGCCGGACGGCGTGGCTCAATACCGGAAAAAGGTCGTCCTCGGTGGTCATGCGCCTATTATATTCCATATTCTATATATATGCGCAAGAATATATAGCCCGATCGAGCGTGACCACGGGCCCTACGGTCAGGCCCGCGGTCACGGCGGTCATTACCTCATCCCTCACCCTGGCCCCTGGTCGCCCCACGACCGGGGCCGAGGCTCAGCCGTTCAGGGGCAGCCCCGCGCCGACCGCGCCCCGGGACACGGGGATGTCGTAGCGTTCGGGGTACTCGACGGCCTCGAGATAGAGGCCGTGCGGGGGGGCAGTAATGCCGGCCATGGCCCGCTCGCGGGCGGCCAGCACCTCGGCCGCCCATGCCACCGGACGCTCGCCCGCGCCGATCGCCGCCAGCACACCGGCGATGTTGCGGACCATGTGGTGGAGAAAGGCGTCGGCGCAGATCACCATGACGACAAGCGGCCCGCGGCGCTCGATGGTCAGGGAATGAACGGTGCGCACGGGGGTTTTGGCCTGGCACTGCGCAGCCCGAAACGCGCTGAAATCGTGGCGGCCGATCAGCGCCGCGGCGGCCGCCTCCATGCGCGCGGCATCGAGCGGCCGATAATCGAAACTCAGCTGATCGCGAAACAAGGCCGGGCGTGCCCGCCGGTTCAACCAGACGTAGCGGTAGCGGCGGGCGCGCGCCGAGAACCGGGCGTGGAAGTCGTCGGGCACCACGCGCGCCCACAACACCGCGACGTCGCAGCCGAGGTGGGCATTGGTGCCACGCACGAAGGCCTCGGGGCGGCGCTCGGCATCGCTGTCGAAATGCACCACCTGGCCCAGCGCATGCACCCCGGTGTCGGTCCTGCCGGCGGCGACTACCCGTATCGGCGTGCAGGCCACCTTTGCGAGCGCCTGCTCGAGGGTATCCTGCACGGTCGCGACACCGACCTGACTCTGCCAGCCGCAAAACCGCGCGCCGTCGTACTCGACACCGAGCGCCCAGCGGGTCACGGCGTGCAAGACAGATCGATCAGCCCGCGCGCGGCCTCCGGCAGGGCCTTGCCACGCGTCGCGCGCGCCCCCTGGAAACGGCGCCGATCGGCGGGGGTAAGCGCAAGCGACCGACGCGCCCCTATCAGCACGAGCGACTGCGCGGCAGTGCCCGAGGCCACGGCGATCACCTTCTCCCCATGTGCGTCCAGAAGCCTCACGCCACGGCCCTTGGGCATCACCGGAAGATCGGCCTCGGCCAGCACCAACAGGTGGCTTGCCGTGGCGCATGCCACCCAGCCGCCCCTCGCCACCAGCACGGGCCTCAGAAGCGATGCCCCGGCCTCGAGCCGCACGACCGCCTTGCCGGCCTTGGCGCGTGTCTGAAGATCGGCGAGAGGGACCTTGAAACCCTGACCGCTGTCGGCCACCAACAGCGCCTCGTCGCTGTCCTCACCCATCAACACGCCCTGGAACGTCACCCCGGCCCCCGGCTCCAAGGTCTTTGACAGCGGCTCCCCAAAGCCCCGCGCCGAGGGCAGCTTGTGCGCGAGCACCGCATAACTGCGTCCGGCGCTGTCGAGAAAGATCGCCGGTTGTGTGCTGCGGCCGCGCGCCGCCTGACGGAAGCTGTCACCCGTGCGATACGACAGCGCCGCGCCATCGATCTCGTGGCCGCGCGCCTGACGTACCCAGCCATTGGCCGAGAGCACCACGGTCACGGGTTCGGCGGCCAGATCACCCAGCGCGATCGGACGTGCCACAGGCCGCTCCCGCAGCGGCGAACGGCGTTCGTCACCATAGTCCTTGGCGTCGCGCACGATCTCATCTTTCACGAAACGCCTCAATCGCGCCTGCGAGCCGAGCAGGCGCTCTAGGCCGGCGCGCTCCTGAGACAGCCGGTCACGCTCCTCTTTGAGCTTGATCTCCTCGAGTCTCGCGAGCTGACGCAGGCGTATCTCGAGAACTGCGTCGGCCTGGCGCTCGCTCAGGGAGAACCGTGTCATGAGCGCCTCACGGGGCTCGTCCTCAGTGCGAATGAGACGTATGACCTCGTCGAGGTGGTCGAAGATCGTGAGTAATCCCTCGAGGATGTGCAGGCGCTCGTTGATCTTATCGAGGCGAAAGACGAGCCTTTTGCGGACCGTGTCCACACGGAATGCGAGCCACTCCGAGAGCAGTTCCCGCAGGCCATAGACGCGCGGCCGCCCGTCCGACCCTATGAGGTTCAGATTGACGCGATAGCTCTTCTCAAGATCCGTGGTCGCAAACAGATGACCCATGAGCGCCTCGACATCCACGCGATTCGAGCGCGGAACGATGACCAGCCGGGTCGGATTCTCGTGGTCGGATTCATCGCGCAAATCCTCCACCATCGGCAACTTCTTGTTGCGCATCTGCTCGGCGATCTGTTCCAGTATGCGGGACCCCGACGCCTGGTAGGGCAAGGCGGTGACGACGATGGCGCCATCTTCCTGCTCCCAGACGGCACGGGCACGCACGGAACCGCTCCCGCTCCGATAGAAGGCGACGATGTCTTCGCGTGGCGTCACGATCTCGGCGCCGGTCGGGTAATCAGGTCCCAGCACATGCTCGCAAAGCGCCTCGACGGATGCCTTGGGATCCTCCAAAAGCCGTACACAGGCCGCGGCAATCTCGCGCGCATTGTGCGGCGGGATATCGGTGGCCATGCCGACGGCGATACCGGCGGCGCCGTTTAGCAGGACATGCGGCAGGCGCGCGGGCAGGACGCGCGGCTCCTCCAGCGTGCCATCGAAATTCGGTACCCAGTCGACAGTACCCTGACCGAGCTCGGCTAGCAGCATCTCGGCGAACCGCGACAGGCGCGCCTCCGTATAGCGCATCGCCGCGAACGACTTGGGGTCGTCCGGTGACCCCCAGTTGCCCTGGCCATCCACGAGCGGATAGCGGTAACTGAAGGGCTGGGCCATGAGCACCATGGCCTCATAGCAGGCGGTATCGCCGTGGGGATGGAACTTGCCGAGGCAATCGCCGACGGTGCGCGCCGACTTCTTGAATTTGGCACCGGCGGCGAGCGCGAGCTCGGACATCGCATAGATGATGCGCCGCTGCACAGGCTTCAAGCCATCGCCGATATGGGGCAGGGCGCGATCCAGGATGACGTACATCGAGTAGTCGAGGTAGGCCTTCTCGGTGAACGCCACGACCGGCATGTGCTCGCTCAGGAGTTCGGTCTGCGCCATTACGCCACCTCCGCCTTGTTACCGCTGGTCTCGAGCCACCGCCTGCGGTCGGCCGCGCGCTTCTTGCCGAGCAGCATGTCAAACGAGGTATCGGTACCATCGCCGTCGGCCAGCAACAGCCGCACAAGCCGGCGCGTATCGGGGTTCATGGTCGTCTCGCGCAACTGCACCGGATTCATCTCGCCCAGCCCCTTGAACCGCTGCACATTGGGCTTCACGCGCGTGCGGCCGGCGGCAATCTTGTCGAGGATTCCTTGCTTTTCCTTATCGTCCAGGGCGTAGTAGACATCCTTGCCGGCGTCGATCCGGTAGAGCGGCGGCATGGCCACATGCACCCGCCCGGCGGCGACCAGGGGACGGAAGTGGCGCACGAACAGCGCGCACAGCAAGGTGGCGATATGCGCGCCGTCGGAGTCGGCATCGGCCAGGATGCACACCTTTCCGTAGCGCAGTCCCTCAAGGGAATCGACCCCCGGATCGACGCCCAGGGCGACGGCGATGTCATGGACCTCCTGGGAGGCAAGGATCTCTCCCGAATCCACCTCCCAGGTATTCAGGATCTTGCCGCGCAAGGGCATGATGGCCTGGAAGGTACGGTCACGCGCCTGCTTCGCGGACCCCCCCGCGGAATCCCCCTCGACCAGAAAGAGTTCGGTGCGCGCCAGATCCTGGCTCGTGCAATCCGCGAGCTTCCCCGGCAACGCCGGCCCGTTGACCGCCTTCTTGCGCTCGACCCTCTTGGCGCGTCGCTCCCGGGCCTGCGCGCACTCGATGGCGATTCTCGCGATCTCCGTGCCCTCGGCGACATGCGCGTTCAACCACAGCGCAAAACTGTCCTTCACCACCCCCGCCACGAACGATGCCGCCTCGCGCGAGGTGAGCCGCTCCTTGGTCTGACCGGAAAACTGCGGCTCCTGCAATTTCGCGGACAAGACGAACGCGATCTTCTCCCACACATCCTCGCCGGCAAGCCTGAGGCCGCGCGGCAGAAGGCTGCGAAACTCACAGAACTCCCGCAACGCGTCGGTAAGCCCTACCCGAAAACCATTCACATGGGTGCCTTCCTGCGGGGTGGGGATGAGATTCACATAGCTTTCGCGAATCGGCGTCGGGCCGTCCTCGCCCTGCCACACCACCGCCCACTCCACCTGCTCGCCACCGCCGGCCGTTGCCCCGATGAACGGCGCGGCGGGCATCGCCGGACGGTCATCAAGGGCCTCCATCAGATATTGGCCAAGCCCCTCCTCGTAATACCACTCGGCGTCATCGCCGGGATCCTGCTCCGAACGGAATGTCACGCGCAGACCCGGGCACAACACCGCCTTGGCCTTCAGCAGGTGCTTTAGGCGCGCAGGCAGGAATTTGGCGCTATCGAAATACCGGGCCTCCGGCCAGAAACGGATCGTGGTGCCGGTATCCTTGCGCGCGACCGGGCCCACCACCGCCAACTCGTCGACCTTGTCGCCGTGCGCGAAGGTCATGCGATAGAGCTTGCCGGCACGCTTGACCGCGACCTCGAGGCGCTCGGAGAGGGCATTGACCACCGATACCCCGACGCCGTGCAGCCCCCCCGAATACGTGTAGTTCTTTCCCGAGAACTTGCCGCCCGCGTGCAGGCGCGTGAGGATCACCTCCACGCCGCTCACCCCCTCCTCCGGGTGGATGTCGACTGGCATCCCGCGCCCGTCGTCCTCCACCGTAAGCGAATCGTCCTTATGCAAGGTGACCACGATCCTGTGCGCATGCCCGCTGATGGCCTCGTCGACGGCATTGTCGATGACCTCCTGCGCGAGATGATGGGGCCGATCGGTCTGCGTATACATGCCCGGACGGCGCCGGACCGGCTCAAGGCCTGTCAGGACCTCGATGTCGGACGCGTCATAGCGCGCCATCAGGCGAGATCGGCGAGCAGCGCTGTACGCTGTGCCTCCATCAGGATAGTCTCGCCCTGATAGGCGGGGTGATCTATGCCGCAGGCGATCATCGCCCCGCCGCGCGCGGCGGCGACAAGCTCCGGCGTCAGATCGAAGCGCAGAAAATGCACAGATGAGGTCTTGTCGTCGTTCTCGCGCCCCATGTCCTCGTCGGCCAGCGCGTAGACCCGCGGCCGATCGGCGACCCGGACATAGACGCGCGTCGCCACGCCCGACAACCGCGCGAGCGCCGTGCGCCGCTCAGCCACATCCTCATATTCGAGCATGAAGGTCGCCTTCCAGTTGGCGCCGTCGGGGATGAGCGGGTTATAGGCGTTCAGCTCCTCCTCGATGTCGCGGGCCTCGAAGATCTTCTCGATGCGCAGCATCTCCTGGATCTGATACTGGATCGTGAGACGGTCTTCGAAATACAAGGTGGCGTGCGCCCCTATGGCCACCTGCCGGTCGCGCTTGTGGGCCATGACGCGCGCCCGGAATGCCGGCCGCTCCTCGGCGTATTTCTCGAGAGACATCAGGTCTTTGCGTGTCAATGTCTGCATAAAACCCTCGCGTTCAGCCGGTTTAGCCATGCTCCTTGGCGACGATGCTGCCGTCCTTGAAGAGGTACTTGCGCAACTCGCGATCGAATACCGGATCATGACGTCGGATCCACTCGAGCGCCATGGCCGCATGCTCCTTCTCCTCGTCGCGGTTGTGGGCTAGGACCCCGCGCAGCTCCGCATCCCGACAGGCATCCACCCGCTGCTGATACCAGTCGATGGCCTCCAATTCCTCCATGAGCGAAATGATCGCCCTGTGCATCTCGCGGGTCGCTTCCGTAAGCTCCGATGCCGTTTCATGCAAGTCTTCGTGTGCCATACCTTTGCTCTCCTTGCCTTGGGTGGATATTCCTCAATCGATGCCGTAAGCACGGCGCAGCAGCGCGTAACGCGAGACCGGCGCGGCCTGCGCGCCTAGGCCCTGAGCGAGGTGGTGGCCGGCTATCGGGCAATCACTCATGAAGTGATCCGCGCCGGCCGCGCGGATGCGCGTCACCACCGGGCGTCCGATCTTGACCGCGTCCTCGTAGAATTCCGTCTTCACGCCGTAGGTCCCGTCATGCCCCGAACAGCGCTCTATCACCTCGATCGTAGTCCCCGGGACCATCATGAGGAGATCGCGGGTCTTTAGACCGATGTTCTGCACACGCTGATGGCAGGGGACATGATAGGCGATCTTGCCGAGCGGATTGGGAAAATCCGTCCTCATGCGTCCGGCCTTGTGGCGCAGGAGCAGGTACTCGAAGGGATCGAACATGGCCTTTTGGACCTTGGCCACCGCCGCGTCGTCGGGAAACAGAAGCGGGAGCTCCTGCTTGAACATGAGCACGCAAGACGGCACCGGCGCAACGATATCGTAGCCCTCGTCGACCAACGCGGCAAGCCCCGCGATGTTCGCCTCCTTCAGGGCGGCGACGCCTTCGAGGTCGCCCACCTCGAGCTTCGGCATGCCGCAACACCGTTCCGAGGCGTAGAGGTGCACGCCGATCCCATTGTGCTCCAGCACGCGCGCGAGATCGGTGACAAGGTCGGGTTCGTTGTAGTTGCCAAAGCATGTCGCGAAAACGATCACGCGCCCCCGCGTCTCGGGGGTCGGTTCGGGGGTCAAGGACGCGGATTGCCAGCTCTTATGGAAGGTGCGGCTGTGATAGGCCGGCAGCCGCGCGCGCGCGTCCACACCGAGCGCGGACTGCAACAGGGCGCGCGCTGCACCGTTGCGGTTGGCGGCGTTGACCACCTGCGCGACAACCGGGATACCCGCGAGTCTCCCGACCGCATCGGTGCTGGTCAGGACACGATCGCGCAGGCGCGTCTTACCCGCGCGGAACTTCGCGGTCTTGGCGCGCAGCATGAGGTGCGGAAAATCCACATTCCAGGGATGCGGCGGCACGTACGGACATTTCGTCATGTAGCACATGTCGCACAGATAACACTGATCGACGACCTTTGCGTAATCGGCATGGTCGACGCCCTTAATCTCCATGTCCGCGGAGTTGTCTATGAGGTCAAAGAGCGTAGGGAACGCCTGACAGAGATTGAAGCATCGGCGGCAACCGTGACAGATATCAAAAACCCGGGTCAATTCGGCGTCGAGGGCGGTGGGATCGGTAAAGAGCGGATCACGCCAGGCAATGGGGTGGCGTGTCGGGGCCTCGAGATTCCCCTCACGATTGACCACGGCCTTGTCCGATTCTTTTTCCATCTCCCCCCTCCTCCCAGAAAGAAGACGGGCCGACAATGCCGGCCCGCTTCGCGCATAGCCTATTGTAAGGGCCTACTTACCGAGGCCGTCGAGCGCCTTTTGGAACCGGTTGGCGTGCGAGCGCTCGGCCTTGGCGAGCGTCTCGAACCAGTCAGCGATCTCGTCGAAACCCTCGCTACGCGCGGTCTTGGCCATACCCGGATACATGTCCGTGTACTCGTGGGTCTCGCCGGCAATGGCCGCCTTCAGGTTGTTGGCGGTGCTGCCGATCGGCAGATCGGTGGCCGGATCGCCGACCGCCTCCATGTACTCGAGATGGCCGTGGGCATGACCCGTTTCCCCTTCTGCGGTGGAACGAAACACCGCCGATACGTCATTGTAGCCCTCAACGTCGGCCTTGGCGGCGAAATAGAGATAGCGGCGGTTGGCCTGCGACTCGCCGGCGAACGCGGCCTTGAGATTATCGTGGGTTTTGGTACCTTTCAGGTTCATCGTCGTACTCCGTGTGGGTGTGGATTTAGAATTAGTCTAAATTATACCAGGCGTCCGGTCAAGGGCGGCCGGTCCGATAAACAGGACTGGCTAAGTACGCCAAGTTGACTACTATAGATAGCCATCTCCATATGATACCGGGCAAGGTCGAATCTGTATCCATGGCGACAGTCCATCCGATGGTAAATGACGGCGTGTTGTTGACAGGGCTTGCGGCGCGCCTCGTGCGCGACCAGCTGTTGACGCCGGCTGAGGTCGAGCGCCTGAATGCCGAATCGCAGACCAATAAGGTCTCATTCGTGACGCGGCTCGTGGAGAGCAAGAAGCTCGACGCCCTGACCATCGCCAAGGCCGCCTCCGAGGAATTCGGTATCCCGCTACTTGACATCAGCGCCTTCGACAGCGAGACCTTTCCGATCAAGCTCGTCGACGCCAAACTCATAAGGCGCCACCGCGTGCTGCCGATCTTCAAGCGCGGGAATCGCCTGTTCGTGGCCGTGGCCGATCCCACCAATCTGACGGCCTTAGACGAGATCAAGTTCAACACAGGACTGCTCCCCGAGCCCCTGCTCGTCGAAGAAGGTAAGCTCGGACAACTCATAGACCGCAATCTCAGCGACCCCGGCGATTCACTGGCCGACATGGCGGTAAGCGAATCCCTGGAGGGCATCGATGCGGGCGGGGACGGCGCCGAACCCGCCGATGCCGTCGCCGAAAGTGACATCAATGACAAGCCCATCGTCCGCTTCGTCAACAAGATCCTGCTCGACGCCATCAACCGTGGGGCCTCGGACATCCACATAGAGCCCTACGAGCGGACTTACCGGGTCCGGTTCCGGACCGACGGTGTCTTGCAGGAGGTCGCCGCCCCGCCGATCGCGCTCGCGGCGCGCATCGCCGCGCGCGTCAAAATTCTGGCGCGACTCGACATATCCGAGCGCCGCATTCCGCAGGACGGACGCATGAAGATCCGTGTATCAAAGACGCGCGCGATCGATTTCCGGGTGAGTACCCTGCCGACGCTGTTTGGCGAAAAGGTCGTGATGCGTCTGCTCGATCCGGCATCGGCCTCGCTGGGCGTCGACAAGCTCGGGTTCGAGTCCGACCAGAAGGCCATCTACCTGGAGGCAATCGAGCGGCCCTATGGCATGGTCCTTGTCACCGGACCGACCGGCAGCGGCAAGACCGTAACCCTGTATACCGCACTCAATATCCTAAACACCCCGGATCGCAATATTTCGACCGCCGAAGACCCGGTCGAGATCAATCTTGCCGGCATCAATCAGGTCAACATCAACGAACGCGCCAAGCTGACCTTCGCCACCGCACTGCGCGCCTTTCTGCGCCAGGACCCCGATATCATCATGGTCGGCGAGATCCGCGATCTCGAGACCGCAGAGATCGCGATCAAGGCCGCGCAGACCGGACATATGGTGATCTCGACTTTGCATACGAATGATGCGCCCCAGACCCTCGGGCGGCTCGTGAACATGGGCGTGCCCCCCTTCAATATCGCCTCGGCGGTCAATCTCATCATCGCCCAGCGCCTGGCGCGGCGACTGTGCGTGCACTGTCGCAAACCCCTGGAACTCCCGGAACCAGTCCTGCGCCGGGCGGGCTTTCGCGCGGAAGACATCCCCGGCCTGAAGATCTTCGGCCCAGGGGGCTGCGACCAATGCAACGGCGGCTACAAGGGGCGCGTCGGCATCTATCAGGTCATGCCGGTAAGCCCGGCGATCGGCCAGATCATCATGAACGGCGGCAACGCCAACGACATCGCCGAGCAGGCGCAAAAAGACGGGGTCTCGGACCTGCGTCAATCGGGCCTGAAAAAGGTGCGCGACGGCATCACGAGCCTCGAGGAAGTGGAGCGCGTGACCAACGAATGACAAGACACGACGGCCACCCATGACCCGGCATGTCTGAAGCGGACTCAGGGATTGCCGGCGCGCCCCGGGCCATGCGCGGTAACCGTTCGTCGACATCCTCCCCCTGAAGACCAGGGGATTTCTGGCCTTACGATCGCGATTCCCGCTTCACGGAGACTCATCCATGCGGCCTCACGGTAATATAGGAAGTACGGTGTCTCCAAAGGCCGGTCCGGCGGTTAAAAAGTGGCGCGCCGCATGCGCTTACCGAGCAAGGGCGGTGCGCCACCCATGAATGGTATCCCGCTCGCCTCCGACCCTGTCGCAGGCTATCTGTTCGTGGCCGTCACGGGCGCTGTTATTGGAAGCTTTCTCAGCATGCTCGTCTATCGCCTGCCGATCATCCTCAAGCGCGAGTGGGAACGCGACTGTCGCGAGGCCCTGGCGCTGCCGGCGACCGACGTCGCCGAGACCTTCAACATCGCCTGGCCCGCGTCCCACTGTCCGCAATGCCATGCGCCCCTCAAGATCCGGGACAACATCCCGCTCTTTGGATACCTGCTGCTGCGCGGACGCTGCCGCCATTGCCGGGCACCCATCCCGCGCCAATACATCCTGATAGAGGCCCTGACGACGCTCGCCGCCATCGTATCTGTCGCGCACTTTGGGCTGACGCCACGTGGCGGGTTCGCCTTTGCGCTCACCGCCGCACTCATCGCATTGACCTTCATCGACATGCGCGAGCAGATCTTGCCCGACACCATCACCCTGCCGTTCCTCTGGCTCGGACTGCTCGTCAATCGCGCCGGCCTTTATGCATCGCTCGACTCGGCGGTCGTTGGCGCTGCCGGTGCCTATGTGTTTCTCTGGCTGGTCTTTCATATATTCCGTCTGATCACCGGCAAGGAAGGCATGGGCCGCGGCGACTTCAAGCTGTTTGCCCTCGGCGGGGCGTGGCTTGGCTGGCCGATGCTGCCGCTCGTGCTGCTGTTCGCCTCCCTGACCGGCGCCCTCTACGGGGGCGCGTTGATCGTGAGCGGGCGCCAGACACGCGCCACCCCCATGCCCTTCGGTCCGTTTCTGTGTGCCGCCATCTGGCTTGCCCTCTTTTATGGCTGGCCGCTCACGACCCTGTACCTGCGCAGCACCCATGGCTAGTTACCGTGTTGCGCTGACCGGCGGCGCAGGTGCCGGCAAGTCGGCCGCCGCGCAGGTCTTCGCTGAATGCGGTGCGGTGGTCGTAGATGCCGATCAGATCGCCCATGAACTTCTGGAGCCGGGGCAAGCCGCCAATGCCGCCGTGCGCACGGCCTTCGGGGACGACCAGATCGCCGATAGCGAGGGACGCATCTTGCGCCCGCGACTGCGTGAGCGCGTGTTCTCCGACCCCCGCGCACGTAAGACCCTGGAGGCCATCCTGCATCCCCCGATCCAGGAACTCATGAGGGGCAGGTCCAGAGGCGCGCGGCCCTATGCCGTGCTCGTGATCCCGCTGCTTGCCGAGACCGGGCGCCCCCCGTGGATCGATCGCGTCCTCGTCATCGACGCCGAGCCTTCGGTACAGCGGCGCAGGCTGCAGGAGCGGGGGCTCGATGCGATCAGTATAGAGCGGCTGCTGGCCATCCAGGCATCGCCCGCCGTGCGGCGCGCGCTCGCGGACGATATCCTCGAAAACGCCGGATCGCTGCAAGCCTTGGCGGAGGGTGTGCGTACCCTCCATGCACGCTATCAGGCGCGCGCGACGACACCTTGAGCGGTTCTGGAACCCATCAGGCGATTGCGATCACACACTCCAGTCGAGAGAGCATACGTACGATCGCGATCCGGCGCGCGGGTTCGGCCTGGAAGCGGAGGGTGATGTCCATGGTCCCCGAGTCGGGGGCGGCCGGAGGGATCTGAATCGCATCGATAGACAGGCCGCGCGTCGAGAAGATCGCCGAAATGACATGCAGGGTCCCGGGCTGGTTGACTACGCGCAGGCGTAGCTCGTGACGCTCAACACCGTCGTTCAAATGCTCGTCCACGTCTTGATCTTCTCCTGCACGCGCACCGCCGCCGCCAGGAACAGCTGGCGTTCGCCATCCGTCATGGCGAGCGGATAGGCCGATTCCCAACCCTTGGTATTGACGATGATCGGCACGCCGATGGAGGTATGCACCCCCTCGAACTCGCCATGCAACTGCACCTGTGCAGCCACCACGCTGTCGCGGCCACCGACAATGGTGCACACGAGATCGACAGTCGCGTTCGCGGTCGCGACGTCGGTCTTGGCCCCGGAAAAAAGCGTCAGAAAGGGCCCGATTACGACCCGGACATCCGGGGCCAGGGTATCGAAGAGGGCAAAGGCCTCGCGTATGCGGCCTTCTCGGACGATCTGGATGACCTGCGCGCGTGCCGCACCGACCGAACCAGGATAGTCCGTGCTGACACGCCCGCCACGCACAGCATGAATCGCCCGGCGCGTCTCACTGTCGGAAAATCCCTGAACGATGACACTGCTCCACAAGGGCACCAGGCCATCCCCGTGCTCGCCTATCGCCATGGCGCGCACCGCCTGCCGGGAGACATTGATGGAGCGCGCCACCTCACGCCGAAAACGCAGGCTGTCCTGATAGGCCCCTATGCCGATGACCCGCTTACGGTCATAGCGCGCCGAGAAGATGTCTACCAGAAACTCCACCGGATTCGTAACCACGACCACGATCTCATGTCCATGGCCATAACGGCACAGGGCGTCGGCATAACGGATAGCGAGCGCGCGATTGACGATCGCCAGGTCATCGCGGCTCGGCATGGCCGCCTTCGTGTCCTGATCGGAATGGATGGTCGCGCCGGCCGCCATGATGACGATGTCGGCCACCACATCCTCCGGCTCCAGGGCCACATCGAGCAACGGACAGTTTTCGGAAAAGGCGTCTTTCAGGTCTTGGCAAAAGCCATAAAGCGCCGCGGCGCTACGTCCATCACGTCGGCCCACGAGCTGCAACCGGTCCGTGGCGCCAAGGAGTCTTTCCATGATGATGCGTATGGCAATCTGCCGCCCTATGGAGCCATTTGCACCTATGATTGCGATATCCATGTCGCCGTCCCATTGTCCCATGCTGGCCATCAGGGCACGCCGTCGGCGGGCCCACCGGCTTTATGATACGCCCCCGGGATGGGTATCGGCAGACATCCGCCGCTGCCGAGTCAAGCGCGATCCCCTTCTCAAGGAGACTGATCGAGTAGCCCACGAATGCGCGCCGCGACCTTGGTGGCCTCGAGAAACACCATGCCGAGATTGACGGTTTGCCGCGCCGCGACCGCAAGAACACCATCGCAGCCGGCCTGAACGAGCAGCATCGTGCCATGTTCACCCTCGATCATGACGCGCTTTAGTCGCCCGCGGTGTACCTCTTGCGCAGCCCGCTCGGCCAGCGCCAAAAGCGAGGCACACATGGCGGCGTAACGATCGGCGGCGATATGCGGATCGAGCATCGACGCAAGCATGAGCCCGTCGCCGGATATGACGGCCGACGCCTCGATATCGGCGGATAAGGCGTTTAGCCCCCGGAGCGCAGACCTCAGCTGGCTTGCCCGATTCAGAGGGGATTTCTGCATTACTTGAGCCAACATGACAACCTCCTTGGTAATCGATTGGACAGCGGTTCTACGCCGGCGCGTGATAGCGTTCTTACACGACCGACTCGATATCCGGCAACGCCGTACGGGCCTTCATGATCGCCATCCCCAGATTGGCGGAACGACGGCACACGAAAACGACCACATGATCGGTATGTGTCTTACCCATTAGGAAGAGATGCAGGAGGTTATCGCTCGTAATGATCATCTCCTGGAAATAATGATAGCCGCCGTCAGCCGGGAGACCGCGGGCCTTCTTGAAGAGGTTTTCTATGGTCACCACGTTGGTCCCCTGGAAGAGATCCGACGTGGCCGCCGAGAGCAGCTCCAGGACCTCCTGGGGATGCGAATCCACGGTCCGGATGCCAAGCAGCATGCCGGTACTGAGATCCACATAGCCCGCCGCCACGCACTCCGGGATCGACACAATGGCCTTCTGAAGATGACCTTCGAGATCGGACATACCGTTACCTCTCCTGTGGGGAATGATCGGGTATCGAATGCGAGGAACGGGCGACCGACACCGCAAACTCCTCGAGGAATCGCGCCTGCGACTCCGACTGGATCCAGCGCGCCTCGATACGCCGCGCGCCCTCCACGGCATCGAGGGCGCTCGCGCCCTTCCATATGAGATAGGCAGCGAGCACAGTCCCCGTTCTGCCAAGGCCGGCCCGGCAGTGCACGGCGATGACATCGCCGCAGGCCAAGAGTCGGTCGAGCGCCCGGCAGATCTCATAGGCCTGATCCGCTGTGGGAGGCTCCCTATCCGGTATCGGGAACCACAGCGCGCGCAGGTCGTGGGCATCCAACGCCGCGGCCTCGATCGGCGTCTCGGTCAACGATACAAGCACCGTGATACCGACGCGGCGCAAGGCCCGCAGGTCATGATCGATGTCGAAAAACACCCCGGGCTGAGGCGTGCCGGCGAGCCGACCCTTGTACAGCCATAGAAAACCGCGCGGGCCGCGGGCGGGCCCCGCCTGGCGCTGGCCCGCCTGCGGTATCGCGGCCGGCAAGGGGGCCGCCAGGTCCAGGTCGTCCGGCGGCGCGCCGGGCGCGGGCATAGCGCACGTCCCGGTGCGCACATAGGCCTGCCCGGCGGCAGTCAGCGGCGTGGAAAAAAGGCCTGCGTGGCGCGGGCCTCCTGGACGACGCCTCCCGCCAGTAACACGGCCCGATCGGCCACGAAGCGCACATGACGCTGATTGTGGAGGGCTATAAGCACCGCGCGCCGCTGCGCCTCCTCCTTGAGTAAGGCCAATAGACGCAGCGCATCATCCTCGCCGAGACCGGTGGTCGGTTCATCGACAAAAAGCACGCGGGGGTCACCGTTCAGTACCCGCAACACCGCCAGCATCCGCTGCCAGACCAAAGACAGACCGGCAGCCGGCTCGTGCAAGCGGCCCACGAGTTCCGCAAGCCCCGACCGGTGAAGGCCCTCCCGGGCCCACACGCACTGCTCCTCGCAGGTCATCCGCGCGCGACGCCAAGCCGTGCACGAGGTTGTCGAGCACACTGGCGGTGATCATGCGCGCGCTCTGACATACCAGGGCAGGCCTTGCCGTCGCGCCCACCGCAAGGCCCGCAAGGCGCGCCTCACCCCAGGTGCGCAGGGAGGGGTTGGCATCGTTGAATCCCGCGAGCGTCCTTTGCAGCGTCGACTTACCGGTCCCGGCGGGCCCCAAAAGCGCGGTCACGCCCATTTTCGGCAATACCATATCCACGGAACTCAAGACCACACGTTCACCAAACGCAACCCCGTAGCCTTGCAAGTCAAGGGCCCGGTCAGGCGCATCGGTATGGCCCAACGCCGCGATCATCGGCGCAGGCTCGGATCAAGCATGGCGAGCAGAACCTTGAGGAGCATCGCGATGTCCTCGCACGATCGCGCATCCACTGTGAGAATCGGGATCCGCAGGCCGTGCGCCAAGGCCCACGTCTGATAGGCGGCAATGGAAGGCCGCGGCTGCATGTCGGTGCGCGTGACACCAACAACCACCGCCGTCCCGGCGACCAAATCCTGGAAGGCGTCCAGATAAAAGCGCAGATCCGCAAGGGGGTCGGGGCGCGCATTATCCATGAGCAGGACAACGCCCAGACTCCCCGTCGCCAGGATGTCCCACATGAAACGAAACCGCTCCTGACCCGGCGTCCCGTAGAGGTGCAGTTTGCCTCCGCCATCCAACATGATGACACCGTAATCCATGGCCACCGTGGTGCGGCTCTTGCACATCGCCACATCGTCGGTGGCGCGCGCCTCGGTAGTCACCACCGGGATGTCGCTGATGGCGCCGATGGCGGTGGTCTTCCCGGCGCCGACCGGCCCGGCAAACATGATCTTGTGTTCTGCATCCGCCATCTAGCGCCCCGCCAGCCGTTGCAGAATCAGCCCGAAAACGCCGCGCTTGGCATGGGGACGCAGCGCCGGAGGCTCGGGTTCGCGATTCAGGAGGCGCGTGAGGCCCGCGCAGTGTGCCGCCGAATACAGCCGATAAATGTCCGGGGCATCGATGTCGAGCACGCGGCTTGCGAAAAGAATGGAGGTCGGATGCCGGCTCAAGAGTGCCGCCAGCCGGATGGCCTGTTCGCCGCCGGGCAGGCGCGTGACGTTCGGCCAGCGCACGAGCTCCACCACATCATAGTGGTAGCAACCCCTGACGAGCCGACCTTGCGAGGCATGATAGGCGGCCTGCCATAACAACTCGGCGACATCGTGACGACCGCCGCCCCGGTCGTCTACGGACACCACCTCGACCCGAAAATACGAGGCCGGGAGCGTACAAAGCGTCGCCATATCGTAAATGTCGGCGGTGAATGTCCCTTCGCCCCCGAACACCTTGAGTGTGCCGTCCCCGTCGAGTGCGATCTCGATCGTCTGCCGGTTGGCGACAGCGCGCTGAATATGATGCAGGACGTAGTCCTCAGGATGGAAATGCGACGTCTCGCGACGCGCGTCGATGCCCGCGTCCGCACCATGTACCGGATCCATAGCCCCCCGATAGGCCTCGCGCCCTGCCACAACTCCCGCTCCCGGGTCACGAGCCCCTCGATGGATACGCTACAGCAAGGAACATGGCACCGGGCCCGGGGCCGCCGTAGACGCCACCGCGCGCCCCCGTCCGCGGCACGCGCACGACACGTCCTGCCGCTGGCCTTTTCGGCGCACGCGTACTCGGCTTTGGTGCATGGCGGCATGCCACGGGGTCGCAACGGGGGCTTTGCGGCGGCGGGCGTAAGGCGCCGGGATGAGGTCGGCCTGATCCTGCGATCGGCCACGACGCGGTGTTCTGTCGGGTAACCGACAATGCGCGCACGATTCGCGCAGAGACAAGGGTAGGATCGGGCGGCTATCGACGGCGGGCTGTGCGCCCGTCGCCCCGATAGGCGGCCGCCGCCAGGGCATAGCGCTTGAGCTTCTGATGGATGGCGCGGCGCGTGATCCCCATCTCGCGCGCCATGGCCGTCACATTGCCATGGTGGCGCTCGAGCGCATCCTGAAGCACGCGGGTCTCGATAGTCTGGGTCGCCCGGCGTCTGGCCGCATGCAGCATTCCGCCGGTGCCCGGCGACTGCGCGTAAGGAACGGCGATACCGCTCCCATCATGTAAATCGACATCATCGATCACACGGCCGGGGGTAAACAAAAACGCCCGCTCCAGGACGTTTTCGAGTTCGCGGACGTTACCGGGCCACGTATGGGCCATCACCTGCCCCCAGGCACGATCACTCAAGGACTTTGACGGACCACCATGGCGTTGTGCCAGCGCCGTGAGCAGGTGATGAACGAGGCCGGCCACATCCTCCGGGCGCTCCCTAAGCGGCGGGATGCATACCGGTACGACATTCAACCGGTAATAGAGATCCCCGCGGAATTGGCCGGCGGCGACCAGCGATTCGAGCGGTCGATTGGCAGCCGCCACCACGCGTACGTCGACATGGCGCGCCTGCCCGCCACCGACCCGTTCGAACTCGCCTTCCTGCAAGACGCGCAGCAGATTGGCCTGCGAGAATAACGGCAGGCTGTCGATCTCATCTAAGAACAACGTCCCTCGATCGGCGCGCTCGAACAGGCCATGATGAAGGCTGTGGGCCCCCGTAAAGGCGCCCTTTTCATGGCCAAATAGCGTCGTCTCTATGAGATTGGAAGGAACAGCGCCGCAGTTGACGGCCAGGAACGGGCCGGCACTGCGGGAACTTAAGGCATGGATGGCACGGGCTACGATCTCCTTGCCGACCCCAGTCTCTCCGCTTATGAGGACACTGGCCCGCGTCGGTGCCACCTGCTCCACGGCCCTCAGTATCTCGCGCATGGCGCGGGATTCGGCCACGATCAGAGGCCGGTAATGCGCGCCATGCGCGCGTCCGGACGGGCACAGGGCGTGCGCCATCTTGTCGGCAACACGCACGCTGATATCCGCCAGGGCCTGCCGCGAAACGACCGTCTCGCCTTCGCTCACATACTCGTCACCCGCCTGCCCCTTGGCCGCTTCCCGATCTGTATAGATGCACACCTCGCAACGATCATCGCGCAGTGCGATGCGCCTCTTCAGCTCGACCTTCGCATAGCCGAAATTGCGCGCGGCGATCCCGCCGAAGACCGAGGCCGTGGTGCGGCACAACTCCGGGGCATCCCGTACGCGCGCGCCGAACGGACAGCGATGATTCTCGACGTGCACGACCCCCTCGGCGCCCGACACGGCCTCGAATTCGCCGCCGATCGCGTTTTTGATGTACAAGATGAGTCGCTGATAGTGTTCGCGATCGATCTTTTCGGGCAGATTCATCTGCTGGCGCGCGTAGAGTTCGAGACAGCTGCTGGCTGTAAGCCCGAGGTATTCGATGGCGTCGTGGCGCGGAGCGCCGGGGGCCAGGCCGGAGAGCTTGACGCTTTGCGTCACGAACATCTGCAGAAACGACAGCGGACTCAAGTCCGCGAGCGGGTCCTTGTTCGTCATGGCGTAAATCCTCGCGCATCAGCCCCGTGCGTGGCGCAATGCCAGGCCAGGTGCCGGACGATGGCCCACCAGTATAGGGCGATCACGCCGGGATCGAAAGCGTGCCTAGTGGTGCCGGCAGGACGTGCCGCACGTCTGGCAGGGCACCGAACGGGACGACTCGAGCACGCGCACCGCGTCCTCGCGACCGTGGGCCATGCGCGCATGTATGGCGGGCGCCGCCGATATCACCGGTCGTAACGGGCCTTGGCAATGCGGGCAGCATGGCCGAGGCGCGCCGATCCGGTGGCGGATCGTGAGATGATTGTCACATCGCAGGCAGTGGTAATCATAGGTGGGTGCCATAGTCGCTCCAGAAATCCATGAGAAAAATCGAAGAGAGGCAGGGGCGCCGCATGGGCGCCCCTGCAGGGCCTAGGTCCAGCGCGGCGGCTGCCGACCGGTCAGTCCGAAGTCCGCGGGGGTGACATCGGTGCCCTCG